>DATMTK010000170.1:0-29115 GCA_035564755.1 Devosia sp. | reverse complement strand
CCAGGCGTGGAGCGGCGGATGGTCGAAATACGACCAGCCGAGCTTTTGACCCCACATCCAGTAATAGGCCTCGTCGCCGATGGGCGGGGCGCTGATCGAGAGATAGAGCTTGATCGCAAGCAGCAGCAGCACCGCGATCTGTGCGATGGTGGCGGGCCGCATGACGACGGGCGAGCGCTCAGTTGCCATCGTAGCCTCGGCCGAGCCAGATCTCGAAGGTCCACACCGTATTGCCGAAGGCATCCCTGGCGGGCACATCGCTCAGCTTTTGCAGCGAAGCAAAGTGCGGCCGCGCCTCGTCGATGGTCGATTGCGCCGCCTGGTCGGCGATGATGATGGCGTCCTGTCCCTTGTGCGCGGCCTTGTCCCACCAGAAGTCGTTCTGCGACGGGGTCTGATTGAAGGCTGCCACGTCGGCATCGTGCAACTCGAAACCGAGCTGCGCGGCGTAGGTATAGCGAGTAGCAACAAGGAAGGTGCCGGGGTTGGCCTGCTGCGCCGCCTGAACCTCCGTCGCGAGCGTCGGCCAGCCGTAGCTGGCGGCGGCGCCGAGGTCGCGGTAGCCGAAGAGACTGGTCGGGGTGAGCGTGTAGGAGACGAGGCCGACCGTTACGACGATCAGACCGAAGGCGACGTGCAGCCAGCCGACACGTGGGCCGAGCAGGCGGTAGGCGATGGGCGCGAGGCCGGCATAGGCCACCACGTTCCAGTGGAAATAGACGTAGACGTAGGCTGCGATCACCGCCCAGGCGAGGGTGGAGGTCAGGTAGATCGACGAGGAAAGGCCGATGGCGCGGCTCTCGTCCGGCGATTTCGGCTTGAGCCAGGGCAGGCGGAAGAGGCTGAGGAACAGCACGGGCGACATCAGCACGGCCATGGTCGCGAGGTAGTCGATCACCTGGCTGAGGTTCGGCTGGCCGAGGCCGGAGCCGGCGCGGTCACCGAGATGGAAGCGGAAGCTGACCCAGCCGTGCGTGGCGTTCCAGTAAAAGACCGGCGCCTGGATGAGGATCGCGAGGAGCGCCGCCAAGTAGAGGTGCGGCGTGGCAAAGAGCGACCGCAGCTTCGGCCGGACGAGCACCCAGATCGCGAAGGCGAGACCGAGGAAGACGCCGTTATATTTGGTGAGCACGGCGAGGCCAAGCAAGGCAGCCGCGAGGTAGAGCTTCCGCCACGTCCGCCGGCCGTCTTCCCAGTCGCCGGTGAAGCCGTGAAACACATAGGTTGCGGCAACCACGAGGAACAGCAGGAGATGGTCGTGGAAGGCGAAGCTCGACATCACGAAGATGACTGGGATGCAGAGGTAGAACACCGCCGTGTGCCAGAACCAGCCGGAGCGATCGTCCGGCGACAGGCGTGCGCTCCAGAGCCAGAAGATGCCCAGCGTACCGGCGAGCGTTAGCCAGCTCAGCAGGCGGACGCTGAGATTGCTCCAGCCGAAGATGGCGGCCATCAGCCCCTGCAGCCAGCCATCGAGCGGCGGGTGATCGAAATACGACCAGCTCAGGTGCTGGCCCCACATCCAGTAATAGGCCTCGTCACCCATCGGAGTGACGGCAAGTCCGAACCAGAGTCTTAGCGCCAGCAGGTAGACGAAGACGAGCTGCAGCACGACGATGTTCCAGCGGACAGGTTTCGTCGCAGGCAGCGCGGCGTCGCTCATTTGACGAGGAACACCTGGTAGGAGGCGAGTGGCTCGCCCGCGTAGTCGCGGGTAATGGTGCCGAGATAGGTCATGTTGCCCGAACTGCTGCCGCCGCTGCCGGGATTGACCCATAGATGCGGTGCGGCCTTGAGCTCGGCGCTCATGAGCGGCAGGTATTCGTAGCGGAAGGGCTCGGCGGTCTCATAGACAGGCAGCGGGTCGTGGGCGATGGCGCCATAGTAGCCGAGCCAGCCATTCAGCGAATAGCTTGAGGTATCGACCCATCGTGCGCCGTTGGCCTTTGCCGTTGCCGAGACCTTGGACCAGAGGTCGTCCCAGCCATAGACGAAGTCGAAGGCCTGCACCTTGCCCATGAACGGAATGCTGCGCGTGTCGATGGAGGTGTAGGCGAGCAGCATCAGCGTGAGGCCGAGCGGTACGTGCAGGACGTAGAGGACGTCGAGCGGCGCGCGAAGCCAGCGCGAGCGAGGGCGGATTGTCACCGCCGCCCAGGCGCCGATGAAGGCCAGCACCGGAAAGAGCGGCGCGACCCAGTTGGGGTTCACCCGGCCGAACAGGGCGTCGGCGAGGAAGTAGGCCGCCATCGGTAGCGAGGTCAGCACGGGCAGCGCAAGGCCTTTGGCCCGGCGGGCGAAGAAGGCGACGATGCCGATGAGCGTGAACACGAACAGGGTCGGCAGGAGCTGGATCGAGATCTCGACGATGAAGCGGGAAAACTCACCCAACTGCAGCGCGTGGTCGGAGAGATTCGAGCGGCCGAGCTGGTAGCGGAAGGAGTTCCAGTCGCGCTGCGAGTTGATCCAGACGACCGGCGAGAACAGCAGCAGCGCCACGAGGCCGCCGACCCAGACCTGCCAGAGCTTGAGCCAGCCGAGACGTTCGCGCGACGTGACCAGGTAGAACAGCAGTCCGGCACCGAGGAAGACCACGGTATATTTCGAGAGCAGGCCGAGTCCCGCGAAGAGGCCGGCGAGCAGCCACCAGTTGGCGTTGCGGGCGCGGGTGAATTCGGCAACGGCCCAGAGCGTCAGCACCCAGAACATGGTCGAGGGCCCATCGGGCGTCGCGACCGAGAAGGTGATGACCACGCCGACGGTAACGGCATAGGCGATGGCGGCGACGGCGCCGATTTCGCGCCGGCCGAACAGCAGTGTCGCCATGCGATAGAGTGCGGCGCTGGTGATCAGGTCGGCGAGGAGAAAGAGGCTGCGGACCGAGAAGGCGCTTTCGCCGAACAGCATGCGGCCGAGCCAGATGATCCAGGCGACCGACGGCGAATGGTCGAAATAGTTGAACGCCGGACGGAATGACCAGATGGCGTAGTAGGCCTCGTCGCCGATCAGCCCGAACTTCAGGGCGAAGGCGAGGCGCGGCAGCATCAGCAGAACCACGATCAGGGTCGTACCCAGCGGGCTGGCCCAGGCGGGCGTGCGGACGGTCTGGGTGGTGTCGGTCACGGCCTGTAGCCCTCGCCGCGGAAGATGCGCCAGCGATAGATGTCGTGGCCGAAACGGGTGATCTGGAAGTCGTCGACCGGCACGAACGTGGCAAAGTGCTGGGTAATGTAGGCCACCTCATCGGGCCGGTCGTTTTCGCCCACCAGCACCAGCGCCGACTTGCCGGCCCAGGCCTCAGGGTCGAACCAATAGCTGAACTCGGAGGCGATCGGCGAGAGATCAACGACGCTGAGGTCGTTGAGTGCGACGCTGAGCTGCGCGCTGTTGGAATAGCCGGTGCCGCCGACGAGGTCGGCCGGCGTCTTGGCCTCGGCGGCTCGCATATGCTCGACGATGTCGTTCCAGCCATAGTTCACCGCACTTCCCGGGTCGCGCCCGTTTTGAAGCGCGGCGATCGGAATGACGGCGAAGTTGACGACGATGAGAGCGGCGCACACGACGCCGAAGGCCAGGTGCAGCACCAGCGCGATGCGGCCGGTGTAGGACGCCAGGAGGGCCGTCACGCCGACGAGCCCGACAATGCTCCAGTAGAAGAAGGCATCGAGGTAGGTCGCGACGACGAGGAGGATGATCGTGGACGCGACAAGGGTCCACAGCGAGGCCGCGCGCGCAGCCGCACCGAAGGGCGGTACGTTCAGGCGCCCGCGCAGCATCCGGATCGCCGGCCAGATCAGAAACGGCGACCAGACGCCGAGGCTCAGCAGGACGAAACGGATCGGGTGCCACCAGTGGAACACACCGGCGTCCGGGCCCCATCGCGTCGTAAAGTGGAAGCGGAAGGAGGCCAGCCCCTCGGTCAGGTTCCAGTAGACAACCGGCGCCTGCATGGCCAAAGCGAGGAGTGCGGCGAGCCAGGGATGCGGCGTACGCAGCAGCGGACGCAGGTCTTTGCGCGCGACGAACGTTACGAGGAAGCCGACGCCGATCAGCGCGCCAGAATATTTGGTGAGCGTCGCGAGCCCCAGCGCCACGGCGGCCGCATAGAGCCAGCGCCATTGCTTCGTCTCAATGAAGAGCGCGAAGGCGCTGATCGCGGCGAGAGTGCAAAGGATCAGCAGATGGTCGTGGTAGGCGATCAGCGTGAAGCCGAAAAACAGCGGCGAGGCCAGATAGATCGCCGTTGCAGTCCAGAACCAGCGCTGCGGATCTTCGGGCGCGAGCTTGCGGCTCCAGCCCCAGAAGATGGCAAAAACGCCGGCCATGGTGACCCAGGTCAAGGCGCGAAGCCCGAGCACCCCGGGCAGCACGGTGGTGATGATGCGGATCAGGAGCGCGTGCAGCGGCGGGTGGTCGAAATACGACCAGGCGAGGTGCTGGCTCCACAAATAGTAGTAGGCTTCATCGCCGAAGAGATCGGCCGTGAGCTGGTAGTAGAGGCGCAGCGCCAGGAGGAGGGCGACCACCACCTGCAACGGGAGAAGATCACGCCTCATGGCGTCAGCCCCTCGCCGTAGAAGATGCGCCAGCTATAGAGCGGTACGCCGTAGCGGGTGATGGAGAAGGCATCCACCTGCTGCAGGGTAGTGAAATGACCCTTGAGCCACTCGATCTGAGCCGAGCCGTCCGGCTCATCGGTGAGGACGAGCGCCGACTTGCCTGTCAGCGGCAGGTGCGCCTGCCAGAAATCGTATTCCGAGTGTTCCGGCGAGAGCTTGGCCGCGTCCGTGATGTGGAGAGCAAAGCCGAGCTGGGATGTCGTGGAGTAGCGGGTGCCGGCGAAGAGGTCGGGCGCATGCGCGTCCGCTGCCTGTCGCATATGTGTTGCGATCTCGTCCCAGCCGAAATTGATCGACGAGCCGTGGTCCTCGTGACCCAGCAGGGGACCGGGCGGCACGACCGCGAGGTCGCAGACGAACAACGCGGCGATGAGCAGGCCGAACAGGATGTGAAGCCAGCGCAAGACCGGATCGACGTAGCGCCCGAGCAGCGGCAGGATGCCGATGAATGCAACGATGTTCCAGTAGAAATAGGCGTCGAGCTCCGTCGACAAGGCGAGCAGGCACAGCGTCGAGGTCGCAAGGATCGAGACCGCGACCAGCTTCGCCGAGGCCTCGAAACCCGCAGCCGGCTTGGTCCGCAGCATGCGAAGCAGCGGCCAGACCAGGAACGGCGAGAACAGCAGGGCGCATAGGAGGATGAAATTGAGCGGGTGCGCCCACGAGAAATGCCCCGCCGCGCCCCCCCAGCGGTCGACGAGGTGGTAGTGGACGGTGGGAAAGCCGTTGCGGGCATTCCACCAGATCACCGGGGCCTGGATGGCGATGGCGACCAGGCCCGCGAGCCACAGATGCGGGCTCTTGAGCAGCGGGCGCAGTTTCGGGCTCGCCAGCACGGCAACGGCAAATCCGAGCCCGATGAAAGCGCCGTTGTATTTGGTGAGCGTCGCCAGCCCGGTCGCCACCGCAGCGCCGTAGAGCCAGCGAAGCGGCAGCGGCCGGCCTGACTCCACCTGCTCGACGAACGTCACGAAGCAATGGACGGCCAGCAGCGACAAGGCCACCAGCAGATGGTCGTTGTAGGCGATGCTGCCGAACAGGAAGAACAGCGGGCTTGCGAGGTAAAGCGCCGCGGCGCGCCAGAACCAGGTGGCGGAGTCTGCCGGGGCCAGCCTCTTGCTCCACAGGTGGAAGATCCAGAGCACCAGGAGCAGCGACGCCCAGGTGAGCAGGCGGACGCTGAAGCGCGACCAGCCGACGAGTTGTGCGACCAGATGCAGCAGCCAGGCGTGAAGCGGCGGGTGGTCGAAATACGACCAGTCGAGGTGCTGGCCCCACATCCAGTAGTAGGCCTCGTCGCCCACCAGATCGGCCTTGAAATCGAAATACAGCCGTAGCCCCAGGAACAGCAGGACGACGACCGGCAGGACGGCGAGATGTCGCCGTTGCGGCAGTGTGGCTGCAGTGGAGGTCATCGTGGCTCCCGGTTCGAGGCCGTGAATAGCCGATTGGGCGTTCACCGCAAATGGGAATACCCGGTTGCGGGGCGGCGGCGGCTCGCTACTATGCCCGCGAGTTCGGGGGAGTGTGCGATGGTCAGTCCGGAAGCGCGGACGCGTATCGACCAGATGTTTGCCGATAAGCAGGAGGAGCGGCGGCGCTTTCCGCAGGGCAAGCCGCTGGACGTCAGGCGCCGGGACTGGGAGGCCGAGGCGCGGCTCGATGTGCTGCCCAAGGGCGCCCGGTTTCAGTCGGTCGAGACCGGCGGGGTCAAGTCCGAATGGATGGAGATGCCCCTCATCGACCGCGACCGCGTTGTGCTGCTGCTGCATGGCGGCGGCTACAATGCCGGCTCGCCGCGCACGCATCGCAAGATGGCGGCGCAGTTCAGCCGGGCGGCGCACGCGCGGGTACTGGTGCCGGACTACCGGCTGGCACCGGAGCACCCCTTCCCCGCGGCGGTGAAGGACGCGCTCTCGGCGTATGGCTGGCTGCTGAAGCAGGGCATTCCCGAGGCGCAATTGATCGTCGCCGGCGACTCGGCCGGCGGCGGGTTGACGCTGTCGCTGCTGCTGGCGCTGCGCGAAGCCGGAGCCAAGATGCCGCGCTGCGCAGTGACGCTGTCGCCGTGGACCGATCTGAGCTGTTCGAGCCCGACCTATGAGCGGTTGCGCAAGCTCGATCCGATCATTGACAAGGAGGGGCTGTCGGAGGCCGGCCTATGGTATGCGGGCGATCGCAATCCGCGCGATCCGATGGCCTCGCCGCTGTTCGCCGATTTGAGGGGATTGCCGCCGCTGCTCGTCCATGTGGGCGGCGACGAGACGATGCTCGACGACAGCCGGATCTTCGTCGAGCGGGCGCGGGCGGCCGGGGTCGAGGTGACCTTCAAGATCTATGACGGGATGTGGCATGTGCATCATTCGGGCGCGCCCGAGGTGCCGGAATCGGTGGCGGCGTACAATGACATCGCCGCCTTTATTCGCGCGCAATTCAACGATTGATCTGGTCCCCGGGGGCGGGTGAGGGCGTAACATGAGTGTGGCCGAGCGGGACGCGGTGTTCGCCGCGCTGGCCGACGAGTACAGGCGCATTTTGCTCGAGCGATTGCGCCGCAGCAACGGACAGACCCTATCGCGCTTATGCGACGGCCTGCCGATCAGCCGCCAGGCGGTGACCAAGCACCTGCTGGCGCTGGAGGAGGCGAGCCTGGTGCTGACGCAGCGCCGCGGGCGCGAGAAGCTGCATTTTCTCAATCCGGTGCCGATCCATGCCATCGCCATGCGCTGGCTCAGGCAGTTCGACTCGGTGAAGCTCGAGGTGCTGTCGGCACCGGAAGGCAGTGCGGAAAAAGCAAAAGGGCCGGTCTGAACCGGCCCTTTCCATTCTGAGTTGGCGCCAAGGCGCTACTTGTTCGACGCGTAGGTGATCAGCGGCGTGATGCGCTTGATGGTGACACGGCGGTTGAGCGGCTCCGGCCCATCGGTTTGCACCTTGAGGTAGCGCTCGCCATAGCCCTGCGTCACCAAGTTCTCCGGCGGGATATCGTAGAAGTCGGTGAGGATGCGGGCGACCGTTGCGGCGCGCTGGTCGGACAGCACCAGGTTGGCGACATCCGAGCCCACGGCATCGGTGTGGCCCTCGATCAGGAACACCTCGCCGGGATTGCGCTGCAGCAGTTTGGTCATGGCATCGGCCACATCCTGCAGGGCTCCCACCTGGTTGCGCGAGATGGTGGCCTTGCCGGTGTCGAAAGTCAGGTCGCCGACCTCGAGACGGCGCACGCTGTCGCGCAGGCGGGCCGATCGCTTCACCTCGTCGATGGTGTAGATGCGACGCACCTGTTCCACCGGCGGCTGTGCCAGGAAGTTGTAGACCTGCTGATCGTCCGACGTGTCGGCGTCCATGATGTATTGATCGGCCGGGATGTTGAGCTTGAGCGGCGGCAGGTCCTGGCCGGGATCGCGCCAGGTCGCGATGTCCTGATCGCGTGGATCGTAGGTCGCAAGGATGATCTCGCGACCGTTCGGCAACACTTTGGAACGCTGCAGGATGTCGCCGGTGCGGTCCCGCACGGTGATGATCTTGCTCCCATCCTTGCGCTGGATCGTCTCTCGTGTCCGGCCGCGGCCCAGATCCTCGTAATAGATCTTGTCCTGGCGCGGATCGTAGAAGCGGTCGCGCTCCTGGTCCGGATTGTTGATGACGATGTTGACGCCGATCTGGAAGATGAGGCCGTTGTCCTGCGGCTGTTGCGGCGGCGGACCACCGTTGCCGTTCTGCGACGGCTTGCCGTTCGGGCCACCATTCGGGCCCTTGGGGAACTGGATGACCTTGATTGGCTGCTGTGCGTCGGTCGGCGGCTGCACCTGGATCTGCTGCACGTCGATCTTCTTGCCCTTGTCGGTCAGCAGCGACTGGTCCGGCGGCGGCGCCTTGATGTCCTGCTGCGCCTGCTGGTCGCTCTTGGGGGGCGGGGCGGGTGGCGTTGCCGGCGGAGGCGGCTGCTGCGAGGAGCTCTGCTCCTGAGATGACGGGGCGGCCTGCTCCTTGGTCTGGTCTTTCTGCGAATCGAGCAACGGCGCAGCCTCGCTCGGCTGCACGGTTGAGGGCAGCACCTCGACCGCGCTCGGCGTCACAGCTTCGCTGGCCTTGGGGAGCTCGCTGACCGGCGGCACCGATGGTGTCGGCGGCGCCTCGGATGAAGTCGGCGCGGTGACTTCCGGCGTGGCGGAGGATGGTTCGCCCGGCTGCGGCGGCAACGGGTTCAGCGCCAGGCCGAACTGCGCAAGGCAAGCCGTCGTGTCGGGGATACCGGCTGCGGTGCAGAGCGCGTCGATCTTTGTCTTGGCGTCGTCGATCTTGGCCTGGCCGGCCTTGTCGCCGGCCGAAAGATCGGTGACGCCCTGGTTGTACTCGTCGACGGCCCTTTTCAGCCGCTCGAGGCCCTTGTTCTTGGGTTGCTCGGAACTCGGGGCCGCCGGCTGGGCGCTGCTGGGCGCCGGCGCGGCACTGCTCGGCGCTGCTTCCTGGCTCGATGCCGGTGGGGCGGGCGGAGCCGCCTCCTTGCTTGACGCCGGCGGTGGGGCTTCTGACGACGAGGCCAGTGGCGCCGCCTCGCTCGACGGCGTTACGGGCGCCGCCGGTTCGGCCGACGAGACCGGGGCCGGCTCCTCGGACGAGGCGGGAACCTGCTTCGGCTTCGGCTTGGGTTTCGGCTGCGGCTTCGGCGCTTCCGAGGACACAGGCGCCGGCGGCGGGACTTCCTGCGAGGAGGCGGCAGGAGCGGCCGGCAGCTCGGATGATGATGATGACGGCGGGGCCGCTACTTCCGTGCTTGGCGCAGGCTTGGGCTCTTCTTTGCTCGATGGCGGTGGCGGCGGCGCTTCGGATGACGGCGGCGGCGCGGCCTCCGACGACGGCGCGGGCGGTGGCGCTTCCTTGCTGGGGGCCGGGGCGGGGGCCGTCAGCGCCTTCACGCAGTCATCGAGACTGGCGAATCCGGCGGCCTTGCAGGCGGCGTCGAGTGCCTGCTTGTTCGCATCGCTCTGGTCGGCGGTGTAGGCCTGGTAGGCCGCAACCAATGCCGCATTGCTTGTATCCTGGGCGCGCGCCACCGTGAGGGGCGCCAGCGCGAAAAGCGTGATGCTGGTGCCGGTAAGGAGCCAGTTGCTCAATCGCATGGGGTGGGGTTTCCTGTGTCTAGAGAAAGTCGGTTGGGATAGGACCTGACGCCCGCTGCCTGAACCGAAGATGAATGCCCGTGTGGCGGCCGGACGCGGGGCTGCCAATGAAGTGAGGACAACGTCACGGCGCCGTGAACGGTTCCACCGGGAACCGCGATCGTGCTACGGCGTCGCCGCCACATGCATCAGTCCACGACCACCGTCGAAATTTCAACTCGAGGCCCCGGCCTTTACGAATTCACTCGTGATCTGAACGGGTTCGTGCGGAATTCCGGAGTGAGAAGCGGGCTGGTTACGGCTTATTGCCGCCACACTTCTGCATCGCTCCTGATCCAGGAGAATGCCGACGACGATGTGAAGACCGATCTTCTCGGCTTCTTCCGGCGGCTCGTGCCCGAGGGCATGGACTGGATTGTGCATCGCACCGAAGGGCCCGACGACATGCCGGCGCACATCAAGGCGGCGCTGACCCAGACGTCCATCGGCATCCCGGTGGTCGAGGGCAAGGCGACCCTGGGCACCTGGCAGGGTATCTATCTGTTCGAGCACCGCGTTCGGCCACACCGGCGCGACGTGGTACTGCACATTATCGGTGAAGACCGCTGAGACTTACCCAGCGGTCCTCAGCCCGATCATTTGCTGGTGGCGCCGATATCCCAGTTTACATTGACGTCGATGGAGAAGGTGAGTTGGCCGGCCTCGACCGGCACCGGCGCGCCGCGATCCATCGGTGCAGCCATGGCCTTGGCCATATAGGGCATCGGCGGCTGGGCGACGTTCTGCGTCTCGCTGATCTGCTCGACTGCCCCGAGTTGCACCCCCGCGGCCTGTGCATAGAGATCGGCCTTGCCCCTGGCATCGGCGAACGCCGCCTGCCGGGCCTGGGCGTAGAGGTCGGAGGGATCGTCGACGTCAAAAGTGATGCCGTTGATGGTGTTGGCGCCGACGCCCACCTCCTGGTCGAGCATGGTGCCGAGGATGCCGAGGTCACGCACGTGCACGGTGACCGAATTGACGACCGTGTAGCCGACGATCTTGGGCGGAAGCTGGTAGCCGTTGGCGTCCTTCTGGTCGGAATAGACGTAGGTGGGGTTCACCGCGAAGCCCGAGGTCTGGATGTCCTTTTCCTCGATGCCTGCAGACTTGAGCACGCCGATCAGGGCGGCCATGTCCTTGGTGTTGGCGGCGAGCGCATCCTTGGCCGTGCTACCCTGCGAGGTCACGCCCGAAGTGACGTAAGCCGTGTCCGGGGCCGCCGTCACCTCGCCGTGTCCGGTCATCTGCATCGAGCCTGCGGCGAAGGCTGGCGAGGCAAGGGCAGTTGCGAGCAGAAGGGAAGCAATGACGGTGATCGGTCGCATAAAGAACTCCTTGGTCGATTCCGGCGAGCGTGCCGGCAAACTGTACCGACTATGACGGCGGCGCGATGGCAATCCTTGGTTGGGCGTTCAACCAAAGGCGAAGACAGCATGGGCCGCGTTTGCTGGACATGGTCCGGGCCGGCGGGTTAGGTAGCGCGGCCACAAGGAACTAACATGTCAGTTATCTTGCCGTCCGATGGAGTGCTGCTCGGCCGCGTGCGCGTGCCCGGTTCGGCGTTTCCGCGCATCGTGACGGTGCGCGGCGGCCGCGTCGTCGATATTACGGCGAAGTCGGGCGCGACGGTTCGAGATATCTGTGAGATGGAGGACCCTGCGAGCTATGTCGCGGCCGCGGGGGGAACGGATGTCGGCAGCGCCGATTCGATCGTCACGGGAAGCTGGGCGGCGAAGCTGTCTGACAGCGCGCCAGCGCTGCTGTCGCCGATCGACCTGCAGGCGGTGAAGGCGGCCGGCGTCACCTTCGTGGTGTCGCTGCTCGAGCGCGTCATCGAAGAGCAGGCGCGCGGCGACAAGGCCAAGGCGGAGGCGCTGCGCGGCGAGATTACCGGGCTCATCGGCACCGACCTCAGCAAGCTGGTGCCAGGCTCCGAAACCGCGATGAAGGTCAAGCAGACGCTGATCGCTCGCGGCGTCTGGAGCCAGTATCTCGAGGTGGGGATCGGCCCCGATTCCGAGATCTTCACCAAGAGCCAGCCGATGTCGACGGTTGGCTACGGCGCCGATGTCGGCATCCTGCCGATCAGCGAGTGGAACAATCCCGAGCCCGAGATCGCGCTGGTCGTTGCCTCGACGGGCAAGATCGTGGGCGCGACGCTCGGCAACGACGTCAATCTGCGCGATGTCGAGGGCCGCTCGGCGCTGCTGCTCGGCAAGGCCAAGGACAATAATGCGTCGGCCTCGCTTGGCCCGTTCATCCGGCTGTTCGACACGAGTTTTTCTCTCGATGACGTGAAGTCCGCGGAGATCGCGCTCGAGGTCAAAGGAGAGGATAATTTCGTTCTCAAAGGGCATTCGTCGATGCGTGAAATCTCGCGCTCGCCGGAGTCGCTGGTTGCCTCGGCCATCGGCCCGCACCACCAATATCCGGACGGCTTCGTGCTTTACCTCGGTACCATGTTCGCACCGGTGGAAGATCGCGGCGGCGTGGGAAAGGGCTTCACTCACAAAGCCAACGATATCGTCACCATTTCGACCCCGGCGCTGGGGTCGCTGTCCAACCGCGTGCGTCTTTCCAGCGAATGCCCGCCCTGGACGTACGGCGCCAGCCACCTGATGCGCGACCTGGCGAGTGCCGGGCTGCTCTGACCTGAAGGACCACTGATATGGAAGACCTGCACAAGAACCTCATCGACGGCGAATGGGTCGGCGGCGACGGCATTCCCAACATCAACCCGTCGAACACCGACGAGGTAGTGGGGCTATACGCACGGGCGACGCTGGACGATACCCATCGCGCGATTGCCGCGGCAAAGGCCGCGTTCCCGAGCTGGTCGCGCTCGGGCCTGCTGGAGCGGCATTCCATCCTGAGCAAGACGGCGCATGAAATTCTCGCGCGCAAGGAAGAGCTCGGAGCGCTGCTGAGCCGCGAAGAGGGCAAGACGCTGCCGGAGGGGATCGGCGAGGCGACCCGCGCCGGCCAGATCTTCGAGTTCTTCGCGGGTGAAGCGCTGCGGCTTTCGGGCGAGACGATCCCGTCGGTGCGGCCGGGCGTCGGCGTCGAGATCACCCGCGAGCCGATCGGCATCGTCGGCATCATCACGCCGTGGAACTTCCCGATCGCCATCCCGAGCTGGAAGATCGCGCCGGCGCTCTGCTTCGGCAACACGGTCGTGTTCAAGCCGGCCGATCTGGTACCGGGCTGTTCGTGGGCGATCGTCGACATCCTGCATCGTGCGGGTCTGCCCAAGGGTGTGCTCAACCTGGTGATGGGTAAAGGCTCGGTGGTCGGGCAGGCCATGCTCGACGCCAAGGAGATCAACGCCTTCAGCTTCACTGGCTCAGTGGGGACCGGGCGGCGCGTGGCCGACGCCTCGGTCAAGGTGATGCGAAAGTTCCAGCTCGAGATGGGCGGCAAGAACCCGACGATTGTGCTCGATGACGCCGACCTCAAGGTCGCAGTCGAGTCCGTCGCCAATTCGGCGTTCTTTTCGACCGGCCAGCGTTGCACCGCCTCGTCGCGCATTATCGTCACCGAGGGCATCCACGACAAGTTCGTTGCGGCGCTCAGCGAACGCGTGCGCAACCTCAAGGTCGGCGATGCGCTTGAGAAAGGCATCGAGGTCGGGCCGGTGGTCGATCCGGGCCAGCTCAAGCAGGACACGGACTATATCGAGATCGGCAAGAAGGAAGGCGCCAAACTTGCTGCCGGCGGCGAGCTCTTGAAGCTCAAGACGCCCGGCTACTATCTGCAGCCGACGCTGTTCACCGAGGCGACCAACCAGATGCGCATCAGCCGCGAGGAGATCTTCGGGCCGGTGGCGTCGGTCATCCGCGTCAAAGACTACGAGGAGGCGCTGGCGACGTCCAACGACACCGAGTTCGGCCTGAGTGCCGGCATCGTCACCACGTCGCTCAAATACGCGACGCATTTCAAGCGCAATGCCGAAGCCGGCATGGTGATGGTCAACGTGCCGACCGCGGGGGTCGACTTCCACGTGCCGTTCGGCGGGCGCAAGGGCTCGAGCTACGGCGCGCGCGAGCAAGGCAAGTATGCGGCCGAGTTCTTCACGCAGGTGAAGACGGCGTACACAGCGGCTGGCTAAGGCCTAGGATCGGGTCCGGTGGACGCGCAGGTCGCGTTCGCCGGGCTCGAGACGAGCGACGGAGTTGCGCAGGATCAGCTCGCTGCGCAGTAGCACCTGACGCTGCTCGAGCGCACGGCCCTCGACGACCGCCAGAAGCAGGTCCATGGCGGCCTCGCCGATCTTGGAGCGAGGCTGCTTCATCGTGGTCAGCGATGGCGTGACGAAGCTTGCGAACGAGATATCGTCGAAGCCCATCACCGAAAACTGCCGCGGCAGGTCGTAGCCGCGGGCATTGAGGGCGATGATCACACCGAGGGCCGTCGCGTCGTTGACGCACAGGAACGCCGAGGGCAGCACGTCGCGGACGAACATGTGCTCGGCCGCCTGCCTGCCGCTTTCGGTGGTGCCGTCGCCATCGAGGATCAGCCCCGGGTCGATGCCGATCCCGGCATTGTCCAGCGCAGCGCGATAGCCGCGCTCGCGCAATCCGTTAACCTCGCGGCTGGTCGAGCGGCCGATGAAGGCGATGCGGCGATGGCCCTGCGAGATCAGGTGTTCGGCGGCGATGCGGGCGCCCTCGAAATTGTCGACGCCCACGAACGGCACCCGATCGCCGGGCACGGGCTCGTTCACCGCCACCATCGGCGGCAGCCGCGCCTCGGGGCCCTCGTGGCCGATGCCGAAGGGGAGGTGGCCGGTGAGCAGGATCAGTCCGTCGGCCTGGTTGGAGCTGATGAAGCGCAAATAGTCGGTCTCGCGCGTCGGGTCGTGCTGGGTGTTGCCGATGAGCACGCCATAGCCGCGTTTGCTGGCTTCGGTCTCGAGGCCGACGAGGATGTTGGAGAAGTTCGGGTCGCCGACGTCCGGTGCGAGGATCAGGATCATGTTGGCGCGCCGCATGCGCAGCGAGCGCGCCATGGCGTTGGTGGTGTAGCCGGTCCGGGCGATGGCGTCGTTGACGCGGCGGCGAGTGGCCTCGGCAACCTTGGCGGGCTCATTGATGGCTCGGCTGACGGTGGCGATCGAAACGCCCGCGATCGCGGCAACATCCTCGATCGTGGCCAATTTCTGCTGCAGCACTTGGCGCTCCGCCAGCGGCGAACCGGTCAGCCCGGACGCAGGTGGAAACTATAGGATTTCCGAGGTTTGTAAACCTTTACATCATTTATGAAAACCTTTACATCGACTATGGAACGAAGACTGCGAGGCAATCGCAGAGCGTTCGAGGGAGGCTCAAACGGATGTCTGATAGCCTTGGCGCCGGCGTGCCGCCGATCCTGTCCGCAAACAGGATTTCGAAGTCGTTTGGCGACATTCCGGTGCTGTTCAGCGTCGATTTCGACATCCGGCCGGGCGAGGTGCACGCCATCATCGGCGAGAACGGCGCAGGCAAATCCACCCTCATCAAGATCCTTTCCGGCTTCGAGCAGCCGACGTCGGGCACGATCACCTATGACGGCCGGGTGGTGACGTTGCCGCCAAACGGGGAAGCCGAGGGGCTGGGCATCGTGCTCATCCACCAGGAGTTCAACCTGGCGGAGCACCTCAAGGTGGCGGATTCAATCTTTCTCGGCCGCGAGATCAGTCATGGCGGTATCCTCGATGTGCGCCAGATGCGGGCGAAGGCGCGCGAATTGCTGGATACGCTGCACGTCGAGGTCAGCACCGAAGCCCGCATCGACACACTGACTGTCGCGGAAAAGCAGATGGTCGAGATCGCCAAGGCGATCAGCCGCGACGCCCGGGTCCTGATTATGGATGAGCCGACCGCGGTGCTTTCGGTCGGCGAGACGCAGACGCTGTTCGAGCAGATCCGCCGGCTCACCGCACGCGGCGTCGCCATCATCTTCATTTCGCACAAGCTCGACGAGGTGATGGAGTTGGCCGATCGCGTCACGGTCCTCCGCGACGGCCAGCTCATTGCCACAGTCGGTACGGCGGCGCTCACGCCGGACTCGGCGGCGCAGATGATGGTGGGGCGCGAGCTCTCCAATCTCTACCCGCCCAAGCATGAGCCCGACGTCGATGCGCCGCGCGTTTTGCGCGTCAGCCATCTGAGCGCGCCGGGGATCGGCGACGTCTCTTTCGAGCTGCGCAAGGGCGAGATCCTCGGCTTTGCCGGGCTCGTCGGTTCGGGACGCACCGCCGTGGCGGAGGCGATCGTCGGGCTTTCCCACCACAGCGGGCAGGTCGAGGTGGAGGGCAAGGCGGAGAATTTCACCGACGTTGCGCAGTCGGTCGCGGCGGGCGTCGCCTATATGACCAAGGACCGCAAGGGCAAAGGTCTTCTCACCAATATGGGGCTCAGGCCGAACCTCACGCTGCTGACGCTCAAGAAGCATCTGCGCGGAGTGTTCATCGACAGCGCCAGCGAGGCGAAGGCGCTGGAGCGGGCAACGCGCCGCTTCGATATCCGGGCGCGCGACGCCTCGGTGCGGGCCGGGCAGCTCTCGGGCGGCAACCAGCAGAAGCTGATGCTGGGCAAGACGATGGAGAGCGAGCCCGACATCATCATCATGGACGAGCCGACGCGTGGCATCGACGTCGGCACCAAGCAACAAATCTATCACATCATCGCAGCGCTGGCGGCGGAGGGAAAGTCGATCATCCTGATCTCGTCGGAGCTGCAGGAGGTGATCGGGCTCAGCCACCGCGTGCTGGTGATGCGCTTCGGGCGCATCGTGGGAGAACTCGAGGGCGACCAGATCACCGAAGAGCAGATCGTCCGGCATCAGATGGGAATCGAGGGGAAAGCGGCATGAGCACGGCGGCAACGGAACAGCCACAGCGAGCGACACGGCCGAAATTTCGGCTGGGGGCGCTCGGGCCGCTGCTGGCTTTGCTGCTGCTGATGATCCTGGGCGCTCTGCTCAACGGCAATTTCCTGACCATCGGGAACATGGCCAATATCGTCGCACGCGCCTCGTTCATCGGCATCATCGCCATCGGCGCGACGTTCGTAATCACCTCTGGCGGCATCGACTTGTCGGTCGGCTCCATGGCGGCCTTCATTGCCGGCATGATCATCATCGTCATCAACAGCCTCGTGCCCTCGCTCGGGACCGGGTGGGCGTCGGTCGGGCTCGGTATCGTCGCCGGGCTGGTGATCGGGCTGCTCGGTGGCGCCGCCAACGGTGCACTGGTGACCATTGGGCGAATAGAACCGTTTATCGTGACCCTCGGTTCGCTCGGCATCTTCCGCGCGCTCATCACGTTCCTTGCCAATGGCGGCACGCTGAACCTCAATTTCCAGGCCTCGGACACCTATTCGCCGCTCTATTCGGGCACGATCCTCTGGGTGCCGGTCCCGATCGTCATCTTCATCCTGGTCGCGGTGATCGCCGAAATCGCGATGCGGCGGACGACCTTCGGGCGGCACATCGCGGCGATCGGGTCCAACGAACAGGTGGCGCGCTATTCGGCCATCAAGGTCGATTGGGTGCGGCTGCTGACCTACGCGCTACAGGGCCTCCTGGTCGGGCTCGCGGCGGTGCTCTACGTGCCAAAGTTCGGTTCGGCCAACAGCTCTACGGCCGTGCTGTGGGAGTTGCAGGCGATCGCCGCGGTGATCATCGGCGGCACCACCCTGCGCGGTGGCTTCGGCCGCATCTGGGGCACGGTGATCGGGGTCATCATCCTCGAGCTCATCGGCAATATCCTCAATCTGCAGAGCCTGATCAGTCCCTATCTCAACCAGGCGTTCCAGGGAGCGATCATCATCATCGCGGTGCTGCTGCAGCGGTCCCGCAGGACGAATTAGAACACGATTTCATGTAACGTCCCGATCGTCGGGGCGAATAACGGGAGGAGACCGAAAACTATGAACCTTATGAAAACCACGGCACTGGCGGCTCTCGTCGTCGGCGGCCTGACCGTCGGGGCCGCGGCCCAGGACAAGACCTATACGATCGGCGTTTCGGTGCCGACCGCCGACCACGGCTGGACCGGTGGCGTGGACTTTTTCGCGCAGCAGGCGATCGACCGGCTGCAGAAGGCCTACTCGAACGTCAAGTTCGTGCTGGCGACCGCGCCCGACTCGACCAAGCAGGCGGCTGACCTCGAAGACATGGTCAGCACCCGCAACATCGACGGCCTCGTCATCCTGCCGGGCGATCCGGACGCGATGACCGCCTCGATCAAGAAGGTCAAGGATGCCGGCAAGTGGGTGACGGTCATCGACCGCCAGCTCAGCCAGAGCGACATCGAGGACCTCTATGTCGCCGGCGACAATCCGGGGCTCGGCGCCACCACCGCCGCCTACTTCAAGCAGGCGATGCCCAATGGCGGCAACATCGTCGTCCTGCGCGGCGCGCCGATTCCGATCGACAAGCAGCGCGTCGATGCCTTTATGGACGGCATCAAGGGGACCAACATCAAGGTGCTCGACAGCCAGTTCGCCAACTGGAACCGCGATGACGGCTACAAGATCATGCAGGACTTCCTGACCAAGTATCCGAATATCGATGCGGTCTGGGCGCAGGACGACGACACGCTGGTCGGCGTGCTGAAGGCGCTGAAGGAAGCCGGACGTGACGACAAGATCTGGGCAGTCGGCGGCGCCGGCATGAACCAGATCGTCAAGATGGTCGAGGCCGGCTCCAAGCAGGTCCCGGTCGACGTCAGCTACAACCCGAACATGGTGGCGACCGCCATCGACCTGACGACGCTGCACTTCGTCGCGAACGCCCAGGTCGACGGCACGATGATCATCAACTCCACGCTGATCACCAAGGACAACGCCAAGGACTTCGACTACGCCAATACGCCGTTCTGATCGGTTCTATCGGACACTGATATCGGAGGCCGCCCGGTCGATCGGGCGGCCTTCTGCTCGTCTGGAGTGAGCAGGTCTAGTGCGAGATCTTGGGGCCCTGGGAGACGGCCCCATCCGCGTTCAAGGTGATGGTTGCCAGGCTAGCCAGAGGATCGGCCTGATCAGGTTGAATGACGAAAACGTAATCGTTTCGAGACGAACTCGGTGAGGCCGATCGCCGTTGCGACTTCATCTGAAGTCACACGAGAGGCAAAAATGAAGAAGATCATCATCGCCGCGTCGGTCGCTGCCCTCAGCCTCGGCACGACAGCAGTTGCAGTCGCTCCGGCCCAGGCGGCCCCGATGTATCACCGAGGACCGGTCTTCGAGCCGCATGGCGACTGGGCCTACTACAACGGCCACCGGGGCTATAAGAAGTGGCACCACGGCTACCGGTACTACGATGGCTACTGGTTCCCGCCGGCGGCCTTCATCGCGGCAGGTATTGCCATGGGCATTACCGGTGCCATCATCCACAATTTGGTCACGCACCACTAACGCGGGTGCCAAATCTGGCGGCCGGGAGGCCGCCTTTCTTGCGTCAGCTCTCGAACCGGACCGCGCCGATGTGCGGCAGGTTGCGATTACGCTGGGCGTAGTCGATGCCGTATCCGACGACGAACTTGTCCGGGATATCGAAACCAATCCAGCGGGCCTTGACGTCGACCTCACGGCGTGACGGTTTGTCGAGCAGGGCGCAAACCTCGATGCGCCGGGGATGACGTGTCGCGAGGATGTCAAGCACGTGGCGGAGCGTGCGGCCGGTGTCGACGATGTCTTCCACCACCAGGAGGTCGCGGCCTTCGATCTCGCCGCGCAGATCCTTGAGGATACGCACCTCGCGGCTCGATTCCGTGGCGTTGCCGTAAGACGAGACCTCGAGGAAATCGACTTCGACCGGCAGATCGAGCTCGCGCACCAGGTCGGCGATGAAGATGAAGGAGCCGCGCAGCAGCCCGATGACCACGAGCTTGTCGGTGCCGCGGTAGTGGTCGGATATCTCGCGAGCGAGGGCCTCAACGCGCGCAGCGATGGCTTTGGCCGAGATCAATTGGTCGATGGCGTAAGGCTTGGTCATGGCGGGGCTTGGTTGGAGTCGCTGCGCGACTATAGCCGGTTTCCCCCGGTTTCACCGGTTACCAACGCCGCGGATTTGGACCCCAACCATATCAATTCACTGGATCGACACAATTTTCCGGTCCATATGTCGGCTATTGCGCATTCTGGGGGAAAGCGTGAAACCAGTGGTTCGTACGCGCGACGGATTTGCGCCGGTTGGCGTCCGTCGACCCCGGTCGCGTTGGTCGACCGAGCTGCGTTGGTTCATTGTTTGCGTCGTCGTTGCGTGGATTTTCGTCATGGTCGCGCTGCTTTTCAGCCGCTAGCTCGGGCGCACTGCCGCGCCCCTGAGCCGATGGTCGCAGGGCACCGGCGGCGCCCAGCGTGTCTCGTCTAGGCCTCCGGTACCCACACCATCATCGAGCCCTGGCCGCGATTGGCCCACAGGTAGTACGGAATGGCGGTCAGCGTTGCCGGTTGCTCCTGGGAGCGGCGGTTGCGGTAGAGACCTGTCCAGTCGTCCGGCTGGATGGCCGTTCCTTTGGCGCTCAGTGTGACGATGCCGTCGAACAGGTCGGCGCGGGTCGAGGTGACCAACTCCGCATCGCGGCCGATCTTGAGCCGCTGCACGAAGCCGCCGGGATTGTCGGCCTCTTCGACGCAGTAGACGAGCGGACCGCGCTTCAGCGCCACGCGGCCGGCATCCATGATCACCGCCGGATTGGCGTAGATGCGCTCGGGCGGCATCGGCAGGTCGAGCACGACGCGGTCGCCCTTGCTCCAGGTGCGGTGGATAGTGAGGTAGCCATCGGCGGGTTTGGCTTGAACGGACGCGCCATTGACTTTGAGCGACCAGCCACTGCACCAGCCGGGGATGCGCAGCTTGACGTCGAAGGCGGCAGGTGTCTCGGGATCGATCTCGATGGCGATGTCGCCGGACCATGGGTAGTTCGAGGTTTCACGCAGATGCACCTTGGTGCTTCCCACGGTCACATTCGTCGACACCCCCCCATAGAGGTGGAACGCCACGCCGTCGGGCGCGGTGGAGACGAAGTAACCGCCGACAGAGGCGACGAGGCGGCTCACATTCATCGTGCAGCATGGGCAGGTGTGCCACTCCCAGCGCTCGGCCGAGCCGTTGCTCTCGAGCGGATTGGCATAGAAATAGTGCGTGCCGTCGCGGCCGAGGCCGCTGAGCGCACCGTTGTAAAGCGCCGTCTCGAGGATGTCGGCATAGCGGCCGTCGAGATCGAGATGCAGCATGCGCTGCGCCCAGAAGATCAGTGCTACCGAGGCGCAGGTCTCGGCATAGGCGGTCTGGTTGGGCAGATCGAAATCGTGGGTGAAGCCTTCATTGTGGGCTGACGGCCCGAGGCCGGCGGTGATGTACATCTTGGTGTCCATCACGTCCTTCCACAGCGTCTCCAAGGCCTGCTTCAGTGCCGGATCGCCGGTCTCGAAAGCCAGGTCGGCCATGGCCGTGTAGAGGTACATGGCGCGGACCGCATGGCCGACAACCTTGTCCTGCTCGCGGACCGGCTTGTGCGACTGGTTGTACTCGTAGTTGGGGTAGACGAAGCGCTGCTCCGGTATGCCGCGACGCTCACGTTCAGCCTTCTCGAGATCGTAATAATGTGGGGGCTGCTGGCCGCGTTCGTTGATGAAGTAGGCGGCGAGATCGAGGTGCTTTTTGTCGCCCGTCAGGCGATAGAGCTTCATCAGGGCGAGCTCGATCTCGGGGTGGCCGCAATAGCCACGCTTCTGACCGGCAGCGGGACCGAACGTGTTGCGGATATGCTCGACGTAGCGCTCCATGATGCCGAGCCAGCGCCGGCGACCGGTGGTCTCGAAATAGGCAATGGCGCCCTCGAGCATGTGCCCGGCGTTGTAGAGCTCGTGGTTGTCGCGGAGGTTGGTCCAGCGGTTCTCGGGCTCGCGGTCGAGATACCAGCAGTTGAGATAGCCGTCGGGCTCCTGCGCCTTTTCGAAATCGTCGACGATGGCCTCGATCTTGGCTTCGATGTCGGCGTCGCGGCGGTGGCTCAGCGCGTAGCTGGCCGCCTCGATCCACTTGCCGACGTCGGAATCCCAGAACACCTGCACGGTGAAGCCGTTGGCGTGGCGCGGGAAGCGCAGGGGCGGCGGCGGCTGCGGGAGCTTGAGCGAGCCGAGGATGCCGTATTCGCCGAGCTTGACGTGCTGGCTGGGGATGGTGCGGGTCAGGACGGTTTCGAGCCGCTCGCGCCAGAAGTCACCCTCGAGGCGGACATTGACGAAACGAACGGGGGAATATTGGGACAATCGCGTGATCCTTAGGCAACGCTGGAGTGGCGCACGACGAGCGTGCAGGGAAGGCGGCGGGTGGCCGGGGCGATGCGCTCGCCCCCCATCATCGCCAGAAGAGTACGCCCGGCCTCATGGCCGAGCTCGCTGAGGTTCATGTCGACGCTCGACAGCGGGGGCCGGGCGCCGAGCGTCATGACGTCCCAGTTGTCGAAGCCAACGACCGCGACGTCGCCGGGGACATCGATGTTGCGTTCGCGCAGGGCTTCGACGGCACCGCGAGCGATCTGGTCGTTGCCGCAGAACAGGGCATCCGGGGAACTGCGCTTGCCATCGAACAGTTTTGCGACGGCATCACGGCCCCATTCCTCCGACCAGCGGCCGGAAAGATAGTCGGACGCGCGCGCCTTGAGGCCGACCTCCGCCATGGCGCGGAGATAGCCTTCGCGCCGAAGCCTCACGGCCTCGAACCGTTCCGGGCCGGTGATGTGGGCGATGCGTTTGCGGCCGAGGCTTGCGAGATGTCGCACGGCAAGGGCGGCGCCCCCCTCGTCGTCGGGGATGAGGGCCAGGGCGCTGTGATCGTTGGGACGAGTGTAGACGTAGACCACCGGCAGACCCGCCGGCAGCGGGCCAACCGGCGCACGCTCGTCGGCGCGGCGGCTGGTGACCACAAGACCGTCGATGCGCTTGCCCAGAAGCTGATCGATGTGCTGGCGCTCACGCGCCGGATCGTCGGTGGCATTGCACATGAACAGCGCGATCCCCTGGTCGGCGAACTGCTGCTCCAGCGCCTCGACGATGGGCAGGGTGAATCGGCCGAAGGAATCGGAAGAGATGATGCCGATCGTCATCGAGCGGGTGCGGTGCAGGCTCTGTGCCAGATCGTTGGGGCGGTAGCCCATTTCGCGTGCCGCGGTGAGGACCTTCTCGCGCGTTTCCTGCTTCAGCCGGCCGCCCTCGTTGAGCGCCTTGCTGGCCGTGCCGATCGAGACACCGGCGATACGTGCCACGTCGCGGATAGTGGGCACGGTGCGCCCGGGCGCCGGTCCGATCGGTGGCTGCGGCAGCTTGCCCATGTTACCTCAGCCCTTGATCGCGCCGGACATGAAGCCACGCACGTAATAGCGCTGCAGCAGCAGGAACAGGATGACACAGGGGATCGCCATCACGACGACGCCGGCTTCCGTCGCGCCGTAGTTGATCACCCCCATCGTTTGCTGCCGCATGTTGGCGATGGCGACGGGCAGCGGCTGCTTGGTCGGATCGGTGAGCAAGATCAGCGGGGCGAAGAAGTCGTTCCACGCGGCAAGGAACGCGAACAGCCCGACGGTCACAAGACCCGGGGTCACTGCCGGCATCATGATCCGCCAAAGCACACCAAACGTGCCGCAGCCGTCGATCAAGGCCGACTCCTCGAGGTCCCTGGGGATCGCTTCGAACGAGATGCGCATCATGTAGGTGGCAAACGGCAGCTGATACATCGCGATCATCAGCGACACCCCGACCAGCGAGTTGGAGAGCCCCACCAGGTTGAGCAGTACGTAGAGCGGGATCAGCAGGGTCGCGTAGGGCACCATCAGGATCGAGAGGGTCAGCAGGAACAGCGCGTCACGGCCCCAGAACTTGAAGCGCGCAAAAGCATAGCCACCCAGCGTCGAAATGATCAGCGTCAGCCCGACCGTGAGGGCCGAGATGATGACGCTGTTGAGCGTGACGATCGGCAAGCCCGGCCCGAACTGGAACATCGTCACATAATTGCCGAAACCGAAGCCATGGGTCTGCGCCGTGCCGGCCTGCGGGCTCACCGAAGCAAAGACGCTCCACAGCAGCGGGAACAGGAAGATGATCGCGAGCCCGCTGGTCAGGACGTAGTACGGGGTACGGCCGAAGGTGGATTGTTGTGCGACGCCCATCTCTAGTCCCTTGCCCCGCGCAGCAACCGGAATTGCAGCGCGTTGATCACGATGAGGACCAACAGGACCATGATCGACAGCGCCGCTGCGGTGCCGAGGTTCTGACGCTGGAAGGCCTCGCGATAGATGACCTGCACCGCCGTCACGGTGGTGTTGTCGGGGGCGCCCTTGGTCAGGATGAAGAACTGGTCGAAGGCGAGGAGGGAGCCGGTGATGCACAGGATCGTCGCGAGCGACAGGGACGGCCGCAGCAACGGGAACGTCAGGTTCCAGAAGATCTGCCAGCCGGAGGCGCCGTCGAGCTCGGCCGCTTCATAGAGATCTTCGGAAATACCCTGCAGCCCGACGACCAGCACCAGCATGTAGAAGCCCGCGTACTTCCAGACGATGAGGAATGTCGTGGAGAGCAGCGCGGCCAGCGAGGTACCGAGGAAGGCGATCGGGTCATGGATCAGTCCGATCGCTTCGAGCGGCGGACTGATCGGCCCGATATTGGGGGAATAAAAGCCATAGGCGAGAAGCGAGGCCGCAGCGAGACCCAGCGACACCGGCAGCAGGAAAGCAGTGCGCAGGACGCTGGCCCACCGCGTCGCCGTCTGCACGAGAAGGGCGAGGCCAAGGCCGATGCCGATCAGCAGGATCGTCACGATGACGGTGTACTCGATGGTGAACCAGACCGCCGGCCAGAAGAGCTGGTTGCGCGAAATCAGAAGGTAGTTCTGCGGAAAGTTGTAGCCTTGGTCGCCGGTCAGCAGGCCCCATTTGCTGAGGGACATTTTGACGACCAGCACCAGTGGGGTCAGAAAGAGCACGACGATGAAGATGATCGTCGGGATGGTATAGACGAACCCCATGAGCGCGCGGCGCAGCGCGATCCCGGTCGTGCGGGCATGGCGCTCTGCCACGAGGGTGTGAGTCATCGACGTCGAAGTCACGTTCGTTCCCTGAGGCATTGGCTCGATCTCCCCCCGTAAGCAGGAGACCGAGCCAGCCTGTCCGTCAAGTTACTGGTTGAGCGAGTCGTTCATCGCCTGGTTGTTGGCGTCGATATTGGCGCCGTCGCCGAACACCGCATCGCGCATCAGCACCAGCCACGGCCCCTGCGGGTCGTTGAAGGTGGCGCCGAAGTTCTTGGCCAGCGGAGTATGCCCCTTGGCCGCGATCTCGTTGAACAGCACAAGCCGCGGATCGGCGGAACTGTACTTGTTGTTGGCGAGGTCGGAGCGGGTCAGCACGTTGCCATTCTTGGCCACGACGTCGACCTGCGCGGCTTCGGTCTGCAGCCAGGCAATGAAGTTCCATGCCGCGTCGGCCTTCTTGCTGTCGCGCGACACCCCGATGTCGTCGCCGCCGATGAAGGTCGACTGGCCGCCATTGATGCCGGCGATCGGCGTCACGCCGATATCGCTGTCGGCCAGAGCGCCACCCGAGAGTCCGACAAGGGTCGCCGGCATCGGCATGACGCCGATAATGCCCTTGGGGAAGTACGAGGTCCAGGTCGGACCGGCCTCGTCCTTGGTTTCCGGCATCATCGCCGTGCCGTCAGCCGCCATGTCGCGGAACACCTTGAAGATGGCCTTCCACTCATCGCTGTTGGCGTGCGACTCGGTACCCTCGGGATTCATGATGTCCTTGCCGTCCGCCCAGGCGATCGGGAACCAGGTGAACACCTCGCAGCCGCCGCAGTTGCCGCCCCACATGGTGCCGTGGACACCGTTGCCGAGCTTGGCCACAGCACGCGCATCGGCCGCGAACTCGGCCAATGTCGTCGGTCCCTTGTCGGGGTCGAGGCCGGCTTGCTTGAACAGCTTCTTGTTCCACATCCATACCGACAGGTCGGCGACGAACGGCATGCCGTACTTCTTGCCCTGCCACGTGCCGGAATCGATGCCGCCCTTGGCCACCTTGTCGATGTCGGGCATGTTGGTGATGCGGTCGGTGAGATCGGTGAACAGGCCTGCCGAGGTCCAGTTCGGCATGAACACCACGTCGGCCGAGAACAGGTCGGGCAAGCCGTTGGCGGCCGCGGCAGCACCGATCTTCGTCTGGTAATCGTCGGTCGGCACATAGGTCGCCGTCACGTGGTTCTTGTGCGACGCGTTGTAGGCCTGGATGAGCTGGTCGGCGCGAGCCTGCGTGGCGGCGCGCGTCCACAGCGTCAGTTGGGTGCCGTCATCGACGCCCATCGGGTCGGCCGCAAACGAAGCGGTGGCGCCCGAAGCGGCCAGCAGGGCGATGCCTGCCACCGCCGCGAACTTTGTCAGTCCAGCAAGTTTCATTGGTTTCCTCCCATTGACACACGCCGCCCACGCGACGCGGGAAAAGCTTTTCCCACAGTGAGAAGCTGGTCGGCGTTCCGGGAGGCCGACGATGTGGGAAAAGCTTTTCCCACATGTGATGCCACGGCTTTTCGATTGAGGCAAGCGGCGTCGCAAAAATATGACTTAAGTCGCAGGTGAAGCCGAAGCGTGATCGGCGGCGACCGCGCGGATGCAACCGATCAGCATTTGCGTTGCCGGCGGCAGATCGGCGTCGGTCCGCGTGGTGATGCCGATGGGGCCGAGCGTGCTGCGCATGTCGACGGGCAGCCGGACGAGCTGGCCGATGGCGAGGTCGCGGCTGACCACGCCCTCCGAGATGATCCAGACGGCGTCCGTCGAGAGGGCATAGCTGCGGCCCAGCGAATTGGAGACCGTTTCGATTGCAACGGCGAGCCGGCCGACGCCGCCGGCGATGAGCAGGCCGTCGACCTCAGGGCGGATGATCGCTTCGCGTGGCGGCATCAGCAGCTGGTAGGCTGCAACCTCCTGCAGTGTGAGCGCGTCTCGCGTGGCGAGAGGGTGGCCGGGTCGCACGACGAGCACCAGTTGCTCGGAATAAAGGTGTTCGAAGGAGAGCCCCTCCATCGCCGCCGGGCGGGCGAGCCGACCAACGACGAAGTCGATCGCCGCGGTGCGCAGCAGGCCCAGCAGGTAAGGGCTGGGTCCGCTTTCGACGACGGTTCGGCAGGCTGCGGGGCTGCCGGCGAAACGTTCGAGCGCGCGCGGGATTACACCGGCGGCAACGGTCGGCAGGGCGCCAAAGGCGACCACGTTGCTGCCGGTGCGATCCGCCTCGAGCGTGTCGAGACCGTTTTGCAGCGTCGCCATCGCGGCTTGGGCATGGCGGACGAAGAGCTCGCCAGGGGGTGTGAGCGACAGGGCGCGGCGACTGCGGTCGAACAGGGGCGTGCCGACGATCGCCTCGAGCTCGGCGATGGCCTTGGAGACGGCAGGCTGGGTCATCCCAAGCGCCTCGCCGGCCCGGGCCACGCCGCCGAGGCGGGCGGTTTCGAGCACCGAATTGAGGTGACGAAGCTTGATGCGCTGGTCGAGCATACATGCTCTCCCGTTATGAGTACGGGGTACAATATCATTATTTTTGGGGTGACTGACGTGGTCTCATAAGAAAAACAGCGAGATAACGATGGCCGAGTTTCTCTCACTGCACGACGCGGTGCAGCGCAACCTGCACGATGGCGACATGGTGGCCTTCGAAGGCTTCACCCACCTCATTCCACATGCCGCGGCGCATGAGGCGATCCGGCAAGGCATCACGGATTTGACGCTGCTGCGGATGACGCCGGACATCATCTACGACCAGATCATCGGCATGGGGCTCGCGCGCAAGGTGATCTTCTCTTACGCCGGCAACCCCGGCGTCGGGCTGCTGCGGCGGATGCGCGACGCCATCGAGCACAGCTATCCGCGCGGTATCGAAACGGTGGAGCATTCGCATTCGGCGATGGCGCAGGCCTACGAGGCGGGCGCCAGCGGCCTGCCGTGCGCGGTGTTCCGCGGCTACAAGGGCGCCGGGCTCAAGGAGGTCAATCCGGACATCAAGTCCGTCATTTGTCCGTTTACGGGCGAGGAACTGGCGGCAATCCCGTCGCATCGGCCGGACGTCACCTTCATCCATGCCCAGAAGGCGAGCGAAAAGGGCGACGTGCTGATCGAGGGCATCATCGGTGTGCAAAAGGAAGCTGCGCTCGCGGCGAAGCGTGTGGTGGTGACGGTGGAAGAGGTGGTGCCGAGCTTCAAGGGCCTGCACCCGAACCTGACGATCCTGCCGCACTGGACGATCGATGCGGTGGCTGTAGTGCCGGGCGGCGCACATCCGTCGTACACGTATGGCTACTACGCCCGCGATAATGCCGCCTATCTCGAATGGGACAAGATCTCGGCCGACCGCGAGGCGTTCAGCGCATGGATGGAGGCAAACGTGCTGAACGCCGGGCCTGAGGTCTTCGTGCAGCGTGTGGAGGCCTTGCGATGACCAACTTCACCCCCACCGAGATGATGACCATCGCGGCGGCGCGCGCGCTGAGCAACGACGACGTCTGCTTCGTCGGCATCGGCGCACCGTCGGCGGCATGCAACGTCGCGCGACTCACGCACGCTCCGGACATTACGCTGATCTACGAGTCCGGAACGATCGGCACGGCGCCCGAGGTGCTGCCGCTCTCGATTGGCGACGGCGAGCTGTGTGAAACGGCGCTCTGCACGGTGAGCGTGCCGGAGATGTTCCGCTACTGGCTGATGGGCGGGCGCATTTCCATCGGTTTTCTCGGCGCGGCGCAACTTGATCGTTTCGGCAACATCAATACCACGGTGATCGGCGACTACACGCATCCCAAGGTACGGCTGCCGGGTGGGGGAGGCGCGCCCGAAATCGCCACCTCGTGTGGCGAAATCTTCATCACGCTCAAGCAGGCACCGCGCTCGATGGTCAACACGATCGACTTCTTTACAAGCTTTGGCCACGGCGAGGGCGGGGACCACCGGCAGCGGCTGGGGATCACCACCAAGGGGCCGACGCTCCTGATCACCGATCTTGCAATCTGGCGGCCCGATCCTGAGACCAAGGAATTCACCGTGAGGTCGCTGCACAAGGGCGTGACGCGGCAGCAGGTACAGGACAATTGCGGTTGGCCGGTGCGGTTTGCAGCATCGGTCGAGGAAACGCCGGAACCGACCGAGCTTGAGCTCGGCACGCTGCGGGACTTGCAAGCACGGACCGCTGCCGCGCATCGCGGGGACGCACGATGAGCGAAGCTTTCATATGCGCCTACAGGCGGACACCGATCGGCCGCTTCGGCGGGGCACTGTCGTCGGTCCGCGCCGACGATCTGGGC
>DATMTK010000169.1:0-7004 GCA_035564755.1 Devosia sp. | reverse complement strand
GCCGCTCGCGACTTTTTCATCGATGAATTTCGCCTGCTCTTCGGTCAGGCTGAAGGTGCGTTTGACGACTTTGGGCATGGCAGGCCTCCTGCTCGGACGCCGATCATATCACTCGGTATGACAAATTCATACCGTCAGTTGCCGCCGCCCGTGTCCGAACCATCGACCCGCGGCTGTTCCTTGGCGCGGTATTCGAACAGCGAGCGGAACGCACCGGGGGCCAGCGCCGACATCGGGTTGATGCGGAAATCCGGCTTGTCGAGCGGACCCTTGACCTGGAAGGTCACCCCGAACAGACCGCCGGCCGGGCCGCCGCCGAGCGGGCCGAACAGCCGGCCGAAAGCGTTGTTGATCCCGAACATCGGGATCACCGTGCCGGTCAGGTCGTATTGCTTGCTGTCGGTGTAGATGAAGCCCTTGCCGGAGCCGCCCAGATTGTCGCCGGTGACGATCGCGTCGTTGATCTGCACGCGGTCGACGCGATGGGTGAAATTCACCTGCGCGCTGCCGAAGGCGATGTTGTTGCCGTGCGACAGGAGCTGACCGCCCTCAGGGTGGCTGTCGAGGATGTTGGCGATGTTCTTTTCGTCGACGATGGCGAAGTTCTTGAGATTGATCTCGCCCTGGTCGACCTTTGCCGACGTGTCGGTGGCGAGCACCAGGCTGCCCTCGCCGCCCTGCACCTGCGCGTAGACGCCGACCAGCCTGAGCAGCGTGCCGAGATCGTTGAAGGCCACCGAAAGCGTATGGCCCTCGGGCGTTGGATTGGTGACCACCGAGACTTGCGAGTTGCCGCCGAGCTGCGCCTGCAGGCTCACCTTCTTGAGGTCGCTGCCCTTGAGCGCGAGGTCGAGCGCGACGTTGTAGGCGGTGGTCTTGTAAAAGCCGAGGGCGCGCTTGAGCTCGGCGTCGACCGCGATGGTCTGCGTGAAGGTCGTCGCCTGTGGGCCGCCCGACCCCTGGTCGAGGCTGAAGAAGCGTTTGAGCAGCGGCTTCAGGTCGAGCTGGTCGCCGCGGATGCGGACCTGGTAGCCGCCATTGATCGGGGTCAGCGAAATCTGTGCCGCATCGCCCGGGCTCAGGGCAAAATTGGTGAACTCGGCCGACTGCAGGCCCTTCTTGGAATCAACCTCCAGTCCACCTTTGAGGCTGACGTCACCGAACTCGAGGTCGAGGTCGCTCAGATCGGTGATGTCGGCCTTCTGCACCACCGTTGCGGCGAGCGTGCCGGCCGTACCGGCATCCTTGCTGATGCCCAGGTCCTGGATGTTGAGAGCGGCGTTCTTGAGATCGACATTGAGCTGGATCGAGCCGTCGGATTGCGGCTTGGCGAGCACCGCCACCTTGCCGGTCGCGAACTGGCTCACATCGAAGCCGAGCTTGCCGAGATCCGCGAGGTTGACCGAGGCATTGATCGCCAGGTTCGGCTTCTGCGGGTCCTTGAGGTCGCCGTCGATGGTGGCGTTGGCGTTGACACCGTCGAGCGACGCGCTGCCTCCGACGTGGAACCCCGCGGGAGTCGCCATGAAGGACAACTCGCCGTCGCTGAACATATGCCCGCCAACCGGCGCACTCGAGCCCAGGTCGACGACGTTGCCGTTGACCGTATAGTCGATGTTCTTGGTCGCGCCCTTGCTGTCGAGCGTGATGGTGGACAGTGCGCGGACATTGAGGTTGCCGGTCACGGTACTGAGGTCGACCGGCAGGTTCTGCCCCTTCAGTGCATCGGGCTTTACCTGGTTGAGGATGGCGCTCAGCGCTGGAATGCCGCTCGACAAATCGCCGGAGATCTCGACGACGTTCTCGCCGGGGGTCTGTCCCGGCGTCATCTCGAGCGCGGCATTGGCAACCGCAATGTTGCCCTTGGCGGTGGGGACGTTGGCGCCGTCGACGGCCACGGTCAGATCGGAATCGTGCATCTGGATTCGGGTCTTGCCCTGCACCTCGATGGGGCCGAGGTTGTCGAGCGGCTTGACCTTGATGCCGTCGGCGACCATCTCGACAAAAATACCGTTCTGCGGGATCGGCATCGGCTTGCTGGTGTCGCCATTCATCGGCAGCGTTCCCACCGGGAAAGCAAACTTCATGTTGGCGCTCTCGATGGTCCCGGCGGAGACGCTCTTGATGAACGCCTTGCGGGCGTCGGGGGCCATGAAATACGGCCACAGCCGCTTGATGTCGTCGGCGGTGATCCCCTGCCCGGCGATCGCCATGTCGACGCCCATGCCCTTGCGCAGCAGATCGATGCGGCCCTTGCTTTCGATGCGCGCGCCGTTCGCCTTGCTCATCACGGCCTGGTCGATGCCGACGGCGCCGTACAGAGGCGCCGACCAGCCCTTGAAGCTGATCGTGTCGAACGGCTGGTCGGGGTCCCCCATGTCGTTGGGGTGGATCTTGACGTCGCGGCTGGTCATCGAGATGGCGACGGTCGGACCGTAGAGGTCATCGAGGCCCAGCTTGAAGATGCCTGAGATCTTCGCCGTGCTCTGGCCGATGGTGATGGCGGACTCGTCCATCTTGAAGGTGCCGTCATGCGGCGTCCATTTGACCTCGATGATGTTGCTGGCGATCGGGAAATAGTCCTCGCCGAGCCTGAGGTCCGTGCCGGTCATGTCGACGTGGAAGTCGCCGTCGTGAATCTTGTTGGTGACCGGGTCGAAGCCGATGTCGAGCGACACGGCCGAAGCGCCGGCGATGCCGACGATCGAATCGGGGTCGTTGATCGTGGGGGCGAACGAGGCGAGGTCGAAGTTGTTGAGGGAAATCTTGAGCCGGGCTTCGTTGTTCTTGTCGACCACCCGTTCGAGGATGCCTTTCATGACGGTGCCACCGAAATTGGCGGAGAAGCTGCCCTCCACGGCCTTGCCGTTGGGCGTCGGCGCGATATCGAGTGAAATCTGGGTGAAGGTGCGGAAGGTGCCGTAGAGCGCGTCGTTCATGTCGACGGTCGCGTCCTTCACCACCAGCCGCGAGAAGCGGCCGGCCTGGGCCTGGTCGATCACCGAGGCGATGCCGGTTTCCGCCGCCTCGAGATTGTAGACCAGCCAGTCATTGTCCGACCGCATGTGGGTCGCTGCGGTGGTCTTGCCCTTCACGTCGATGCCGCCCGAATGGATGCCGGCATCGGGAAAGGCCTGCGAGCCCTCCAGCACGCGCACGGTCGCCGGGCCACCCTTCGGATCGGGGACGACCTCGAGGTCGGCAAGTCGCGGGCCGAAGAGGTCCTGGTTGATCTGGATATGCGGCCCCACCACGGTGACGAAGGCGCCGGGCTGGCCGATCAGCGCACGGATCGGCGAGAAACCGACCTCGAGGGCATCCATGGCGATCTTCGCGCCGGACTGCGTGTCCTTGTAGACCACCGGGCTGAACTGGATCACCGGGAAGGTATAGTTCTCGAGCGTGAGCGCCATGTCGCCGAGCTCGAGTTCGGTCCCCTTGGGCATGCTGGCCACCACGACGTTGCGCACTTGCGCGGCGATGAACGGCAGCGGCAGCGGGTGCACCAGCAGCACGACGTAAAGGACGACCGCCAGGGCCAGCGGGATCCCGAAGATCCATGCGGCGGCGAGTCCCAGAGTGCGGGCGACAGAGCGCTTGCGGACCGTCTGACCTGGTGGCGGCGTTGGCTTCAATTATGTTCCGCAGGCGTTTTGGCGATGATGCGAAGGGGCCCCGGGAATCATCGTCCAGTCGACGTCTCTTGTCCGACGATACCGGCTGCAATATGGCACTAACTGCATGAAATGGCGCGTTTTGGCGCCTCTGGAGGTGCTGTGGCGATGCTCGAGCCGGGCCAGGCGGCCCCCGATTTCACGCTCGCCGACGACCGCGGCGGCACATTCAAGCTGAGCGCCCACCGAGGCAAGCCGGTGGTGCTCGAGTTCTACTGCGAGGACGACAGCGGCGGCTGCGTTATCGAGAATCAGGAATTTTCGGCCCTGGTCCCCGAGTTCGCGGCGGCGGGCGCCGAAGTCGTCGCCATCTCGCCGCAGGATATCGCCAGCCACAGCAAGTTCAGCGCCAAATACGGGTTCCGGCAGCCGCTGTTGGCCGACCCGGATCTTCTGGCCATCAAGGCCTATGGCCTGTGGGCGCAAAAGAAGCTCTGGGGCCACGAATTCATGGGCGTGCTGCGCGTCACCTATCTCATCGGTGCCGACGGGAAGGTCGCAGGCGTCTTCAAGGCCTCGCGGATCAAAGGTCATGCACAAAAAGTCCTGGATGCCACCCGCCACCTCACGGCGCGCCCCCGCTAAGCGCCGGGCCGCGGCTCTCTTTTCGCCTTATTAACCTTAACAGACCATGATCGTCCCGAGCGTTCTAGCGTCCCGGGAGTTGGTGAGGTGCGTCCGAAAGTCCCCGTCAAACCCTTCGCGAAGGCACCGAGCAAGCCGCACAAGCCCTCACCCCCGCGTGTCGCCGTTCGTCCGCTGATCCTTTACGGCGGGTTCTCGGCGCTGATGCTGACCAATATGCTGACGCTGGTCGGCCTGTTGATGGCGCCCGACATCGGAAAGCTGCTGTCGAGCCAGAACGGCTCGGTGTTCACGGCTTACGAGGACCGGATCGCCCAGCTCCGCCTCGAGGTCGACCGCCTGCAGTCGCGCCATTACGCGCAGACCGGCGACATCAATTTGCAGCTCCAGGAACTGGCCCAGACCCAGGAAGTGCTCGTCGAGCAACACCAGTACGTCAAGGAGCTGGCTGACAAAGCGGCGGCGCTCGGGATCACCGATGCGACGCTGTCCAAGGACAGTACCGCAGGCGACGATCCGGCAATTCCCGCCGCGGGCGCCGCCGAGTCCACCACGGCTCCGAGCGGGCCGACGGATGGCGACAGCGATCCGGCTGGTAAAGTTGCGGCGGCGACCGCCAGCGTCAACAAGATGATGGACGAGTCCAAGCTCGCCCTCGCCGCGCTGTCGGAGGAAGCGAGCACCAAGACCGACCAGATCGTCGGTACCCTGGCGACGGTGGGGATCAAGCCGAAGCTGCCGGATGTCGACGCCGACACCGATGCCGAAGGCGGACCGCTCCTGCCGCCGGTCGACGGCGCCGAGGGCACATCGCTGATCGACGACGCCAATGCCGTGGCCGCGGCGCTCGAGCGGCTCAAATCGGCCAAGCAGGCGGCCGACGGCGCGCCGATCCACATGCCGGTCGCCACCATGTCGCGGGTCAGCTCGATCTTCGGCAACCGCAAGGACCCGTTTACCGGGCGGCTCGCCTTCCACCCGGGCATCGATTTCGCGGCGCCGTGGGGCACGACGGTGCTCAGCGCCGGCGCCGGGACGGTCAGCTTCGTCGGGCAGATCAACGGCTATGGCAACGCCGTCGAGATCACGCATCCGAGCGGTGTGGTCACCCGCTACGGCCACCTCAGCTCGTTCCTCGTCAAGGAGGGCGATCCGGTGGAAACGGGCACGCCGATCGCCCGCGTCGGCTCGACGGGCCGCTCGACCGGTCCGCACCTGCATTTCGAGGTCCGCACTGACGACACTGCGGTCGATCCCGCGCGCTATCTCAACGCCGGCAAGATCCTGCAGAAACTGATCGTCGCAAGCTGATGCAACTTTCTGTCGCGACGTGACCCATATGGGTGATGCGCGCGGAATGGTTAGGACGCAAAGTAATGGCGTACTTGCGAAGCGGTCATCGCCCTTACGGGTCTCCGCAATTGAAGCGTACTTTAACGCGGCCGGTGGAGGTCCCACCGGTCGCTTTTCATTTAACGCCCTACTCCACGTCCTTGACCGTGTCGGCGTAGCCGCTCACCCGGGCGGCGAGCGAGGCCTCCATGAAGCCGTCGAGATCGCCGTCGAGCACGGCGCCGGTGTTCGACGTTTCGTGGCCGGTGCGCAGGTCCTTCACCATCTGGTAGGGCTGCAGCACGTAGCTGCGGATCTGGTGGCCCCAGCCGATCTCGGTCTTTGACGCGGCCTCGGCATTGGCCGCGGCTTCGCGCTTTTCGAGCTCCTGCTCGTAGAGGCGAGCCTTCAGCATCTGCATCGCGGTCGCACGGTTCTTGTGCTGGCTGCGTTCCTGCTGGCAGGCCACCACGATGCCGGTCGGCACATGGGTGATGCGGATGGCCGAGTCGGTGGTGTTGACGTGCTGGCCGCCGGCTCCCGACGAGCGATAGGTGTCGACCTTGAGGTCGGCATCGCGGATTTCGATGTCGATCGAGTCGTCGACGACGGGATAGACCCAGGCCGAGGAAAAGCTGGTGTGCCGGCGCGCCGCGCTGTCGTAGGGCGAAATGCGCACCAGCCGGTGTACCCCAGCCTCGGTCTTCAGCCAGCCATAAGCGTTGTGGCCCTTGATCTGGATGGTTGCCGACTTGATCCCGGCCTCTTCGCCCGGATGGATTTCCATCGTGTCGACCTTGAACTTCCGCCGTTCGGCCCAGCGCGTGTACATGCGCAGCAGCATGCTGGCCCAGTCCTGGCTCTCGGTGCCGCCGGCGCCGGCGTGGATTTCGAGATAGCAGTCGTTGTGGTCGGCTTCCCCGCTCAAGAGCGTTTCGACCTGCAGCCGCGAGGCGGTCTCCTGCAGGCCGTCGATTGCAGCTTCGGCCTCTTTGACGATCTCGGCGTCGCCCTCGGCCTCGCCGAGCTCGATGAGCTCGAGGTTGTCGCTGAGCTGCTGGGCGAAGCTTTTGACCGCGCCCACCTGCGCGTCGAGTTCGTCGCGCTGGCGCATGATGTCACGCGCTTTGTCGGGATCGCTCCAGAAGCCGGGCGATTCCGTGCGCGCGTTCAGGTCGTCGAGCCGGGCTTCCGCAGTATCCCAGTCAAAGATGCCTCCTCAGCAGGCTCAGCACCTGCTCGATTTCGGCGACGGCTTTTTCAGTCTCAGCGCGCATGGCGATCCCAGGCAAAATCTCTTGGCGCCCATGTAGTTGAGCCGCCCGCGCCGATCAACCCGCGTATTTCTTCGCTTTCTTGACAGCCATGTCGCGCTTGAGCCGCGAGACCTTGTCGAGGAAGAAGATCCCTTGC
>DATMTK010000168.1:0-24689 GCA_035564755.1 Devosia sp. | reverse complement strand
GAGCTCGCGACGTGGGCGAGCCGCTACCGTGATTTCATCCTGCACTACGCCTCGCTGGGCGCGAGCGCCGGCGGGGTCGATGGGTTCATCATCGGCTCGGAGCTACGCGGCCTGACCACCGCGTGCGACGATACCGGTGCGTTCCCGTTCGTGTCGGCCATGGTGAGCCTCGCGGCGGACGTGCGCGCGGCGCTGCCGGATGCGACGCTGACCTATGCCGCGGACTGGAGCGAATATTCGGGCGTGCAGACCGGCAGCGAGAAGCTGTTCCACCTCGATCCGCTGTGGGCGTCGGCGAACATCGATGCGGTGGGCATCGACAACTACATGCCGATGGGCGACTGGCGCGATGGCGGCGGGCCGGACGCCGCCGATTGGGACGGGCCATACGAGCTCGGTTATCTCGACGCCAACATCGCGGGCGGCGAGGACTTCGACTGGTACTACGCCTCGGATGCCGATCGCACCGCTGGGACGCGCACGCCGATCACCGACGGCACTTATGGCGAGCCGTGGGTGTGGCGCTGCAAGGATCTCGTCAACTGGTGGAGCAATGCCCATCACGACCGGCCCGGTGGCGTGCGCAGTGCGACGGCCACGGCCTGGGTGCCGAAGGGCAAGCCGATCTGGTTCACCGAGCTCGGCTGTGCCGCGGTGGACAAGGGCGCCAACCAGCCCAACGTGTTCGTCGATCCCAAGAGCGCCGAGAGCGGCGTCCCGTATTTTTCGACCGGCGCCCCGGACGCGCTGGCGCAGCGGCAGGTGCTGCGCGCCGCACTCAAGCATTGGGCCGCCGCCGCCAACAACCCGGCGTCGGACGTCTATGACGGGCGCATGGTGCTGCGTACGACGCTGTGGACGTGGGACGCGCGGCCATATCCGGCGTTTCCGGCGCTCACCGATGTGTGGAGCGACGGCGGCAACTGGGCGACCGGGCATTGGCTGACCGGCCGGCTGGGCAGCGCCGCGAGCGACGAGCTGATGCGCGCCGTGGCGGCAGATTTCGGCGTCGGCCTCGACACAGTGGCGGCGATGCGGCCGTTCGTTCACGGCTATGTCATCGACCAGCCGATGACTGGACGGGCGGCGCTGGCGCCGCTGCTCGATGCCACCGGCCTCGACGTGCACGACACGGCGACCGGGCTGAGCATCGGCCGCAGCGACGGACGCGATCCGCTGGTCGTGGACGATCCGGTGGCGGACGCGCTGCCGATGCTGTCGCGGCGGCGGCCGGACCCGGGCGAGGCGATCGGGCAGGTGGCGCTGAGCTATGTCGATCGCGCCCGCGACTACCAGGCCGGCAGCGTGACGGCGATCAGCGCCGGCAGCGGGCCGCTCGATGCGGTGAATGCCGGGCTGGTTCTGGACGTGTTCGGCGCGCGCGATACCGCGGAGCGGCTACTGGCGGCGGACCTGGCACGGCCGGACGGCGTGGAGTTCGTCGCGCCACCCTCGGCGCTGGCGCTCGAGGTGGGCGATGCGGTCGAGGTGGACGGAGAAGCGTTCGAGGTCACCGGGATCAGCGACGGCGTGGCCCGGAAGATTTCGGCGCGAAGCATTGCGCCGGATATCGCGGTGACCACCATCGTGGGCCGCCAGGCGCCAGGAGGCGGCACCGCGACGCCGCGCGCCGTGCCGGTTGTCGACTACGCAGAACTGCCGCCGACCCCGGACGATGCGACGCGCGCGCGGCTGGCGATGGGCGCCTTCGCCGATCCATGGCCGGGGACGATCGCAGTGACCGACGATCTGACCGGATCGCGGCTGGCGACGCTGCCGGCCAATGCCGGGATCGGCGTGCTGACGGCGCCGCTCGGGAGCGGCGGCATCTTCACCTGGGACGAGGTGAACGCGGTCGAGCTGACGCTCTATGCGGGGCATCTGTCGTCGCGCGACGATGATGAAGTGCTGGCCGGCGCCAATCGCGTTGCGGTGCAGAACGATGCCGGCGGCTGGGAGATCGTCGGCTTCGCCGAGGCCACGCTCGTCGGCACGAATGCATATGAACTGACGCGGCTGCTGCGCGGGCAGGCCGGCTCGGATTTCGCCGTCGGCGCGACCTCCGCCGGCAATGCCGTGCTGGTGCTCGATGCGCAGGCGACGACGCTGCCGGTCCCGGGTGCGTGGGTGGGGACGACAGCGAAGATCCGCAGCTTCGCGGGACCGGCGGATGCCTCGGGACAGTTGGCGGAGGTGGCGATCGGCCTCGACCCGCTGCTGCCCCTGGCGCCCGCACATCTGCGGGCCGTGCGGGCGGTGAGCGGCGATGTGGCCTTGAGCTGGGTGCGCCGCAGCCGCGCCGACACCGATAGCTGGGCGCCCGACGATGCGCCGCTCGAGGTGACGCCGGAGGCGTATGTGGTGACGATCTTCGACGGGCTGACCGCCATACGGACGATCAATTGTTCCGCGCCGTCTGCGACATACACGGCCGCGCAGCAGGCCGCCGACTTCGGCTCGCTTCCCTCGAGCTTCGGCTTCGGTGCCGCCCAGGTGAGCCCGCTCTACGGACCGGGTCATCTGTCGACCGCGACCTTCACCGCCTGACGAGGAGTCCATGACCGACCCTTACGCTTATGGCGCGCGCTCGGACGAGGTCCGGGCGTTGCAGCAGGCGCTCGCCGCGCGCGGGCTCTATGCCGATGCGCTCGATGGCATCTTCGGACCGCACACCAAGGCCGCGGTCGACGCGGCGCGCTCGAAATTCGGCCTGCCGCACGGCGGCGCCGACAACGCGCTGCTGCTCGACCTCGGCCTCATGCCGCGTCCAGCCCTGCCGGCAAGCGTGCGCCTCGCCCTCACCCTTCTTCTTCCGCAACTGAAAGGACTATTCGCGATGACCTTCCTCTCCGGCTACCGCACCTACATCATTGCCGGCCTGATGCTGATCACCGGCATCGCCGGGGTGCTTGGCCTCGATATCCCCAACCTCACCGGCCAGGCGCCCGGCGATCTGGTGATGCAGGCGCTCGCCTTCTTCTTCCTGCGCCAGGGGCTGAAGGTGGCAACGACCGGCGGGAACTGAGGCCTGGAACGGCAGCCAGCAGGCGGCGTTGCCTTGTATTCGGCATATTATGTGCCTAACTCGGCAACGCGTCTGCGGACGCGCGCCCTTGACATCAAGTTGAGAGGTCCGCCATGCTTGTCCAACATAGAGACCATTCTCGTTCGACGTCTGTTCTTTACGCGATTTCAATATTATCTGCGGAATCTGGGGGGCGAAGTCAGCGGTCATTTTACAATGCTGCGTGACGAAGTATTCCCGCGAGACCAAGGTGGCGTGAGCCGCAACATGCGGACTCTTCGTTTTGGCCTTGAGGGTGCGTTCGCTCTGCTCGTTACCGTCGCAGCATTTTCGCAAGCGCTTGGGCTGCCGGCGCATGGCGTCGTCGACGTCATTGCAGCGGCGCTCGGATTCTGCGCGGTCGTTGTCGTCCGGGTGTTTCACCTTTTCGGCGCATAGCCGCAGCCACCCGGCATGCCCATCAACACGCTCGACCAAGTGACGTTTCTGGTCGCGGTCATTGTGGTTGCCGCGAAAATGGCGTGGCGCGCGTCGCTCAGGACGGATTGGCTGGTCGCAAAGAACCTTGGCAAGGACTTCCTGAACGGTGCGCTGATCGTTCCGTTCGGCGTCATGGTGGCCGAACTCTTCAGCTCACAGCTCTTCCACCTGATGACAGAGACCAGTCCCCTGGCCGTGGCACTCGCCGGCGCCATAGGCCTGTTCTTCATTTTCGACGAACTCAAGATTCTCGACTGACCTCGCGGTCGCCGGCGTTCGGACCAGCGCGACAATCGTATTCATCGCGCATTCAGCGGATCGTGCTTAAATAGCTTCGCATGACACGATTTCGCACCATTCCGATGATGGTGGCGGCGGCGGCTCTTTTGTCGCTCGGCGTCACCGCGCCCGCTTCGGCGGCGTCGAAGGGGGCGTCGGCGGGCTGTATGAGCGACCAGGAAATCCAGGGGGCCATTGCGTCCGGCCAAATCAAAAGCTGGCCGAAAATCAAGAAGATGGCGCAGATTCCTTCGAATTATCAGGAAGTTTCCGACGTCCAGGTCTGTATGGTCGGGGGTGTTCCGTTCTATAGAGTGAACCTTGTCTCATCGAGCGGTGAGGCAAAGAAAATTCAGCTCAATGCCGTGACGGGCGGCGGCTGACCAGCGGCATATCCCCCGGGAGAGGGCTCCATGCGCATCCTCGTTGTAGAAGACGACACCAACCTCAACCGCCAGATCAAGGACGCCCTTACCGAGGGCGGCTATGCGGTGGACGTGGCCTTTGACGGCGAGGAGGGGCACTTCCTCGGCGACACCGAACCCTATGACGCCGTCGTGCTCGATATCGGCCTGCCGCAGATGGACGGGCTTTCGGTGCTCGAGGAATGGCGCCGCGCCGGCAAGGCCATGCCGGTGCTGCTGCTGACCGCGCGCGACCGCTGGAGCGACAAGGTGCAGGGCATCGATGCCGGCGCCGACGACTACGTCGCCAAACCCTTCCACATGGAAGAGCTGCTGGCTCGGCTCAGGGCGCTGGTCCGCCGCGCCGCCGGCCACGCCAGCAACGAGATCACCGCCGGTCCGGTGCGCCTCGACGTCAAGGCCGGCAAGGTCACCGTGGACGGCCAGGCGATCAAGCTGACCAGCCACGAGCTCAGGCTGCTGAGCTATCTGATGCATCACAAGGGCAAGGTGGTGAGCCGGACCGAGCTTACCGAGCACCTCTACGACCAGGACTTCGACCGCGACAGCAACACCATCGAGGTGTTCGTCGGCCGGCTGCGCAAGAAGCTGCCCGACGAGGTGATCCATACGGTGCGCGGCCTCGGCTACCAGATCCTCGAAGACTAGAGCGTTTCCAGCAAAAGTGGCTCCGGTTTTGTGGTTCGGAAACGCGACAGATCAAGGACCTAGAGCTCACGCTCCGATTGCATCGGAACGTGAGCTCTAGCCCGGCGCGATGCGCAGGGGTTCGATCGCGTTCGCACTGTTCTGGCTCTCCGCCGGCTGGCTGGTGCTGGCACTGGCGGGGACGGCGGTCCTGCTGACCGACCTCTATTCCCGCGCGCTCGACGCCAATCTCACCAACCAGCTCAAATTCGATATCGACACGCTCTCGAGCGCGACCCTCGATTCGACCGAGCCGAATTTCGCCGATGTGTCGGTGACCGACCCACGCTTCAACCGCGCCTCGACCGGCTGGTACTGGGTCATCCGCAGCGACACCAACGACGTGCTGGCGACGTCCCATTCGGTCGTCGGCACCACGCCTCCCAAGCTCGGCGGCAACTTCGACCGCGACAACTACCGGTCGGACGTGCTGACCGACGAGGCCGGCAACCGGCTCAGGGCGATCGAACGCTCGGTGACGAGCAACGGCCGGCCCATCCACATCATGGTGACCGGCAACCTCGATGAGAACCAGGCGCTCGTCGGCCAGTTCCGCGGCCAGACGCTCACGGTGCTGAGCGCCGTCGGCATCGCACTGGCCATCATGAGCGGCATCGTGGCGCGGCTCGCGCTCAGGCCCATCGGCCGGCTGGAAAGGGCGATCGAGATGGTGCGCGAGGGCGACAGCGAGACCATCACCGGCAGCTATCCGCGCGAGATCGCGCCGCTGGCCGACGAGGTCAACGAGCTCCTCCGTTCCAATACCCAGATCCTCGAGCGGGCCCGCAACCAGGTGGGCAACCTGGCGCATGGGCTGAAGACGCCGCTGGCGGTGCTGCGCAACGAAGCGGCGGCGGCAAGGGACGATGCGTTGAGCAAGGTCGTCAGCTCCGAAACCGAGAAGATGACGCAGCTCGTCACCACCTATCTCGATCGCGCGCGGCTCGCTGCCCGCAGCGCGGTGGTGGGCAAAAAGGCCGATGCTACAATGGTGATGCTGCGGCTTGTTCGCGTAATGCAGAAGCTCAACCAGAACGTCACGATCGCCTTCAAGCGCCCCGACGCGTCGCTGCCCTGGTTCCGCGGCGACGAGGGCGACCTCGAGGAGATCGCCGGTAATTTGCTCGACAACGCCTGCAAGTGGAGCAAGGGCCAAATTGCCGTGACGATGGTGGCCGAGCGGACGCAGACCAACCAGATGCTGCTGATCCGCATCGAGGACGATGGCCCCGGACTCACCGAGGACGAGGCCAAGAAAGTGTTGCGCCGAGGTGTCCGTCTCGACGAGAAAACACCTGGAAGCGGCCTGGGGCTCGATATCGTCAAGGAATTGGTTGACGTCTATGGCGGCAGCCTGCAATTGAAGCGATCGGTTCTGGGCGGCTTGCTGTGCGAGCTCAGGTTGCCGGCCGCCAAAGTCGGCCTCGTCCGGAGCTGATCGATTCCGCCGACCAGACAGAGCGACACTTCGAGACTCCTGATGCAGACCGTGACCCGCGTTCTCTTCGTCCTTCCCCTGATCGCGCTTGCCGGCTGCGCCACCGCGCCGACGGTGTCCAACACCGCGCTCAACACCACGACCGATACCATGGCCGCGCCGCTGGACCAGACGACGCTGCAGGCGCCGCAGCAGACGATTTCGACGGCTGCCGCAACGACCGATGTCTCCGCCTTCGTGGATCCTACGGCTTATGGCCAGCTCTCGGCGAAATCGAAGACCGAGATATCTTCGGCGCAGTTCAACGCCCTGCAGTTCGGCCGTGTCGGGGCACCCCGCCTGTGGTCCGGCGACAACGGACAGAGCGGCTCCATCACGGTGGGTCCCTATGTCCGCGTGAACCTGATCGATTGCCGCGATTTCACCAACACGGTGACGATCAAGGCCCAGAGCTTCATCAAGAAAGGCACCGCCTGCCGCGAGGCCGACGGCAGCTGGACCGTGAGCTCGACCAAGGCCGGCTGAGCTGGGGCCCGGTAACGACCGGGAAACCTTTGTTTACCAAGGCACTCTAGACTGGACATTCGTCCAGCTCTCGCCTTCGGTTCCGATGCCTCAGTCGCCAACACTTTCGACCGCCCACAAGGGGTCATCGCGTCCGGCCGCCGGTCACCCGTTTCTCGGGCTGATCGACGCCGTGACGGTGCGCGGCCCCATGGAATTCAGCTTCGACGGGGCGGTTGCCGGCGATCATGCGCAGGGCGTGTGGACGTGGATGGTGCGCGATCTCGCGCCCGACCTCATCGATATCGAGGCCATCGACGACAACCCGACCAATGCGATGGCGCTCGAATCACTGATACCCGAGCTGCTGATTCGCGCCAAAAAGGCGCTCACTGAGGCGGAGGCCAGCCCGGCAACCATGCGGCGGATCCGCACCGCTGTGGGCGGCGACGAGGTGTGGGCCCGCCTGCCGGTGGTGATGAACGCGCTCCGCTGCCGCGGCCTGCTGGAAAAAGCGCAGGCCTTCGGCCGCGCCGCCAATTCCATGGCCGACGAGAGCGCGCTGGCGCTGGCCATCCAGTCGATGCCGCTCAGTGATCAGCCGGTCGCCGCCTTGCTGTTCCAGGCCGCGGTCGGCCAGGTGACGGCACCGGCGCGCCTGATTACGGCGGCGATCCGCATCGCCGGCGTGCCCAACGAAGCGGCGCTCGGCCGCGCCGGGTTCTTCCCCCTCATCGACGCCATCTTTGCGCACGCTCAGGATCAGATGCCGGCCCTGATGCAGAGCGGCACCTTCAGCGACATGGACCTGATCTGCCGCTCGGTCGACCGCTTCCACCGGCTGATGCGCTCGGTGACCGGCTATGTCGAGCTGGTGCGCAACGGCCGCTGGGCGATGATCGCCTCGGTGCTGACCAAGAGCCTTTCGGACCGGCTGGAGCCCAAGCTGCGCGACGTCGCGACCGACATCAACCAGGCATTGCGCCGCCGCGAGGGCAGCGACCGGCTCGACGCCGACCAGGTGCTGGCGGCCCTCAATGGCATGTATCTGCTGGCCACGGTGCGCGACAGCCGCGACTCCCTGGCGGTGAATGCGGTCTTCGACCAGACCTGGTCGCAGGTGGGCCAGGCGCTCGAGACGCATATCGAGCGGCTGCTGCTGCAGGTGCGCAGCCACCCGGGCGACAAGGTGATCTCGGCGCGGCTCGATGCGGCACTGAAGATGGCCGAGGTGCGCTTCGGCGCCGACTACGCCGACGCCATGCGCCGCGCCAAGGGCACGGTCGAGCGCCGGGCCTAGTCTTTTGCGATCCGCGCCGGCGACGGGCCGGCGGCAGTTTCCAGCACGAAGCGGTCGAGACCGGACGCGCCGATGAGCGCGATGCCGCCGACTTCGGCGGGTGCGACAATGACGCCGATCGCGCTCTCGGGCTCGGGCTTGATGCCGGGTGGATAGACCAGTGTTCCAACCGCAAACTGCCGGCGATGGTCGACGACGAGATGCAGGCGTTTCGGCGCGGCCCCGAAGCGATGCGCCAGCCAGGCCGGGATGTCATCACCGTCCGGCACCGGATCGGGTGAGGGGCGCCAAGTCGAGGCAACGAGATCGCCGCCAGGGGCGCCGCGTTCCTCGGCGATGGCGCCCGCATCCGTGGGGGCGATGAGCCCGAGCTCGACCGATGCGGCGACGTCGCCCAGCGCGATCGCGTGCAGCCGCGGCGATAGCTTGCCCACCCCTTGCGCCGGACGAACCGCCAGGCTGCGTCCACCGTCGAGGAACGACGGCACGTCGGCGGAGACCGCCGCGGCGGGCGCCGGTCCGTCGGGCGTCTCGAACGCCGTGCCGGCTTCGGCGTCCTCGATGGGCTCGGGGGGTCCACCAAACAGGTGGGCCGCCGCGGCACGCCCGCCGGCGACGCAGGCGAGCATCGAGCGGAAGCCCGCGGCTGAGCCGGCAATCGCGATCTGGTGCACCTGGCCCGCGGCGATGAGAGCGCTGCGCTCGGGCGCCCAGCGGATGGCGCCGCCGGCCAGCATCCACAGGCCGAGATCGGGTTGCCACGGCCCCGAAACGATCAACTGGCTCGCCTCGAACACCGTGCTGGCCGCGGCGCCTGCGGTGTGCGCGATGGTGAAGCGTCCGCGCTCGGCGGCGACCGGGTATTGCCCCGAGGCGAGGGTGAGGCCGGACGCCTTGGCGAAATCGACGAAGCGCGATTGCGGGTGGATTCGGGTGTCGGTCACGCGGCCGACTTTCACGCCGGCGTCGCTGAGGCGCATGGCGAGGCGATAGCCGTGATTGCTCTGCGTCGCGACGATGGCACTGGGGCCGACCGCGACGCCGTAGCGCTTGGCGAGATGATAGGCGCCGATGGCGGTGAGCACGCCAGGAGCGCGGTTGCCGGGAAAGACCGGCAGGCGCTGCAGCGCGCCGGTGGCGAGGACGATGCGAGCGGCGCGCAAGGCGACGATCTCGCCGCGCACCTTTTTGCCGTCGACCATGATCTGGTGCGCGCGGGCTTCACCCGACTGCAGGGTGAAGATTTCGGCGCGGGTGAGGATGGTGACGTTGCTGCGCACCCTGAGTTGCGCGCTCAGGCGAGCGATCACCGTTTCGGGGGTTTCGTCATCGCCGACCGGGCCGAAATACCGCGCATCGCCCCCGAGCCAGGGGTGCCGCTCGACCAGCAGGACGCGGTGGCCGTCGGCCGCCGCCGCATCGGCTGCGGCGAGACCGGCGACGCCGGCGCCGATGACGAGCAGGTCTGCCTCGAGCGTGCGTGCCGGCTCGTCGCGCAGCCAGGGCGCATCGGGCAGGCTGTCGAGACGATGGCCGAGGGTCGGCTCCCTGCCGAACCATTTGCGCTTGTGCGGCCCGACGCTGCTGAGCTCGGCCCCATCGATGGCGGGGACGAGGTCCATCGGCAGCGGCGGCATCTGCTTCGACACGACCAGCGGCGAGAAGCGGTCGGTGAGGCCGATCGGCGTTTCGCCGAGCGTACCGTAGCCATCGATCCCGGCGGCCAGCGTTGCCGTCAGCACGGTGTCGCCGGCAAAGCCGTCGATGGGCCGGCCGTTGAGCTTGAAGCGCAGCGGGGTACTGCGATCAAGCTCGATGCCGCCGAACTGATGCGCTGCGTCGGCCGCGAGCCTCATGCGACGACCTCAGCGAGATCGGCGATGGCCTCCCGATCGGAGACGAAGTCATGGGTCGCGAACCACGCAGCCTCTCGGTCGGTGGATTTGCCGGCGAGCCGCCGCGCCAGCGGCGGCGCCATGAAGGCGCCTGCGTCACCCAGGCCGGCGATCACGAAGAACCCCGTTGGATCGAGCCGGCCAATGACGGGCGCGCCGTCGATGCTGACGAGACGCGAAAAGTGCGTGGTGGCGCGGCGCTGCAGCGGGAACGGACCGGGCAGGCATGACGCGAGCCGCGCTTCGACCGAGTCGGTGCCGCTAACGAGACCGAGCACGGATCCATCGGGGCGCTGCGCCAGCGTCACGCCGCGATCGGCATAGCGCATCACCGGCGCAGGCAGCCGCTTTGCCGGCGAGGTCAGCGTCGCCGTCATCGGTTGTGCGACGAGCAAGGGCGGGCGGTCCGGCTCGGGCAGGCGATCGAGAATCGCGGCATCGTCGGCGAGCACGATCTGGCCGACCTCGACAGTCTCGTTCGAGAGCGTGAGCCGCGCCGCCTTGCCATCGCGCGGGCCCAAGCCGATCGACGATGGCTCGACGATCTGCACCTTCGACTCCTTGAGGCTGATTTCGCCCTCGAGCCGGGCGACGCGGTTGAAACGGCCACCGCGGGCATCGATGCCAAAGCCCCGCGCCATCTCCGACACATGCGCCAGCGCGGCTGCGGTCCTTGCCCGGTCGGCGACGATCTCGACGGCGGTGGACCCGAGACGATCGGTGCCGTCGACCGACCTGAGCAACATTTTTGTGTCCGCCTCCGCCTGGCGGACGATCCGCCAGCTTTGTGGCCGTGTGGCGAAGGGCAGCGCAACGTCGATCTGCCGCGGCAGGCGCTGCGGCGAGGGTGGATCGGTCACCAGCAGCACCTGCCGGCCATGGTCGTGCGCCAGGAGGCCAGCCAGCAAGGCGGCGAGCGGCGAGGCGCCGAAGATCGCGAAATCGTAACCCTGCGGCATCGGGTCAGGCGTTGACTGCGGCAATCGGCGCCTGCCAATGGGGGCGCCGCCGCTGCATATTTCGCCTGAATTTCTCTATAGATGCCCCGGCCGGAACCGCATCTGAAACCCTCAAGGCCATGACCATCTGGTTGCTCGCCCTAGTCCTGACTGCGATCGCCTGCGCCACGCTTTACTACGCGGGCGCAGGACGGACGGTCAACGCGGGGCCCTCGATTGCGGATGCGACGACGGCACATTTTCGTGCGCAGCTCGCGGCGATCGACCGCGACGTCGCCGGCGGCCGCATGGGCGCGCCCGAAGCAGAGGCGGCACGCGGCGAACTGGCGCGCGAGTTGATCAAGTTCAAGGGCGAAACGAGCGGCGCGAGTCGGCTTTCGGGGAACCGGCTGTTCATCTGGGTGCCGGTCGTGCTGGTCGCGGTGCTGGCGCTGGGCACGTACAAATTCCTGGGCAGTCCCAATTTGCCGGCCGAGCCGCTGGCCGACCGCGCGGCAGAGACCGGCGCCGGCATGGACCTGCCGACCGCCATCAAGGCCATCGAGGCGCGGTTGGCCAAGGACCCGAACGATTTGCGCGGCTGGACCGTGATTGCGCCGGCCTACATGCAGATGGGCCGCTACGCGGACGCGGTGAATGCGCTGCGCAAGGTCAATGCGCTGACGCCACCGACGGCCGACAGCCTCACCGATCTTGGCGAAGCACTGATGATGCAGAATGGCGGCAGCATCGCCGGTGAGCCGATCTCGCTGTTCAAGCAGGCGGCGGCGCTCGACCCCAAGCATGTGCGCTCGCGCTACTACATCGCGGGCGAAGAAACCCGGACCGGCGACTACCAGGATGCCGTCCGCGACTGGAACGCACTTCTGGCGCTGGGCAAGGGCGACGAGCCTTGGGCCGTGACCGCGCGCAACGGCCTCGCCTACGCCGAGGCCGAGCTCAACCCGCAACCGGCCCCGGCGGCTGCGGCCAGCGGACCGGCGGCAGCACCCTCGATCGCGCCGCCACCGGCTGGACCGCCGGTGGCGATGCCGGACCAGTCGCAGATCGATGCCATGGTCGACGGGCTCGACGCCCGGCTCAAGACGCAGGGCGGCTCGATCGCGGAATGGACGCAGCTCGTGCGCTCGCGCATGGTGCAGGGCCGCATGGCCGACGCGCAGGCGGCGTTCGACGCGGCGCGCAAGGCCTATCCCGATCCCAAGGCGCGCACCGAGCTCGATGTGCTCGCGGCCGACAACGGGCTGGTGCAGAAGTGACCCGCAAGCAGCGGCGGCTCAGTGTCATCGCGGGACTTGGCGTGGTTCTGGCGCTGGCGCTCGGCCTGATCCTCTTTGCCTTGCGCGACCAGATCGTGTTCTTCTATTCGCCCACGGAAATCCATGCCAAGCAGGTGGCGGCCGGAACGCCGGTCCGGCTCGGTGGTTTGGTGAAAGCCGGGACCTGGAAGAAGACCGGCGACCAGAACGAGTTCGTGGTGACTGATGGCACGACCGACATGGTAGCGCGCTACACCGGCATCCTGCCCGACCTGTTCCGCGAAGGGCAGGGCGTGGTGATCGAAGGCGCCGTCGCGACCGACGGCAGCTTTGCCGCCACCAACGTGCTCGCCAAGCATGACGAGAAATACATGCCCAAGGCGCTCGTCGATGAGCTCAAGGCCAAGGGCGAGTGGCGGCCGGACGAGACGGGCGGCTGATGGGCATCGAACTCGGACATTTTGCACTGATCCTCGCCACCGCCATCGCCGCGGTGTCGGCCATCGCCGGCCTTGTGGCGTGGCGGACCAGCGAGCGCGTGACGCTGATGCTGCGCCAGGGCGCGGTCCTGCAATTGCTGCTGGTCGCGGCGGCCTTTGCGGCGCTGATCCAGGCGTTCGTGACGTCCGACTTTTCGCTGAAGCTCGCCTACGAGAACTCGCACTCGCTGCAGCCGCTGCTGTTCAAGATCACCAGTGTCTGGGGCAACCACGAGGGCTCGATGGTCCTGTGGGTGATGATCCTGGTCGGCATGGGCGCGGCCGTGGCGCTGTTCGGCCGCAACTTGCCGCGCGAGCTGATGACGCTGGTGCTGGCGATGCAGAGCACGCTGGTCGCAGCGTTCGGCGGCTTCACCATCTTCACCTCGAACCCGTTCCTGCGCCTGGATCCGGCACCGCTCGAAGGGCAGGGCCTGAACCCGATCCTGCAGGACATCGGCCTCGCGATCCATCCGCCGCTGCTCTACACCGGCTATGTCGGCTTCTCGATCTGTTTCAGCTTCGCGGTGGCGGCGCTGATCTCGGGCCGCATCGATGCGGCCTGGGCCCGCTGGGTACGGCCATGGGCGTTGCTGAGCTGGTGCTTCCTGACGCTCGGTATCGCGATGGGCTCGTACTGGGCCTATTACGAACTCGGCTGGGGCGGCTGGTGGTTCTGGGACCCGGTCGAGAATGCGAGCTTCATGCCATGGCTCGCCGGCACGGCGCTGCTCCACTCCGCGCTGGTCATGGAAAAGCGCAACGCGCTCAAGATCTGGACGATCTTCCTTAGCATCATCACCTTCTCGCTGAGCCTGCTCGGCACCTTCATGGTGCGCTCGGGGGTTCTGACCTCGGTCCATAGCTTCGCGGTCGATCCGACGCGCGGACTGGTGATCCTGGCGCTCTTGGCGGTGTTCATCGGCGGCGCCTTCACGCTGTTTGCGTTTCGCGCTTCGACGCTGCGCCTCGGCGGCCTGTTCGCGCCGATCAGCCGCGAAGGCGCGCTGATCCTCAACAACCTCTTCCTCGCCACCGCGGCAGTGGCGGTGCTCGTGGGCACGCTCTATCCGCTGATCCTCGAGGGGTTGACCGGCAAGACCATCTCGGTTGGAGCGCCGTTCTTTTCGCTGACCTTCGGCGTGGTGATGGCGCCGCTTCTGATCGTGCTGCCGTTCGGGCCGTTCCTCGCCTGGAAGCGCGGCGATCTGGTCGCGGTGACGCAGCGTCTGGCCGGCGCGGCGGGAGCCACGATCTTCGCCACCATCCTGATCTTCGCCCTGACCGGCGCCTCGATCTCGCTGGCGCCGCTGGGACTGCTGCTGGGGTTCTGGGTGGCCTTCGGCGCGGTGGCGGAACTGGTCGACCGCGCCGGCTTCTTCCGCATGGCTCCAGGCCAGAGCCTCAGGCGGCTGGCTGGCCTGCCGCGCGCAGCGTTCTCGACCGCCATTGCGCATTTCGGCCTTGGGATGAGCGTCATCGGCATCGTCGCGGCCTCGGCCTGGTCGCTCGAGCTGATTACCACGATGGAGCCGGGGACGACCAAGGCCATCGGCGACTACACGCTGCATTTCACCGGCATCAAGGACGTCAACGCCGAGAACTACGTGGCGCAGGTGGGCGATTTCACCGTCACCAAGCCGGGCGAGGCCGACCGCCGGATGACCCCGGAGCGTCGCGTCTATACCGCGAGCGGTACGCCGACCACCGAGTCGGCGATCGAGACCTATGGCTTCAGCCAGCTCTATCTCCAGCTCGGTGAAAAGAGCGCCGACGGCAGCCAGGTCGTGCGTGCCTGGTACAAGCCCTATGTGACGCTGATCTGGCTGGGCGCCATCGTCATGGCCTTCGCCGGCTTCCTGTCGCTCACCGACCGGCGCCTGCGCGTCGGGGTGCCCAAACGCGCCGTGGCCAAACCGGCGCCGGCCGAATGAGGGCACTCCTCATCCTTCTGACGACGCTGTGGCTGGCGCTGCCGGCCTTTGCGGTCAACCCCGACGAGATGCTCTCCGATCCGGCGCTCGAGGCGCGGGCCCGCACCATCTCCGAGGGCCTGCGCTGCCTCGTCTGCCAGAACGAATCCATCGACGATTCCGACGCGGACCTGGCGCATGAAATCCGGGTGCTGGTGCGCCAGCGCCTGACGGCCGGCGACACCGACGACCAGGTGCGCCAGTACCTCGTCGCCCGCTACGGCGAGTTCGTGCTGCTGAAGCCGGTGTTCGCCTGGCACACGCTGATTCTCTGGGTCGCCGCTCCGGGCATTCTGGTGATTGGCGGGGTGGTGCTGCTCGTTGCGAGCCGCAGGCGGCGCGCACTTGCCGCGCCGGCGGGCGAGTTGAGCCCGGAAGAGCAGCGCGTGCTCGACGAATTGCGCGGCGATCAGGCCTGAAAACCCCCCGCCGCCCAAGAGTCCCCTCGGCGTTACAAAGAGTTAATGATGGAGCAACTTCGCGGAAAGCGCGTACTGCCCATATAGGTCTCATCGCAATCGCGAGAGCTATTTGAAGGAGAACAAATAATGCGCTCCCCGTTCCTGCACCGTACCCGTAAATGGATTGGCGCCTCGGCGCTCGCCATTCTTGTCGGGCTCGGCGGCGGCACGGCCCTCCTCGCCGCATCGAGCCCGATGGCGGCGGCCCAGGTCCTGCCCGCTGCCCAGATCACCGCGCCCGCGGTGACCAATGCCCCCGGTTTTGCCGATCTCGTCGACGCCGTGAAACCCGCCGTGGTTTCGATTACCGTCGAAGGCCGCGAGGCTCCCGATCCGTCGATGAATCAGGGCAACGATTTCAACGGCCAGATCCCCGACCTGCCCGACGACAATCCGCTGAAGAAGTTCTTCCAGCAGTTCGGCAATGGTCCGGGCCCGAACCACGGGCAGGGTCAGGCCCCGCAGGGCCGCCGTTTCGCGGCTGCCGGCTCGGGCTTCATCATTTCGGCAGACGGCTACATCGTCACCAACAACCACGTCGTTGCCAACGCCAGCAAGGTCACCGTGACCTTCGACAATGGCGACCAGAAGCCGGCCAAGGTCATCGGCACCGATGAGCGCACCGACCTTGCGGTGGTGAAGGTGGACGGCGCGACCGACCTGCCGTTCGTCAAGTTCGCGACCGACGACGCCCGCGTCGGCGACTGGGTCATTGCCGTCGGCAATCCGTTCGGCCTCGGCGGTACCGTGACCGCAGGCATCGTTTCGGCCCGTGGCCGCGATGTGGCCGGATCGAACTACGGCGACTTCCTCCAGATCGACGCGGCGGTGAACATGGGCAACTCCGGTGGCCCGACCTTCAACACCAAGGGTGAAGTGATCGGCGTCAACACCGAGATCTTCTCGCCCAATGGCGGCAATGTGGGCATCGCCTTCGACATCCCCGCCAAGACGGTACAGCAGATCACCACCTCGCTGATCAAGACGGGCACCGTGACCCGCGGTTTCCTCGACGTGAAAATCCAGGACGTGACCCATGACATCGCCGACAGCGTCGGCCTCAAGGATGCCAAGGGTGCGCTGGTGACCGACGTCACCGCCGACGGTCCGGGCGCCAAGGCCGGCCTCAAGTCGGGCGACATCGTCACCAAGGTCGACGGGACCGAGATCGACAACGCGCTGGCGCTGTCGCGGACCATTGCCGGCGACCAGCCGAACCAGACCGTGCAACTCACCGTCTGGCGCGATGGCAAGGAGACCACGCTGACCGCGACCCTCGGCACGTACTCCAAGACCGCCGACAACACCAAGCCGAACGCGCCGCAGCAGAACGATCAGGCCCCGACGCAGTCGAGTGTCGGCCTGACCCTCGTTCCCAACGGCAACGGCGACGGCCTGTTGGTCCAGGATGTCGATCAGAACTCGGTCGCCGCCGACAAGGGCTTCCAGGTCGGCGACACGATCCTCGAGGTCGACAACAAGAAGGTCACGACCGGCAAGGACTTCGAGGACGCCATCGCGGCGGTCAAGAGCTCGGGCCGCAACACGGCGCTCATCAAGGCCGAGCGCGACGGCAATGTCCGCTTCATCGGCCTGCCGCTGACCTCCAGCCAGGGCTAAGTCTCCCCCGACGACGGTCCCGGTGCCGCAAGGCTCCGGGGCCGCGCTTTATCGCACGACGCAAACGGGATATTGGGGTAGGCGTCATGAAGATCCTTCTGATCGAGGATGACCGCGAGGCGGCCAGCTACCTGATCCAGGCGCTGGATGAAGCCGGCCACGTGACGCATCATGCGAGCGACGGCGAGACCGGCTACGCCATGGCCTCGAGCATGGATTACGACGTGCTGATCGTCGATCGCATGCTGCCCCGGCGGGACGGCCTGTCGATCGTGGAGTCGCTCCGCGCCGAGGGCAACAAGACTCCCGTTCTCATTCTCTCGGCGCTCGGCGAAGTCGACGACCGCGTGACCGGCCTGCGCGCCGGCGGCGACGACTATCTCGTCAAGCCCTACGCCTTCACCGAACTGCTGGCCCGCATCGAGGTGCTGGCCCGGCGCTCGAGCCCGTCGGAGGCTGCCACCAGCTACGAAGTCGGCGATCTCAGCCTCGACCGGCTGTCGCGCAAGGTCGAGCGCAGCGGCGAAAGCATCCTGTTGCAGCCGCGCGAATTCCGCCTCCTCGAATATCTCATGAAGAATGCCGGCAAGGTGGTGACGCGCACCATGCTGCTCGAAAATGTCTGGGACTATCATTTCGATCCGCAGACCAACGTGATCGACGTCCACATGTCCCGGCTGCGCGGCAAGATCGACAAAGGCCACGCCAACCCGCTCCTCCACACCATACGCGGCGCCGGATACATGATCCGTGAATAGGTTCGCCCAGCTCTGGCGAACCACCACCGTCCGCCTGACGGCGGTGTTCATCGCACTCTTCGTGGTGTTCTCGATCCTGCTGCTGGCGTTCATCGCCTACCAGTCGAGCATCCAGATCCAGCAGCAGCAGACGGCGCAGATCGACCGCGAGGTCGATTTGCTCAAGCGTATCGACGAACGGGAGGGTGTGCGCGGCATCGTCTTCGCGGTGGCACGGCTGTCGAGCCAGCCAGGGCCCGGCATCTATTATCTCGGCGACAATGCGGGCCTCCAGATCGCCGGCAATGTCAGCGGCTTTCCGGCCAACGTGCTGCAGAACGACGGCACCTTCAGCTTCAACTACGATCGCGACCCGGCCTATGCCGGCGACAGCACCAAGGGCTTTGCCGTGGTGCGCTCGCAGGTGGTCGACAATATGCGGCTGATCGTCGGCCGGGACGTGGTGGAGCGCCGCGGCTTCACGGTGATCGTCTTCCAGGGCTTCCTGCTCGCCGTGCTCGGCATCCTGGCCTTCTCGATCCTGGCCGGCGTGGTCACGGCACGCCGGGTGCTCAAGCGAATCGACACCATCAATGCGACGTCGGCCAAGATCATCTCGGGCAATCTCAGCGAGCGCGTACCGCTGACGCGGCGCAACGACGAGTTCGACGGCCTCGCCACCAACCTCAACGCGATGCTGGACCGCATCGAGGCGCTGATGGTCGGACTCAAGGAGGTCACCGACAACGTCGCGCACGATTTGAAAACGCCGCTGACCCGGCTGCGCAACCGGGCCGAGGCGGCGTTGCGCGACGGGAGCGGCGAAGCGGCACAGCGTGAGGCGCTGGAGACCACGCTCAGCGAAAGCGACAAGCTGATCCGCACCTTCAACGCGCTGCTGATGATCGCGCGGGCGGAGGCTGGGGCCCCCAGCGGCGCATTGGCCGATGTCGATGTGAGCGCGGTGGCGGCCGACGTCGCCGAGCTCTACGAGCCGGTGGCCGAAGAAGCGGGCATGACGCTCGAAACCGAGATCGCGCCCGACGTGCACCTGCGCGGCAACCGCGAGCTCATCGGGCAAGCGGTGGTCAACCTGATCGAGAACGCGCTCAAATACTACGAGCCGGTGGAGGGTAAGACCGGCCGCATCGGCGTGACCGTGCGCCAGGAGGCGGGCAGGGTGCGGATCGCGGTCGGCGACAACGGCCCGGGCATTCCGGCCGAGGATCGCGCCCGCGTCGTGGAACGCTTCGTGCGGCTGGAGAAGAGTCGGACCGAACAGGGCTCGGGCCTCGGGCTGTCGCTGGTCGCCGCGGTGGCCAAGCTGCACCACGGGCAATTCCGCATCGAAGACAACAATCCCGGCGTGCTGGCGGTGATCGACCTGCCGGCGACGGCCCCTTAGTCGCTCTTGGGCGCCGCCGGGACGGAGGTCTCGCCGGCGCCGAACGCCGCGACGCGCCCGCCCGACATCAGATAGCCGATGTACTGCGCGTTGTTCGCAGTGCCGAGCGCGTCGGCGCCGGGCGCGTCGGCGCGGTACGCAATGGCCCCGCCCATCGACGCCATTCCGAAGGTCGACTGCAGTTGAGAGCTGGACGAGCCGAGGCCCGGAATACCAAGGTCCGGAAGCTGGAAATTCTTGGGCGCCGGGTCGCAATCCCCGGGGATCTGGCCGGGGTTGGCCACCTGCTCGGCGACGATCATCACGAACTCGCCACCACCCAGGATGTTGGAGATGAACCAGGTGTTGGCGGCCGGCGCCTTGCCGCTGCCGTCGGTATGGTAGCAAAGCCAGTTCGCGAGGCTCTTCTCGCTGCCCTGCGAGCGGATAGTGCCGCCGAAGAACCTTTTGATCTGTTCGAGCTTGGTATGCTGCAACTGCATGTGCAGCGGACCCGCGGTGATGGTGCGCACCGCCGGCTTGGCGATGTTCGACTTGTTCGGGAAGTGGAAGTAGTTGCCGAACAGGTCGGCACCGATGCCGCTGAGCCCCGCGGCATGGGCCGGGGCGGCGAGGGCAAGCGCTGCAATGAAGGCGGCGGAGAAAGCGAGACGCATAATCGTTGGTCCGTCGGAACAGGCTGCCGCAAAGGATAGCGTGGCGCCGCCGGAAAGCCAGTCGTCAAATTCTCGTTCCCCAGCCGGATGAGCGACGCTTGCCCAGCCGGAAACGCCCCGCTAGCGTCTGTTCATGCCCGTATCCCTCGACGATCTTCTCGCCGCTTCCCCCTACCTCGACGGCCTCAATACCCGTTTCGGCGATTGGCTCACTGGGGCGCTCCGCGATCCGGAGAGCGCGCTCCAGGCGGAGCTGGGTGCTACGGCCGACGCAGGCGGCAGCGCGACGGACGAGGCGGCCATCGGCGAGGTCCTCCGTGCCACCAAGGGGCGGGTCGCGCTGCTCGCCGCGGCGGCGGAGACCTCCGGCCGCTGGACCACGGCGCAGTCGACCGCCGCGCTCTCGGATTTCGCCGACGCCGCACTCGACGCCGGGCTGACCCTGCTGCTGCGGCTCGCTGGCGCGCGCGGCACGCTCAAGGCCGGCGTGCCATCGCGCGAATCCGGGCTGGCGCTGTTTGCCCTCGGCAAGCATGGCGGCCGCGAGCTCAACTATTCCTCCGACATCGACATCGTTGCGTTCTTCGATCGCGAGGCGGGCGTCGTGACCGATGCGGACGAGAGCACCAAGGTTTATTCGCGCATCGTGCAGCGCCTTGCCGCGCTGCTGCAGGACCGCGTCGGCAACGACTATGTATTCCGCACCGACCTCAGGCTGCGGCCCGATCCGGGCTCGACGCCGGTGGCGCTGTCGACCGACGCTGCGCTCGCCTACTACGAAAGCCGCGGCCAGAACTGGGAACGTGCCGCCTGGATCAAGGCGCGGCCCTGCGCCGGCGACATCGGCGTAGGCGAGGCGTTCGTTGCCGAGCTGGCCCCCTATGTCTGGCGCCGGCACCTCGACTTCGCGACCATCGCCGACATCCAGGCAATGAAGCGCCAGATCAACATCAGCAAGAACGTCGGCGACGCACGGGTCGAAGGCCACAACGTCAAGCTCGGGCGCGGCGGCATCCGCGAGATCGAGTTCTTCGCCCAGACGCAGCAATTGATCGCCGGCGGCCGCGACCGCTCGCTCCGCGTGCGGCCGACGGCCGAGGCGCTCGCCGGCCTCGCACGCGCCGGCTGGATCGCCCAGAAGACGGCGGACGAGCTAACCAAGACTTACTGGTTCCTCCGGGCCGTCGAGAACCGGTTGCAGATGCTGCACGACGAGCAGACGCATGTGATGCCCGAGACCGAGGAGGGTGTCGAAGTCATCGCCCATCTGATGGACTATCCCACGCGCGGGGCGTTCGAGGCCGACTATAGGACGGCGCTCGGCTGCGTGCAGACCTATTACGCCGAGCTGTTCCGCGCAAAGGAGAGCCTCGGCGCGGCCGGTGGCAACCTCGTGTTCACCGGCAGCGACGACGATCCGGCGACGCTCGAGACCCTGAGCAAAATGGGATTCCATGATCCGGCTATGGTCTCCGCCACGATCCGCAAATGGCACTATGGCGGCTATGGCGCAACGCGCGCCGCCGCGGCGCGCGCACACCTCACCGAGCTGCTGCCGGCGCTGCTGACCACCATCGCCAGAGCCGGCAACGCCGATCTGGCCTTTCAGCGTTTCGACAACTTCCTCGGAAGGCTGCCGTCGGGCGTGCAGCTCTTTGCCTTGTTGCGCAGCCACGCCGACCTGCGCGAATTGCTGGTGCAACTCATGGCCTCAGCGCCGCGCATGGCCGAGGCAGTGATCCACCGCGCCCATGTGATGGATGCTTTGATCGACCCGGCCTTCGCCGACGAGGTCAGCCGCCGGTCGGCGCTCGTCGGCAAGGTCGATGCGTTCCTGGCGGATGGGCGCGACTACCAGGAGGTGATCGACCGCGCCCGCATCATCGGGCAGGAGCAGAAGTTCCTGATCGCGGCAGGGCTGCTCTCGGGGACGGTGAGCGCCCGGCAGGCGGGCGAGCAGTTCACGGCGCTGGCCGAGACGCTGCTGCACCAGCTGTTCGCTGCGGTGCGCCGCGAATTCGAGCCGCGCTATGGGCGCGTCCCCGGCGCCCGCGTTGGTCTCTTGGCTTTCGGCAAGATGGCGAGCCGCGAGATGACGGCGTCGTCCGATCTCGACTTCATCCTGATGTACGACGTCGCCGGCGCCGCCGAAGAGTCCGACGGCGAAAAGCCCCTGGCGGTGACGCAGTATTTCGCGCGCCTGACGCAGCGGCTCGTCGCGGCAGTGACAGCCCCGACCTCCGAGGGCGTGCTGTACGAGGCCGATATGCGGCTGAGGCCCTCGGGCAGCGCCGGACCGCTCGCCAGCAGCCTCGACGCCTTCCGCCGCTACCAGCGGGAGGGCGCGTGGACGTGGGAGCATCTCGCCCTGACCCGCGCCCGCGCCATCGAAGCCGACGACGGCTTCGGCGACGACATCGAAGCCGCGATCGCAGAGGTGCTGGGGAAAAAGCCCGACGCGGCCAAGATCGTCGAGGACGTGCTGTCGATGCGGGCACTGATGGCCAAGGAGCGGCCGCCGCGGCATCCGTTCGACCTCAAGCTGGTCGATGGCGGCCTCATCGATCTCGAGTTCATCGCCCAATCCGCGCAACTTCTGGCGCGCCCGGCGATCGACCGGCCGCAGGCACAGACGGCGATCGTGCTGGCACGGCTCGGCGAGATCGGACTGGTGCCGGAAGGCGCGCGCCTCGCCGAGATCCACGCCACCTACACCACGGTCCTGCAGGTGATGAGCGCGGCGTTGGCCGATCCCTTCCGGACCGAAGGCTGGACCGATGCGTTCCGGGACCTGCTGGCGCAGCTCACCAACACGCCGAGTTTTGCGCGGCTGACCGAGGACATCGAGGAGATGCGCGGCGAGGTCCGCGAGGTCGCGGCGCGCTGGTACGCGAGGGCGCGAACGTTCTAGGCCGCGACGTGGATCGTTCCGGCGTTGCTGTGGAGCGGCAGCGAGATCGCGACCGTGGTGCCAAGACTGAGGCGGCTGTCGATAGCAAGCCGTCCGCCGCTGAGCTCGACGATGGTGCGCGCGATCGCGAGACCGAGGCCGGCGCCCTCGCGGTCGCGAGTCAATGCGGCATCGCCATAGGCGAAGGGCTGCGACAGCGATGAAAGCCGCTCGGGGCTCATGCCGATGCCGGTATCGGTCACTTCGATCACCACACCGTCCGCCGCGGCATAGGCGGCGATCAGTACGCGGCCGCCGGCGGGCGTGTAGCGGATGGCGTTGTCGACGACATTGCCGAGCACGCGGTCGAGCGAGAAGCGGTCGCCGATGATCGAGGCGCCGCAGGGCGTGCCGAGCGACAGCGCGATGCCCTTGCGCTGCGCCAGCGCCGAGAAGCGGCGCGTCGCGGCGGCGAGCAGCTCGTCGGTGCTGAGCTCTTCTTCCTGCAGCGAGCGGCGCCCACCTTCGAGCTCGGCATAGTCGAGGATCGAGGCAAAGAAGCTCAGGAGCCGCTGGCCCGAGGTGCGGATCGATTCCACATATTCGGAGTAACGGTCGTCGCCGAGCGGGCCGTAAGTCTCGTGCCGCATCAGCTCGGCAAAGCCGATGATGTGGTTGAGCGGCGTGCGGATCTCGTGGCTCAGGTGGGCGAGGAACGAGGTCTTGGAGCGGCTCGCCGCCTCGGCCCGGAGTTTCTCCTCGTGGTAGCGCCGGGCCAACACGCGCTGTTCCTCGCGGATCGAGACGAGTAGATCGTCGGTGCGGCGGTTCTCCGTGACGTCGGTGACCAGCGTGACGAAGCCGCCGCCGTCGAGCGGCCGCTCGTCGATCACGAGGCAGGAGCCGTCTTCGCGGTGCAGCTCGATCATGCGGCTCTGCGCGTCGTCGCTGACGAGCTCCATGTAGCCGCCTTGCACCAGCCGACGGATCGAGGCCGAGTAAAGCGCGCCCGGCCGCGAGTCCACCGGATCGGCGTTGAGGCGCGAGCTGTACTGCTCGTTGCACACGACCAGGCGGCCGTCTTCGCCCCAGCATGCGACTCCATACGGGATGGTGCCCAGGAGGTCGCGCATGCTGGTGCCGGTCCCGGGAACGTCCGGCGAGCGCCGGCGGTAACCGAATCCGATGATCAGGAACGCCAGTGCGAAGGCGAGCGCACCGCGGCCGATGATGCCGCGCGTCGCACCGTTCTCGTCGACAGGCGCGAGGCTGCGGGCCGCGGCCGGCATGGCGAACTGGCGAAGCAGCCGAGGCTGGGCGGCATTGACCTGGGCCACGAGGACATTGCGCTGATGCACGTCCTCCAGCGTCCGCGTCGCGTCGCTCACCACATAGAGCCCGGCCGAGACCAGAGCGACAACCGCTATGGCGTAGGTGAGAATGGAAATAGAGCCGAGAAACGTCACAAGTCGGGAACGCAGGTCAGAGCTGGAGCGCGAATCCACTCCTTGTGCCCGGACGCCGGATGCCTCCGCCGACTGCATGCATCGCCCCGAAAAAGATCGCAAAAACAGGTGTACGCCACGCCCTGATTTGCAATCTGAATCAGCCGCTTGCGCCTGTCCATAGGGGTAAGCTGCAGGCCCTGTCACACGTCCGGAATTCACGAGTCGAAAGAGTCACTTAGAGGTCGAAGAAAAATTCTTCTACGTTAGGCCTTCGTTAACCTGCAAGCGTTCGTTCGAGAATGTCCGCGGTGTTTCGGCTGAGCCCTCCCGCATCACGCAGCGCCGTGAGCGCAGCTTCCGCCGCTCCCTGGCGCGCCGGCTCGTAGCTGCGCCAGATGCGGAAGGCGGTGAGGATGCGCGAGGCGACCGACGGATTGCGCTTGTCGATGTCGGCCACGAACTCGGTGACGAAGCGGAATCCCGATCCATCGGCCTTGGCGAACTTCGATGGATTGGAGAGCGCGAAGCTGCCGACCAATGCACGCAGGCGGTTGGGATTGTTCCTGGGAAAGCTCGGGTCCGCGAGGATGGCAGTGACGCGCTGCACCACGTTGGGCTCCGGAGCCACGGCGTTGAGGACGAGCCACTTGTCGAGCACCAGCGGGTCGGCGGTGAACATCGTGCGGAAATTGCCGAGCAGCGCCTCCGCGTGGGGCGTCCATGCGCTCACGCTCGCCGCCAGCGCGGCATACCGGTCGGTCATGTTGGC
>DATMTK010000167.1:0-40020 GCA_035564755.1 Devosia sp. | reverse complement strand
CGCCAACGCGATCACCAATGTCGGCAACCCGATCCTCGTGCTTTCGCCGGTGCTCTCGCTCAATTCGACCGACGGCGACATCTACGCCGACGCGCTGGCCCCCGAGGTCACGGTCAACATCAATGCCGGCAAGGGCAACGTCTACCTGCAGGCGGCCGGCAAGCTGAACCTCGGGAACATCACGGTCTCCAAGCAACTGACGCTGGGTGCCAACGACCTCAGCGGCACCATCCACCAGTCGCTGCCCCCGTCCGGTCCGCTGCAGCTCTCGATCACCGGCTACCACGGGGCCGTCGGCCAATCGGCGAACCTGACCGTCGACGCGCCCGATGGCCTCATCATGCCGCTCCTGCGCTTCTACGACAGCCAGATCACCACTACGGCAAAGAGCGTGTCGGTGCTGAGTGCCTATGTGCCGGGCAGCCTCCTGCTCGATACGCCGCTGCAGTCGATCTGGGTCAACGACCGCTCGCCCGGCCCCAATCCTGGCCATAACGCCCAGATGTACCAGCCGGATTTCGCCTTCGGGCTCAACATCAACAACTACCATACGACCACCGACGCCTTTGTCGTCTGGTACGACCCGACGGCGCAGATCACCGACATTCTCAATGGTCTCGCCTTTGACGGCGCCAGCCTCGTCCGCGACACGGACCGGTTGATGTCCAACGGCTCCGTCTTGCAAGTGCTCCTGGTTTTGACCAAGGGTCCAGATGGAGAAGACGTGCTGCACGAGTTCTATTTCGACGAAAGCGGTCACCGGGTCGTCATTGACGGGGTGACTTATCCTGTCGGAACTGTAGGCTCGGGGCCGGCGGTCCAGTTGAGCGAGGCGAACTGATGGTGGGGGCGGGCAGGCGGTACCCGTCGGGCGCAGCCGGATGGGTGGTTTTGGCAGCGCTTGCGGTTGGTGCCCTGTGCACGGCGCAGGCCGTCGCGGCTCCCACGGCCGCGGATCAGGCCAACCAGGTCCTGCGGCAGAATGAACGCAATGCCGAGCGCGCCGGCGCCGGGAACCAGCCGCCGGCCGGTGGGGTGGTGGTCGCCCCGGCCCAGCGGGCCGAGCTGCCGCCAGCGGGTGGGCCGATGTTCCGGCTGAAGTCGGTGACTTTCGAGCCGCCGTCGGCCTTCCTCAGCCAGGCCGAGCTCGACGCCATCACCTCCAAATATATCGGCCAGATGGTCGATTTCCGACAGATTTCGGCGCTGGTCCGCGACGTCAACGACCTCTATGCCAAAAAGGGCGTCGTCACGGCTGGCGCCGTACTGCCGCCACAGAACCTCAAGAGCGGCGAGCTCAAGGTGCAACTGGTCGAGGGCCGTGAGGGCAAGGTCGCCATCGTCGGCACCCACCTCACCAAGGACGACGTCTTTCTCAAGGCCGTGCGGCTGACGCGCGACGGCGATATCGTCGATGTCCCTACCGCATCCCAGGACATCGCGCGCTTCAACAAAACCCACCACGCGCAACTGAGCCTGCTTCTCCAGCCGGGTGCGACGTTCGGCCTGACCGATCTGACCCTGGGCGTCCGCGAGCCGCCCCCCAACATCGTCCAGCTCTCGGTTGATGACTACGGCGCCAATTCCACCGGCGCTATCGAGGCAAGCGCCCTCTATCAGCGCTACGGGCTGCTTGGCATCGACGACCAGATGATGTTCCTCGCGACGGCAGCGCAGGGGAGCCTCGCCGGCACCGCCAATTTCGACATGCCGATCGGCAACCTCGGGACGCGGCTGGCGCTGGGCGCCACCGCCTCGACCATCAAGGTCATCGCTGGCCCGACGCTGCCGCTCGACATCACCGGCAATTCCAAGGCCGTGACTGCGACCCTCACGCAGGCGCTCTACACCGGCGTCAACCTCAGCGTGATCGGGCTCGCGACGCTGTCCTACGGGACATCACAATCATTCGCGGCCGGCACTCCGCTGGTCGATACCTCGACCACCAAGGGCGCGATCGGCGCGGCGCTCAGCTACGCCAACGACAAGATCTCGATCGACGCACAGCCGGAGGTGATCTTCGCGCGCAGCGACGACAATCTGTTCAGCACCCAGCGCGACATCACGCTGTTTGCGGGCAACGGCGATGTTACCATCCCGCTCGGCAATTCCTTCAGCATCCAGAGCCGTGGTGCGTGGCAGTATACCACCGAGCAGTTGCTGCCCGGCGACCTGCTGTTCCAGATCGGCGGCCACGACACCGTCCGCGGCTATTCCTCCGACGGGGTCGCAGGCGACACCGGCTTCTTCGTCCAGAACGAATTGCACTGGTCGGGCTCCGGCAAGACCCAGGGACTCGACCTGTATGGTCTCCTCGACGTTGGCCAGGTGCATTCGACGTTCCCGGCAACCACGACCCTCGCATCGCTCGGTGCCGGCTGGACCTATCAGTGGCCCAACAATTCCAGCCTCGATGTCAGCGCCGCAGTTCCGCTGCTGCCGGCGATCGCGGGCCAGCCCAGCCTCGGCGTGTACGCCAAGCTTACGGGCAGCTTCCAGTAGAGACCGCCAGCCTGACACGCAGCAACCTGGCGAGCGCCGCGATGGTGCCGCCTGCTAGTTCAGCGGGATCTCGCGCCGCGTGTTGGGATCGTAGAACTTCATGACGTCGTGGCCGTTCACGGTCACGAATGTCTGGAGGCAATTGTTCCAGAGGCGGCTGTTGTGCACCTTGATGCCTTGGGCGCGAAGGTCAGCCTCGATCGACCGGATCACCTCGTCCTGGCTGAACAGGGACTTTTTGCCGCTTACAGAATCCGGATCGCACATCGGTACGGCCAGGGCGGCCGAGGCCGAAAGAGCAAAGAGCGCCGCGGCGCCAAGTCCAGTCAACATTCTCATCTGTTCTGCGGCCTTCGCCGTCCTCTCGCGAAACCGCTGTCTGAGGTTGAAAGCGGCCGCATCCTGAAACCAATAGCGACCGCCAGTAATCTCCAACCACCGGACTCCAGCACGTTCGCCGAAGAGACAGACACCTGGGGATACTTTACGACCTGCCGCGACTTGTACCGTGCCAGGCGTTGCGGGCAAAGAGGCGTCCGCTACGGCGCGGATTGATCCCAAAGATCGCGCGTCCCTTGACGAACCGCGACATCAACGGACTTTGGAAACGTCACGGTTGTTTCTACAAGTCATAGTTGTTTCTAAGGTCTCTGCCGTCGACCGGCAGCATCGCGGAGGTTCGAAATCTCTTGAAGGCGCGCAACGATCCTTCGACCGGTTCGCTCTTGAGCGCGCCGTCGTCTGTCCTAAATCCAGGCGCTGTGCTGCCGTTCGGCCGGGTCACGCGGATGCTCGGCTGCGCCGTGCCCATCCTGTCGGCCGCAATGGGCGGCCCCGCCCGCGCCGAGCTGGTGACGGCCGTCAGCCGCGCCGGCGGGTTCGGCACGCTGGGAATGGTACGCGAACCGCCATCGCTGATCGAGCACGAGGTGAGCGCCGTGCGAGCGGCGGGCATCGAGCGCTTCGCGGTCAATGTGATCCCCGCCGCCACGGATCCAGACCTGCTCGAGAACCAGATCAGGACCATCATCCGACTCGGGGTGCCGGTTGTCTCCCTGTTCTGGGACCTCGATGCGCGCGTCGTCGCGCGCCTCAAAGAGGCTGGGACCGTAGTGATCTATCAGGTCGGCTCGGTGGCCGAGGCAATCGAGGTCCAGCAGGCCGGAGCGGACATCGTGATCGCGCAGGGCATGGAGGCAGGCGGCCATGTGCGCTCGCAACTGCCGTTGCGAAAGCTGCTGCCGGCCGTCATCGATGTGGTGGACTTGCCGGTGCTTGCCGCGGGTGGCATGGCGACGCCGGAGGATCTGCTGACGGCGATGGCACTTGGCGCAGAAGGTGCGGTGCTCGGGACGGCTTTTCTCGCCAGTTCCGAGTCCTTTGCGCATGCTTATCACAAGCAGCGGCTGGTCGCGGCATCCGGGCGCGATACCGTGCTCACCCAGGCCTTTCATATCAACTGGCCGGCCGGAGCCTCGGTCAGGGTGCTGGCCAGCGAAATCACCAGGGGTGAGCGCGGCGAGGCACAGGACTTTGCGCGTGAGGTGATCGCAGCCGAGGCCGGCCGGCCCATCTATCTCTTCAGCACCGATTCTCCGCTACAGACCACAGATGGCCGGCTCGAGCTCATGGCGCTTTATGCCGGCACGGGGGTCGGTGCGATCACGGCCATCCGTCCGGCGGCGCACATCGTGCGCGATCTGATTGATGGCGCCGCCGTGGCGCCGCTCGGGACCGTGGGACTGGTACATGGCACAACGGAGCTAGCCTCACCCGTCTGCTATATTGGCGAGATGAGCGGCACCTATGTGGGGGAGCCCGAAGCCGACGAGATCCTGAGCGAGCTCGAGGCGCTGCTCCACGGCATGCGAGAACTGCTGCGCGCCGGACTCGCCGATCCCACGACGCCATATTCGCCCGGCCAGCCGGTCTTTCCTCCGGAGGGGGCGACGCTCGCCCGCTGGATTGCGAGGCTAGCCGTCACCGTGGGATGGTCCCCTGATACGACGCGGCTCGAGGTCTCCGACAGTCGCGTGAGCCCCGCTGACCGCCTGGCGCGCCTTATTCCGCGACTGCCCGAGAGCAGCTTGCGGACAGGCCTTATTGCGTTGCGGCTGTTTCTCGAAAGCGCCGCGGCCTCGCCATAAGGTCCGCTGCGACCGACGTTGGCCGACCACGAGTCGTTCCATACGCTCAGCGGCGACGACGCCATTCCTCATATTCGGGGCGCGCGGCTTCCGTTAGGGGATAGTAGCGCTTGAGCTCGCCGCCCTGCTCGAGGCGGAGTTTTGAGAATTCCTCCCACTCGTGATGCTCGCCGCCGATCTCGATGACCTGCTCGGCGAGCTTGACCGGCACCACGAGCGCGCCATCGTCGTCCGCCACCACGATGTCGCCGGGACGAACGAAAGTGTCCCCGCAGGCGATCGGCCCGTTGACGGCGAAGGGCATGATGTCGGTCTGCGCGTGAAAGTTGGGCGTGAGCCCAGTGGTCCATAGACCGACATCGATCTGCTTGACGTTCTTGAAGTCGCGCACGCAGCCGTCGATGACGCAGCCGACGCCGCCCTTGCCCCTGAAGTAGGTCAGCATCATTTCGCCGAAGATGCCGCTGCGGCGGTCGCCGCGCGCATCGACCACCACCATGTCGCCCGGCCGCGTGTGATAGAGCACGTGGCGGTGGAGCTGCAGCTCCGGGTCGTCGTATTCGCTGGCGCCGAAGACGTCCTCGCGCTTGGGCATGAACTGCAAGGTGAGCGCGGGGCCGGCGGCGGAGCGGCCATCGTGCCGCTGGACCGGTCCGACGATATGCGGATTGCGGATGCCGAGCCGCTGCAGCGTGCTGCTGATAGTGGCGGTGCCGATCTCTTCCAGCCGTTTCGACCAGTCTGCCGGCGGGCGGACGATGTCGGGGGTCTCGATCATGCTGGAACTTCTTTCTGTAACGCAGCGGCCATAGGATTAGCCTTTCGTGGCGCCGGCCGTGAGGCCGCCGACGAAGAGGCGCTGGAAGGCAAGGAACAGGATGACCACCGGCAGCGTCATCACCATGGAAGCGGCCATCACGCCGCCCCAGTCGGTATTGAACTCGGTCGAGAATTCCGCGAGGCCGATCGGCAGTGTCTTCACCGACTGGTCCTGAGCGAACACCAGCGCGAACACGAACTCGTTCCAGCAAGTGACGAAGCAGAAAACGATCACCGCAACGACGCCGGGCATGGCGAGCGGCAGCGTGATGCGAAACAGCACGCCCAGGCGGCTCGCGCCGTCGATTGTCGCGGCCTCCTCGAGCTCGACCGGGATGCCGCGCAGATACGAGGTGAGCATCCACACCGACAGCGGCAGCGTGATGATGGTGTAAACGAGGATCAGGCCCCAATAGGTGTTGATCAGGTGCAGCCAGCGCAGGGTGATGAAGAGCGGCACGATGATCGCGGCGGTCGGCAGTAACTGGCCGACAAGAACGAAGGTCTGTAGCCAGGCCCTGCCCCTGAACTCGAAGCGGGCGAAGCCGTAAGCGGCGAACACGGCAAGGACCAGCGCGAAGATCGTCGCTCCTCCCGAGATGATGCAACTGTTGAGGAAGTAGCGCGGGATGTTGGAGTGAAAGAACACCGTCGCGTAGTTGCCCAGTGTCGGCTCGTTCGGCAGCCAGTGCGGCGGTACGGTGAAGAGCTCGGGCAGCTTCTTGATCGAGGACAGCGCCATCCAGGCAAACGGAAACAGGCAAACCACGACGAGGACGATCGCCGCAACCGCGATCCCGGTGGCAGCGAGCGGCCGTCGCTCGAAATTCGTGCCGACGACGGTCATTTGGCCGTCTCCGCGCTCGAGGGAATGACCTTGATGTAAATGGCGACGATGATCGCCGCGACAATGAAGAACAGCACCGAGAGCGCCGCTGCTTCGTTGAACTGGAAGCTGATGAAGGCAAGCTGGTAAATCTGGATCGGCGTGATCAGGCTGAGATTGGCGGGGCCGCCCTGCGTGATCGCGTAGATCAGCGTGATGGCGTTGAGACCCCAGATGACGAGCAGCAGCGTGACGGCGACCAGCACCGGTCGCACCTGCGGCAGAGTGATCCGGACGATTTCGTCCCACGCGTTGGCCCCGTCGATCTTTGCGGCTTCGTAGAGCTCGGCAGGGATCGCTTGCAGGCCCGCCAGCACCATGATGGCGACGAACGGGAAGAGCTTCCACACATTGATCGCGACAAGCACCGGCATGACGGTGTTGGGATTGGTCAGCCAGCCGATCGGCCCAGGGATCACATGCGCACCCGCGAGCATGTAGTTGATGATCCCGAATTCGGTATGGAACATCCAGGCCCAGGTGGTGGCGGCGACGATGCCCGGCACCACCCACGGAATGAGGGTGATCGAGCGCACGACGCCGCGCCCCCAGAAATTGCGGTTGAGCAGCAATGCCGCCGCGGTGCCGAGGATCACCTGGAAGACGATCGAGCCACCGACATAGACAATGAGGTTCTGGAACGCCTGCCGGGTGACATAGGGTCTGAGGACGTTGGCGTAGTTCTTGATCGTAAAGTTGCCGTGGGCGTCGACGGCCGACAGGAACAGCGTATAGATGATCGGGTAGGCGATCAGCATCATCAGGATGAGGATCGCAGGCAGGATGAACATCAATCCTGGCGAGGGGCGGGCCATATCTGCTCCAGCTCGAACGGAGCGGCGTTCCAGATCGGGAGTGTGTCCGGAACGCCGCTCGCGCCAGATGACGCGAGGACCGCGTCAGTCGCTATCCAGCAGAGCCTGGATCTCGTCATTGGCCTGGTCCATCGCCGCCTGTGGGTCCTGCTGGCCCGAAAGGATGCGCTGGATGCCATTGAACATCGCCTGGCTGATCTGCACCCAGTGCGGCGTGTTCGGCGTCGGCCGGCCGTAAGGCAGCATGCCGGCGAAGGGCTTGAGGTTGGGGTCCTGGAACCGCGGCAGGTCCAGTGCCGAGACGCGCGCCGGGAAGGTATCCGTGAAGTAGCCCTGGTTTTCCTTGGTGTTGAGGAACTGCAGGAACTTCTTGGCGTCCGTTGGGTTCTGCGCATCCTTGGGGATGACGAAGCTCCAGCCGTTGAGGATACCGGCCGTCTGCTTGCCCGCCGGATGCGGCGTCATGAAGGCGCCGATCTTGAGATTGGGCGCCGCCTGCGCGATCGGCGCAATGTCGTACTGGCCGGTGAGATAGCTCGCGACCTTGCCGGCGACAAAGAGCTGCCGGTTGGCGACGCCGTCATTCTGCAAGGTCGAGTCCGGTGAGACCTTGTTAGTGTAGAAGTCGGTATAGAACTTGATTGCAGCCACCGCTTCCGGCGAGTTGATGACGGCCTTCTTGCCGTCGGCCGAAATGATGTCGCCGCCGTTCATCCACACCAGGGGCAGCGCGCGCGTGATGGTGTTGCCGAACTCGCCGCCGCCGGTGATCGCCATGCCGTAGACGCCGTCGGTGGTCATCTTCTTGGATGCGGCCATCCAGTCATCCCAGGTCTGGGGCGGATTGGCGGGATCGAGTCCGGCCTTGGTGTAGTCGTCCATGTTGTAGATAAGCGCCGTGCACTCGATGCGATAAGGGATCGCATAGAGTTGGCCGTTGTAGGTGTCCTCCGCGATGACGGCCTTGTTGTAGTCGTCCTTGTCCTGGATCGTGTCGTCGAGCGGCAGCACGAGATCGCTTTGCGCATAGCCCTGCACCCAGCCGTGCTGCACCTCGATGATGTCGGGGCCCGAGCCCGACTGCAGGGCTGTCATCACCTGCTGCGGCAGGCCGTTGCTGGTGGTGATCTGCAGCTTGATGTTGATGTCCGGGTTGGCCTTGTGGAAGTCGTCGGCGAGTTTCTGCGCCCGCTCCTGGCTCCAGTTGGGCGTCCACCACACAACGTCGCCTGCCATGGCGACCGACGGCACCAGCATTAACGTCGAGACGGCGACGCCGCCCGCGAACTTCTCGAGCTTCATGTCTTTCCTCCCTGGCGGCTGTTTCGCCGCGACGCGCCGGCGATTGTGGCCGGACCTTGCTGTCAGTTCACATTTGAACAATGACAGTTCAAGAATAAGGATGCGACTGTTGCGCCTGACTGTCAATCGTCACGCGGGGACTCAGCGGTCCTTCATCGTCGGATTGCCAGCGGCGACGCCGGCCACATTGATCGAGCCGTCATAGAGCGGCAGGTTCGTCGCTTCGTAAGGGAACCTGGCACACGCCGCTTCGATCAATTCGACGCCAAGCCCCGGCGCGGTCGGCGCAAGCAAATCGCCCTTGTCGAAGACCAGCGTTTCGCGCACCAACTCCTTGCGCCACGGCACATCGACCGACACGGTCTCGAAGATCGAGAAATTTGGAATGGCGACTGCCGTATGCAGCGTCATCGCATTCATCACCGGTCCGACCGGATTGTGCGGCGCGACCGGGATCAGCTCGATGTGCGCCATATGCGCGATGCGCTTGACCTCGCTGAGGCCGCCGGCATGCGAGACGTCCGGCTGCAGGATGTCGACCGCCTTCTTGGTGATTGCCTCCAGGAATTTGCCCGGCTCGAACCAGCGCTCGCCCGCGGCGATCGGCACGGGGCTCGCCCGCCGGACGTCCACCAGGGCGTCGATCGACTCGGGCGGCACCGGCTCCTCGATCCAGCGCAAATTGTAGGGCTCGAGCGCTCGGCACATGGCAATTGCCGTCGGCACGTTGAGGCGGCCGTGCACGTCGAGCATGAGGTCGACATCCGGGCCGACAGCGTCGCGGACGGCCGCGACGATGTCGATGGTCTGCCGCCGCTGGGCCGGACTCATCTCGAGATCGGCTGTGCCGAACGGATCCCATTTGAGCGCGCGGTAGCCCATCGCCACTGCCTTTTTCGCGGCGGCGGCGTATTCGTCTGGCGTCGCGGCACCGAAGAACCAATGGTTGGCGTAGCAGGCGATACGGTCGCGCTGCTTGCCGCCGAGCAGCTCGAACACGGGCACGCCAAGCGCCTTGCCCTTGATGTCGAGCAGCGCCGCATCGATCGCACCGAGCGCCGTGCGGAAGACTGCCCCGGTGCGCCAGTAAGAGTCGCGGTGCAGCGTCTCGACCAACCGGTCGGTTTCGAACGGGTCCTGGCCGACGAGGACGCGCTCGAGCTCATCGATGGCGGCGGTCATCGCCAGCGTTTTCCACTCGAGCGTTGCTTCGCCGACGCCGTCGATGCCGGCGTCGGTGTAGACCTTGACGAAGATGAAGTTCGTTCGGCTGACATTGGCGACGAAGGTCTTGAGGCCGGTGATCTTCACGCCGTTCTCCTATTCCATATGTGAACTTTGACTGTTCAAAATCATATGCTATCAGCGAACATCGAGGCAAGCCGGCGATCCCGGGAGCAAATGGACAAGCGCGCCGACACCGCACTCAAGCACCGCATTCCCGTGATCGACCGGATGATGGACGTGCTCGGCGAGCTTGAGGTTCGCGACAGTGGCGCGACCATCAGCGATCTCGTCGTCAAGCTGGGCCTGCCGCGGACGACGGTCTATCGCATCCTCAACTCGCTGCAACTCCATGACATGGTGCAGCGCAGCGAGGCGGGGAGCTACCATCTCGGGCATCGCCTGCTGGGCCTCGCCTCCCATGTGGCCTCCTCAGGCCCGCTGGACCTCGTCGCATTCGCCATGCCCGTGCTCGAGCACCTGTCGGCCATGCTGGGCGAGGCGAGCAAGCTCACAGTGATCGACGGCGACGGAGTTCTGGTGATTGCCGCGGCGCAGGGCCGGCGCGCCTATGCGCTCTCGGTTGCACCGGGGCAGCGCCTTGCCGGACATGCGGGTGCGGCGGGAAAGCTGCTGCTTGCGCACCTTGCGGAGCCGCTCCTCGCACAGCGGCTGAGCCGGCCGCTCGAAGCCCTGACGGCCAAGACCATCACCGATCCTCGCCGGCTCCGCGCGGAACTCTCCCGCATCCGCCGGCAGGGATGGGCGTACGATAACGGCGAAAACGGTCCATCCATCCTGGCCTACGCCGCCCCGGTGCTCGATCGCGACGGCACGGTCGTCGCAGCGATCAGCGTGCCGTTCCTGCTTGGGGCCGAACCGCCCCGGATGAACGAGATCAGGCTGTCGGTAATCAACGCGGCGAAGTCCCTCAGCCATTCGATTGCGGCCGCAGGTTAAGATCCGCCACCCGTCCGGCGCTTTACGTGCTGGGCCGGAGGGGTGCGACGACTGAGGTCGGTTTGCCGGTTTTGTGGAGGGCCTTGATTGCCTCGTACTGCACACAATCGGGGGCCATCTCCATGATCTCGATACGGTTGCCGTCGGGGTCCGTGATCCAGCAGCCGCGATTGCGATCGACCCCGCGTTTACTGGGATCGAGCGGCGTGGAGAGCGGCACGCCGGCTTTTGTGAGCTCGCGCACGGTCATTTCGATGTCGGGCGTCGTGAGGCAGAGATGGTTAAGGCCCGTCGCCTGCTGGTCCCCGGCGCGGCCTTTCCCACCCGGCAGCAGCTCGATGTAGAGCTCGTCGGTGATCCGCAGATAGACGATCCAGGGCGTCCCGTCGGTCTCGGTCAAGCGCAGGAATTCGGGGAAGCCGAGCTTGGCGTAGTAGTCGATTGAGGCCTGAAGGTCGTTCACCTTGAGGTTGAAATGCCCGAGGCTGTTGAATGGCTTCACGATTGTCTCCACGAGGAAATTGAGGCCTCAGGCCGCCCCTGTCATCGGGTAGGCGACGTAGGCGAAATGCCGGCTGTCGGGCGACCAGCTGTTGACGTTGATGGTGCCCTGGCCACCGAGGAACTGCGCGATGTCGCGCTGGCCGCTGCCGTCGGGCCGCATGAAGCGCAGGATCACGTCCTTGTTGGGCGGATGGCCGGTGGTTCTCGGCGGGTAGCTGAGGTAGACGATGGATTGCCCATCCGGCGAGATATGTGGGAACCAATTGACCCGTTCGTCGAAGGTGAGCTGCTGGACCGACGTTCCATCAGTGTGCATGCGGAAGCACTGGGCGTGGCCGGGGATTGTCGCGGCCCGCTCGCCACTGAAGTAGATCCATGTGCCATCCGGTGAGTATTCCGGCCCGTCGTTGGGATAGTTCACGTCGCTGAGGCGCGTGTCGGGGCCGCCGGCGGCGGGGATGGTGAAGATGTTGATGCGCTTGTTGCCGGCCGGGCCTTCGACGGCGACGTAAGCCAGCGTCTTGCCGTCCGGCGAAATGCCATGGAGGTAGTAGTGGTGCGGCGTCGGGTGCTCGTTGGAGACGCGCCGCGGCTCGCCGCCGCCGATCGGCACCGCGTAGAGATGGCCGTCGTTCTCGCTGAAATAGATGGTCTGGCCGTCCGGCGAGAGCACGTGGTCGTTGTTGAGGTCGCGATATTTGCCGGTCTCGATCCTGCCCGGCGCGCCGGTGCCGTCGGCGGCGAGACGCCAGAGCTCACCGCCGGCGTTGATGATCAGGGACGTGCCGTCGGGTGTCCAATTGGGTGCCTCGATGACCTCGTCCGCCTCGAGCAGCACCCGTCGGTCGCTGCCGTCGCTCGCAACCGTGACGAGCTGCGAGATCTGTCCGGGAAGGAGGCTTCGGCCACGGCGGGCGAAACCGGGATTTGAGGTGCTGGAGGACATCGGAAGCGGGTCTGGTCATCGAGGCTGGTCCGGGGCGTTCACCCCGGGTGGTGGAGGCGGGAGGCCGAGGCCTCCCGCCGGGATCGGCCGAGGGTCAGGGTCAGCCGAAAACCTGGTCGTACTGATCCTTGAGTTCCTGGATCGCCTGGTCCGAGGTCTCGCTCTGGTCGCCCCAGAACTTGAACATCACGTTCCAGACCGAGCGGACCCAGTCGGCATCGGAGATGTTGAAGGGGTTCTGCACCGACATGTCAGGCTTGGCGAGCGAATCGAGCACGACCTTGTTGCACACATCGAGCGCCGACGGATCGACGTCCGTGCGAACGGGGGTCGAGCCCTTCTTGGCGGCGAACTCGGCGGTCACCTTGGGGTCGGTGTCGAGCTTGGCGAATTCAAGCTCGGCCTGCTTGGTCGTGTCGCTCAGGTTCGGCCCGTCGAGGAAGTTCCAGGCGTCGACCGTGACGGCGAGCGCCTTGGTGCCGGGAATGTTCTCGCAGCCGAAATCCTGGCCCGCGACCTTTCCGGCATTGCGCCACTCGCCCTTCATCCAGTCGCCATGGATCTGCATCAGGGCCTTGCCGGTGATGACGAGCGCCGTGGTATCGTTCCACGCGCGGTTCTGTGAGCCGGCGTCGACCTGTAAGCTGAACTTGCGGACCCAGTCGATTGCCTGCTTCAGCGCCGGTTCGTCGAACACCTTCGGATCGACCGTGGGGCCATAGAAGCGATTGTAGATATCGGGGCCCGCCACGGCCGCGATCAACGCATGGGTGAGATAACCGACCTGGAAGTCCTGGCTGCCCACGGCGAGCGGCTGGAAGCCCGCGGCCTTCACCTTGTCGAAGTCCTTCCACATGTCGTCGAGCGAGGTCCACTTGGTCGGATCGACCCCGGCTTTCTTGGCGACATCCATGTTCCAGTAGACCATGCCGTCGATATGGATGCCGGCGGGGGCCTTGTAGATCTTGCCGTCGACGGTGATCTCCTGCAGCACGGTCGGCGGCAGGTTCTTGGCGATGCCGTTGTCGTTGAAGTACTGCGTCAGGTCCATGATCGCGCCCTGCTTGGCGAGGTCGCGGATGACGCCCGGATCAGAGTTCATGAACACGTTGGGCGGGTTGCCACCGGTCACCATGTTGGTGAGGCTGACATTGGCGCCGGTATCGTGCGGGATAGCGATCTCGGTCCAGCCGATATTGTTGCTGGCGAGGGTCGTCTTGAGCACATTGAGGGCCGCCATTTCGCTCGGCGTCGACCACGAGTGGTAGATGGTGAGCGGTGTCGGGTCGGCGGCATAGGCCGTCGCCGTGAGCATAAGGGCCGCGCTCAGTCCGGCCAGAGCTTTGACAAGCATAGTCTCTCCTCCCTTTGTGGATCTCGGCGAGATCCCTCTGCTTTGAAGCGGCCGCCGAGCGTCTCGGCCGAACCGGCTTCGTTTGAATTCTCGTCGGCCGGGCAGGCCGGCGCTTGCGCTAGAGCCGCATGCCGCTCGCGCTGTCGAAGGCGTGCACCTTGTCGTGCGGGAAACTCAGGGTTGCGACCTCGCCCTGCCGCAGCGCGCCAATGCGCTCGGGCGGGATGCTCACCGCCAGCAGGCCTGTGTCGGTCTTGAAGTAGGCGGTGGCATCGGCGCCGGTCTTTTCGGTATATTGCACCGGCAGCCGAAACTGCGCTGCGCCGCCGCCATTGGCGGCATTCAGGGCGCCGAAATGTTCCGGTCGCAAGCCGACCTGGATGCTGTCGCCGTCGCGTGGCGTTGTGGTGAAGGCGTAGCGGCTGAGATCGACTGTCGCGTTGACGCCGCTCAGCACCGCGCTTGCCCCACCGGACGCCATCCGCACCGTCGCCGGAAAGATGTTCATCGCTGGCGCGCCGATGAAGCCCGCGACGAAGATGTTGGCCGGCTTCTCATAGACGGCGTCGGGCGTATCGAACTGCTGGATGACGCCAGCGTCCATGATGGCGATGCGGGTCGCCATCGTCATGGCCTCGACCTGATCGTGCGTGACGTAGACGATGGTCGACCGCGTCTCGTCGTGGAGCCGCTTGATCTCGATACGGGTCTCCGTGCGCAACTTTGCATCGAGGTTGCTGAGTGGCTCGTCGAACAGGAACACACCCACTTGCTTGACCAGCGCGCGGCCGATGGCGACGCGCTGCCGCTGGCCGCCCGAGAGCTGCGCCGGCTTGCGGTCGAGCAACGCCTCGATCTGGAGGAGTTTGGCCGCCCAGGCGATGCGGCGCTCCTGCTCTTCACGGGCGAGACGGGCCGCGGCCATGCCGAACTTGAGGTTGCCGCGGACGGTCTTGGTCGGATAGAGCGCGTAGCTCTGGAACACCATGGCGAGCCCGCGATCCTTGGGGTCGAGGTCGGTGACGTCCCGTTCGCCGATCTGGATGCGCCCCGAGCTCACGTCGAGCAGGCCGGCGAGGAGATTGAGCAGCGTGGTCTTGCCGCAGCCCGAGGGGCCGAGCAGCACCACGAACTCGCCATCCTCGATCTCGAGGTTCAGGTTCTTGAGCACGGTGACCCGGCCGAAGCTCTTGACGATCTTTTCAAACTGCACGCGAGGCATCGGCTATCCCTTGATCGCGCCGGCGGTGATGCCCTGGACGAAGAACCGGCCGAGGACGAAGTAAATGATGAGGGGCGGGAAGGCGGTCAGCAGCGCCGCCGCCATGTCGACGTTGTAGTTGGCTTCACCAAGTGCGGTGATCACGACGTTGGCGAGGATCACCGTCATCGGCTGCGTACCGATGCCGCCATAGGTGAGGCCGATCAGAAAATCGTTCCAGATCGAGGTGATCTGCAGGATCAGCACCACGATCATGATGTTGCCGCTCATCGGCAGGATGATTTCCCAGAAGATGCGCCAGAAGGACCCCGAATCCATCATCGCGGCGCTCATGATCTCCTGTGGGATGCCCTTGTAGTAGTTGCGGAAGATCAGGGTGAGGATCGGCATGGCGAGCACCGCATGTACGATCGCGATGCCCCAGATGGTGCCGTAGACATGCAGGAACCCGGTGATCAGGATCAGCGGCACCATGATGATCTGGAACGGCACGAAGGCGCACATGAACAGGATGAAGAGGAAGGCGTTGGCCCACTTCACGTTCCACAGCGCCAGCGCGTAGCCGGTCACGATCGACAGGCCGATCGAGAGCACGAGGCTCGGGATCAGGATTTCGATCGAGTTGAGGAAGCCGACCTTCACGCCCTGGCAGAGCGTTCCCGAGCACGACTTGTCCCAGGCCTGCCACCAGGCCGAGAAATCGAGGCTCCAGGGCAGCGACATGATATCGCCCTGGCGAATCTGGTCCATGCTCTTGAGCGAGGTGACGACCACCACATAGAGCGGTACGCAGAAGAACAACGCGCAGATCGTCAGGAAGACGAGGATGGCGATCGAGGAGCCCCTGATGCGCTTCTTTTTGGCCGGAAAGGCGACCGGCTCGTCGGTCGCGCCAACCGTGCCAAGCGGGGCTTCGGCGATCGAGCTCATTGCACCCGCGCCTCCTGGCGCCGCTGCTGCCAGGCGGTCAGCAGCACCAGCGGGATGAAGATTGCCGCCGTGATCAGCAGCATGACGACGGCCGCCGCGGCGGCAAGGCCAAGGTTCTGGGCCTGCCAATAGGCGTTGAGCATGTAGTAGGCCGGCACCCAGGTCGATTGTCCCGGCCCGCCATTGGTCATGGCGTAGACCATGTCGTAGGCCTTGACGACACCGAGCGAGAGCAGGATCGCGCAGGTGAGGAAGGTGAAGCGCATCATCGGGATGATGATTTCGAGATAGAGCCGCCAGAAGCTCACGCCATCGAGTTTGGCCGCACTCCAGATCTCGGAGTTGATGCTTTTGAGGCCGGACAGCATGAGGGCCATGTAGAAGCCCGAGCCCTGCCAGACCGTGCCGAGGATAATCCCGTACATCGCCGTCTGCGGGTAGTTCAGCCAGTCGAAATGCAACCACGGCAGGCCAATCCTGGCGAAGAACGCCTGCAACCCGAGCGGTGGGTTGAACAGCCATCGCCAGGCAAGGCCGGTGACGATCAGCGATACGGCGAGGGGATAGAGGAAGATCGTGCGGAAGATGCCTTCGCCACGCTTCTCCCGGTCGATCATGGCGGCGAGGATGAAGCCGAAGACGATGGCCAGGAGGCTGCCGACCCCCAGGACCACGATGTTCTTCAGGGCATTGAGGAAGATGGCGTCGTGCAGCAGGCGGTTGTACTGCCGCCACGGCTCGGCGGTATCGATGGCATAGTCGGCAAAGCGCCGGCTGCGCGTGAACGACAGCCAGATCGTCCAGCCGATCGAGCCGGCAAAGGCCACGGTGGTGACGGCCAGCGACGGCGTCAACGCAAGCTGCGGAGACCAGTGGCTCCAGCGAACGGCCATGGCAATCACCCCTCCCAAGCCAGCCCCGTATCGGGCCTGGCCGGCGTCCTCGTCCCTTGCCGGGATCGTATTAGCGTTAATCTAAATCCTCATTTTTGCGGTGCGTCAACGGGGTACTCGGCCAGCCGGTGCGAAACGCAGCCGAAGAGGACATACCTGGTTCGCAATGTAGAGCGGCGGTCTAATCATATTCTATGAGCAAAAAAATCGATGAATAATCAGATGGTTAGAGATAAGATATAGCCATGGTCGACGTTGGCGCCTGGTTCGATGAAATCGATGGCGTAACAAAATCCGGATTGACAAATGGCCGGGCTTCGCGCGACGAAGGCTGTATTAGCGTTCTCGCAGAACGCGGCAGGCGCGGCGGTCGGAGAGGATCGCCCGATCCAAGGGAGGGCAGCTTGAAGGGGATCACCGGGGTCGGACACGTCGCCATCAAGGTCAGCGACCTCGCCCGCTCGCTCGACTACTACGTCAACAAGCTCGGCTTTCCCGAAATGATGCGGCTGCACAAGGACGACGGCTCGGTGTGGCTGGTCTATCTCCGCGTCACCGACGAACAATATCTCGAGGTGTTTCCGGGCGCGGACGGGCCGCGGGCGCCGGGCTGGGACGCCAATGGCATGAATCACCTGTGCCTGACGGTCGACGACATCGACGCCGTTCTGGCCCAGGTGGAGGCCGCGGGGCTGAGCCTGCTGTTGCCTCTCAAGACCGCCATCGACGGCAACCGGCAGGCCTGGCTCGAAGACCCGGACGGCAATCGCATCGAGCTGATGGAAATGGCTGCGGACAGCCTGCAGTACAAAGCCATCAAGCGGCTGCGCGCCGAGCGCGTCTTGGTGTAAGAGGCCGGACGGAGTCGTGGCTGACCGGCTCGACTGAAGGCCGGTGCCGGCGAAGCGGCACGGCCACACATGTGGGTGAGGGTTTGGGCAGGGGCGTCGTTCGTCTCAGCGACATCGCGGCGAAGACGGGGTTTTCGACCAACACCGTGTCGCTCGCCCTGCGCGAGAGCACGCGCATCCCGGCCGAGACGCGCGGCATCATCCGCAGCGCCGCGCTGGAGCTCGGCTATCTTCCCAACCATGTCGCCAAGTCCCTCGTCAGCCGGGAGACGCGCACCATCGGCCTGGTGCTGACCGATATCCTCAACCCGACGCTGACCCACACCGCGCAGGCCGTGGAGGTTGCCTTGGCGGAGCGCGGCTACGGCACCTTGTTCGCGACCTCCAACAACACGCTCAGCGAGGAAATCAAGGTCGTCGAGATGTTCCGCTCGCGGCAGGTCGACGGCATCCTGATCTATCCGGCGCGGCACCGCGAGCTCGAGCATCTGCGGCCGCTGCGCCGCGCCAATTTTCCGCTGGTGCTGCTGATCGCCGATCCCGATGCTGGCATCGACGGCGTGAGCGTCAACGACCGCAGCGGCGTGTTCCAGGCGACCCGCCACCTCATCGGTTTGGGACACAAGCACATCGGCTTCCTCGATGCCTCGCACCCGAATGGCAACGACGAAAAACTCGAAGGTTACCAGCAGGCTCTGACCGAGAACGGCATTCCGTTCGATCCGCAGCTCGTCGTGCCGACCAATGGACACTATGGCCGGCATGGCTACTTCGCGCTCGATACCCTGATGGGCGGCACGAAAAAGCCGACGGCCATCCTGAGCGACAACGACTCCCTGGCGCTCGGCGCTCTGCATTGGTGCCACCGGCACAAGGTCCGCATCCCGCAGGACCTCGCGATCATGGGCTACGACAACATCGCCTTCACCGAGTTCGCCGAGCCGCCGCTGTCGACGGTGAACTACGACGTCGACGCGGTCTCGCGCATGGCCGTCGACCGGCTCCTGCGGCTGATCGGCGCCGGCGACGTGCTGCCCGAGCCGCGCGTGACGCTGATCGATCCGGAACTCATCATCCGGCAGAGCACCTGATGCCGAGGCAGGCACCATCCGGCGCGGAGCTGGTGACGCTCGCGGGCTCGCGCCCGATGCTGCCGATGGCGCTCGGCGGCTCGTGGTATGCCACGGACGCCGGCGATGCCGACCGGATCGGAGCCATGGAAGCGGCCTTCGAAGCGGGCATCCGGCATTTCGATACCGGCGCGGGCTACGCCAAAGGGCACTCCGAGGAACTGCTGGGGCAGTTTCTCGCCGGCAAGCGCGACGAGGTGTTCGTCGCCTCCAAGGCGCACTCCGACGATCTGACCCCGGACGCCATGCTGCGGCAGGTCGAGGGCAGCCTGCGGCGGCTCCGCGTCGATGTCATCGACCTCTACTATATCCATTGGCCGCGCGCCGGCCGCGACATGCGCGGGCCGATGGAGGGTCTCGAACAGGCCCGCCGCCAGGGCAAGATCCGGGCCGCCGGCGTCAGCAATTTCACGGTGGCGCAGATGCAGCAGGTGGAAGAGGCCGGCACCATCGATGCGCACCAGCTCGGGCACAACTTGCTGTGGCGTTTCGCCGAGCAGGACGTGATTCCATATTGCGCCCGGCAAGGCATTACGGTCGTCGCCTACAGCGCTCTGGCGCACGGGATACTGACCGGCAAGTTCGGGCCGCAGGCGCATCTCGATGCGAGCGACCAGCGGCATACCATCCTGCCGTTTCGTCCGGATGTGTGGCCCGCCGTCCATGCCGGCGTCGAGCGTCTCAAGGCGCTCGCAGCGGCGAATGGCCTGCCGCTTGCGGCGTTGGCGATACGCTGGCTTCTTGCGCAACCGCATATCAATTCTGTCGTCGTCGGCGCACGGGATCGCGCGCAGTCGCAGGCAAATGCTGCGATCCTCGATGACGGCGTCTCGCCGGCGGTGTTGCACGAGGCGACCAAGATCAGCGACGAGGTTGCCTCACACATCCCCGATGTCGGCAATCTTTTCGATTATTACCCGTGAGCACGAGAGGGCGCCCCGGCCAGCAAAATCTCAGGCCTTCAGCAGGCGGTCGACGTCCACGCCCGTCGGCATTGAAGGAGCGGTGCCGGGCCGGGTGACGGAGATGGCGGCCACGGCGCAAGCGTAGCGCACCGCATCGGCCGGCGGCCAGCCGCGCGACAGGGCGACGGCCAGCCCGCCGTTGAACGCGTCGCCGGCCCCGGTGGTTTCGACCACCGGACCGGCGGAGAAGGCAGGGACCAGCAGCCTTTCCGTGCTCGTGCAGAGCAGCGCTCCCTTTTCGCCGAGCGTAATGACTGCGGACCTTGCCCCGAAACCGAGGAGGATGTCGGCCGCCCGCCCCGCATCGTCGACAGTCCGCACGTCGATGCCGGTCAACTGTCCGGCTTCGGTCTCGTTCGGAGTAATGTAGTCGCAGAGCGGATAGAGACCCCTGTCGAGCGGCGCGGCGGGCGCCGGGGCCGGGTTGAAGACCGTAACGACGCCCGCGGCTCGTGCGATCTCGAGCCCGCGGCGCGCCGCGGCGATCGGCTGCTCGAGTTGAGTGACGAATACGTCGGCGCCGGTGATGTGCTCCGCGGCCGCGTCCACGTCCGCGACGCTGATCGTGCCGGCGGCCCCTGGAACGACGATGATCGCGTTGTCCCCGGTGCGGTCGTCGACATAGATGAAGGCGGCCCCGGTCGGGGCGCTATCGTCCTGGCCGACGGCCGCAGCGATGTTCTCTTTCGCCCAGGTGTCGAGCGCGAGCTTGCCGAACTCGTCCCGGCCGAGCTTCGAGATCATGGTCACCCGGCCGCCGAGCCGGGCGGCGGCGACGGCCTGGTTCGAACCCTTGCCGCCGGGGCCCATTTTGAAGCCCGTGCCTTCGAGGGTCTCGCCGACGGCAGGGAGGCGGCGGGCGCGGAAGGCGAGATCGGCGACGAAGCTGCCGAGAATGGCGACACGCTCGGTCATCAGCTCAGCCTGCCCTTGTCCAGCGCCTCGACGATCCAGCGGCGATAAGTCTGGTCCTTGTCGGGGATTTCCGGGATGACGCGCGACGCTTCTTCGACGAACCAGCGATAGTCGCGTCCCATCTCCTGGCCGCGCCGCGTGTGCATGTCGAGCGCGGCATCGGGGATTTCCGGCAGCCGCTCGCCGAGCCGCACCGACTGCCGGGCCCAACTCGCCATTTCGTCGGTGGTGCGGTCCTTCGGTCCACCGGCCATGACGCGGATGGCGTGTGCTGCGAACATGAAGCGGTCATGCTCGGGCCGCGGATAACGCCGGTGCATCTCGAACAGCGTGTTGACCAGGATCGGCGCCTGCGCATTCCCGAGGCCGACATCCTCGACCGAGATGACACAGAGGCGCGACCACAGCATCGCCTCCATCTCGGGGCTGGTGACAAACATCTCCCAGCCGAGCAGCAGGGCGTTGTCGACCAGACCGCGGCGGATCGATTTCTGCAGCGCCGAGATCACCTCGTCGGCGGCAAAGCCGTGCTCGGTGGTGGTACGCTGCCAGGGATCCGGCGGTTGCTTGACTTCGATCATCTGAGGCTCCCGGCCCATTCTGTGATGCCGTTCCATAATGGCGCATAGCCGCTCCATTCGACGAAGAGCGGCGGTGCCCAGTGCGGTCCGCAATCGGAGGCGAAGGCGACGCTCCTGCCCTTGCCGAAACTGCCGGCGACGAGGAGCGGATCGTCACCGGCATTGGCGATGCGTGAGCCAGCGGACTTGAGCATGATCCGATTGTAGCCGAGCAGCGCCGGCCATGTGCCGGTGACATCGCGGACGATCGGATGGCCGCCATCGACCACGGACGGCGACACGCCCTGCGGCGATTCCACGCGATCATCGCCGCGCATCAGGGTTACCGGCAGTACCTCCTCGATGGCGGTACCGGCATATTGCCCCTTGGCGTCGATCCCCTGGAACGTGAGGTAACCGCCGACCATGACGAGCCCGCCGCCGGCGGCCACGTAGTCGCGGATCGCGTGTAGCCGGTTGGGCAGCACCCTGGATTTGATGAAGGTGTCGGGATGCAGCAGCAGTGTATTGGCGCCAATGTCGCTGAGGAGGACGCAATTGTAGGTGCCAAGGGCCTCGACTGTGTGTGGGAAGGCGCGGGCCGCGACGTGCGAGGGCTGGTAGTCGACCGTCCAGCCCTTCGATTCGAGCGCCGCGATGAGCCAGGCCCCGCCCTCGTTGTATTCGGTGGTGGTGAAGCTGTCGAAGCCCTTCTGATGGATGGAGTGGGTCGTCCATGATTCACCGGCGATCAATATGCGCTTGTTCAAATCAGCCGTCCCTTGCTGCGCGGCTTGGTAACGGATTGGCGTTCGATCAGCTCGACCGGTAGCCGGGTCAGCTTAGCGGCCGGGCGGCGGTTCATCACGGCGTAGAGGGCCTGGAAGCCGTGCCGGCCGAGGGCTTCGATCGGCTGACGGACTGAGGTGAGCGCCGGCGTCAGCATGGCGCCCAGCGGTGTGTCGTCGAAGCTGACGAAGCTCATCTGTTTCGGCACCTCGATGCGGGCCTCGCGCAGAGCCTTGAGCGCACCGATGGCGAGATAGTCGCTCGACGCGAAGATCGCCGTCGGCGGCGCCTTGCCGGCCGCCATCTCCAGGATTGCAGCGTGAGCGAAATCCCGCGAGAAGCTGCCGCGCCGGATGTGCGCAGGATCGATCTCGATGCCGCTGGACGCCATGGCGCGTATGAAGCCGGCGTAGCGCTCCGTGCTGCTCAGCAGGCCGAGCGGGCCGCCGAGGAAGCCAATGCGCCGGTGCCCCGCCTCGATCAGGTGCAGCGTGGCCTTGTGTGCTCCCTCCTCGTTCTGCACGAACACCTTCGGCACCTTCACGCCGGGAATGTCCTCGTCGAGAAGTACGAGGTTCCGGCGCTTGGCCATCGCCCTCGCCAGCGTGCCGTCATCCGTCGTGTTCGTCAGCATGATCAGGCCGTCGACGTGGCGGTCGCGCAGGCGGTCGAGCGAAGCCAGTTCGCGATGCCGGTCGCTGCGGGTCGAAGAGATGAAGATCGTGTAGCCGTGCCGGTCGGCTTCGTCCTCCACGGCCGAGGCGAGTTCGGCGAAGAACGGCTCGCGGATTTCGGGGACCACGAGGCCGATCGCTTCGGTCCTGCCCGTCGAGAAACGGCGCGCGAGGAGATTGGGGCGGTACTCGTGCCTCGCGATGGCCGCATCGATCCGCGCGATTGTTGTCGCCGGCAACTCGATGTTCTTGTTGAGATAGCGCGAGACGGTGGTCTTGCTGACCCCGGCGGTGGCGGCCACATCTTCGAGCGTCGCCACGCGCGCCTCCTACCAGACGATCGGGTGCGTCTCACCCGTTCCGACGTTGACAAAACCTTCGGGTGCCAGCGGCGACGGCGCGACCAGCACCCATGTCCAGGGCGCGCAGGTGAGGGTGGCGAACATCAGCCGCTCTGGGAAGCCCGGATACCAGCGCGGCCGATAGGTCGGCTCGTACATCCAGTCGACTTTCTCTGCCGCGCGATACAACCCCTGCATCTCGGCATCGAGCGCTTCGGCCGGCCGCTGCGTCATCAGCCCGCCGATTTCGAAACGAACGGTCGCGACGAGTTCTCCACGATGGACCAGCACCCAGCCACCCTGCTGATCGATGAGCGCGTTGACGGCCACCGCCATCGCCTCATCGGACGAACCGCAACACCAGATGTTGTGTTTGTCGTGCCCCACGGAGCAGGCGAGCGCCGTGTCAGGGTCGCGCGGCCCGCAGCCGCGCCAGAACATTTTGGAGACCAGCCCCTCGCCGGAGAAGCGGTCGATGATCGAAAACTTGGTGAGGTTCTCGCTCTCGAGCCGCTGCACGGCGCCGTCCACGACTGGCAACTCCATCGTGTAGAATTCGGGGTGCCAGTGGAACGGCCGGATCACCGCGGCCTGCATCGTCGTGCGGCCAGGCGCCGCCGGTATGCGGAAATCCTCTGCCGTCAGCCGGCGCTGGATGTTAATGGTCTGCTTCGCCCAGTCGGGCCACTCGATCGGTGGAATGGCGCCGAGGAAGCGCGTGCCGTCGGACACCTGTCTGCCATCGGCCCAGACCTTCTCTATCTTCAGCGCTTCGACATCGGACAGCAGCACCACGTCGCCGAAGCGGCCAGGCGCAAGCGAGCCGACATAGGGCGTGAGCCGCATGTGCCGCGCTGGATTGATCGTCGCGCACTGGATGGCGATTTCGGGCTTGAGGCCGGCGGCGATGGCGGAGCGGATGTTGTGGTCGGTCGCTCCGTCACGCAACGTGTGCGACGCACTCCGGTCGTCAGTCGTGAAGGCCACCTGCGACCAGTCCTCGAGGCCCTGCGCCAAGAGGTACTTGATGATCTCTGCCATGTTGTAGACGCGGATTTCGGTGAACAGCCCGTGGCGCAGCTTATCCCAGGTTTCCTCGGGGGTCTGGACTTCGTGGTCGGAGGCAAGGCCGGCGGCGGCGAAGGCGTTGATTTCGCCGATGTCGCGCAGGCCGGAGCCATGACCTTCTACGACGCCGCGGCCCGCCAGCGTCGCCCCGATCATCCCCCAGAGCCGATCGTAGGACGGATTCTTCGGGTCGGAGACCGCGGGCCAGTCCATCACTTCATCGAGGCCGGTGACCATGACGCTCTCGGCCATGAAGCCGGCCTGTGCCGGTCCGTCGAAATAGCCACCGCCCCACTCATAGGCCGTGGGCGGCACGGCCGAGCCCGGCTGCGGAAAAATCTTCAACGGCGAGCCCAGCCGCCGTGGTGTGAACCAGAACTCGAGGTTGTGCGGGCCGTTCACGTTGGAAAATTCGTGGCTCGCTTCGCAGGTCCAGGTATTGCCACGCGGCATCACCAGCGCCGCCTCGTATTCCGGCGTCAGGTGCGAGCTCTCGATGTGCTTGTGCACCTCACCGAAGCCCGGCACGGCGGAGAGATCCGGCTCGTGGACGCGCTCGGCGACCTGGCCTGTGTAGGCGCCGGCCGGGCCGACCCAGGCGATGCGGCGGCCCTTGAACACGATCTCCTGGTCGGTGAGCCAGGTGCGGGTGTGGACATCGAGCAGCCGGCCGACGCGCAACGCGCGGTCCGCCGCCTTCCTGCCGAGCGCCACCAGCGTCAGTTCCTGGCGAATGGCAACTTCGTCGGCCCCAGTGATGAGAAGGTCGGCGCTCATGTCGTCGGCGCCCAGTGCAAGACCTGCAGGGGCACGTCGGGTGCGATGGCCGCCAGCGCGGCAGCGGCGTGGCGGTCGTAGTCGACTTGCGCACCGTCGGCGACGGCAATCGTTGCGGCAGCGATATCCGCGGCGGCATAGCCGTGCGCGAAAAGATCGATCATCGCCGCCTGCAGCGGACTGACCGTGGGATTGAACGACACGCTCTCGATGGCGCTGCCGCCGATCAGCGCGCCGTCATTGAGCATGAGCAGCAGGGCAGCCGGCGTCTTCCCGTACGGCGTATAGCTGCGTTGCCCGAGCCGGGTCAGCGCCTCCGCCGCCGTCGCGGACAGATCATTGGGAGGCAACATCAGGTTTGGATAGCTGATCGTCCCGGGAACTATCCCGGTCTGACCCAGATAGTCCGGGTCGAACGGCCAGGGATAAAGGTCGGCCATCTTCAGCCGATGGCCGAGCGGATCGATGAGCGTCAGCGACTGGGTCGCCGCAAATTCGGAGAGATACTGCCGGCAATGCGCGCAGGGATGCGCCTCGTCGATGGCGATGGTCTCGATCGCCGTGCCGCGGCTGAAAGCGCGCGTGAATACAAAACCCTCGCCATGTACGGTATTGCCGATATGCGTACCGACGAATTCGAGGTTGCCGCCGAAGACGAGATTGCCGGTACCGGCTTCGCGCCCGACGCAGCCGACATGGAAATTCGAGACCGGCGGCCGGGCGCAATCCTGCGCGACCCCGAGCGACAGGAGCATCAGTTCGTCGCTGGTGAGACCATGCGCCGCGCCGATCCTTGCGACCTCGGCGGCCGGCAGCACGCCGCCCAGATTGTCGGCCACCCGCCGGCGCGTCGTCGCAAGCGACTGTTCGACCGCACGCCGCACCGCGGGTCCGGAGGACTGTTCTAGTGCAGCATGACGCGAGCGGGTTTGCGGATCGGCGCGGAACGGATTGAGGCTCACTCTCGCTGGTCCAAAGGATTTGACAAGCGCATAATGAGCGTCTTTAGATACTCATGTAAACCGGTTTACCAAAAGAAGGTGACATGACGGCCGCACTTTTCCACGGCGGTACCATCCTGACCGTGGACAAGGACGACAGGGTACTGACGGACGGATGGATTTCCGTGCGTGACGGCCGTATCGCCGCTACCGGTCCCAGGGCATTGACGCCTCCGGCGCGCGACTTCGACGAGGTTCACGATCTCGCCGGCCACCTGGTGATGCCGGGGCTCATCAACGCCCATACGCACTCCGTGATGGTGCTCTTCCGCGGTCGCTCGGAAGGTCGGAGCCTGCTCACCATGGACGGCTGGTATGATTCCATCCGTGAGCCCGAGCTGTCGCTGCAACCGGGTGATATCGCACCGGCCGTGGCGCTCTCTTGCGCGGAGATGGCGCTTTCCGGAACCACGACATTCTGCGACCAGTATTTCTTCGCCGAGGAAATCGCCGAAGCGGTGAAAGCGGCAGGCCTGCGCGCCGTCATCGCCTACGGCATCGTGCAACTGGGCGACCGGCAGCGCGGCGCCGAGGAACTGGCGAAGGCCAGGGCCTTCCTCGAGCGGCAGCGCTCGGCGGATGGGCGCGTCATCCCGTGGTTCGGTCCCCACGCCCCCTATATCGACAACAGCGAAGAGTTGCTGCTCGAGGAAGTCGCCATTGCGCGCGAGCACGGCGTCGGGCTGCATCTCCACATGGCGGTGGGACCCGAAGACAATGCCGATACGATCGCGCGCTACGGCCTGACGGCGACGCAGGCGCTCGATAGCGCCGGCTTCTTCGAGGGCCGCGTGCACGCGGCCCATTGTCTCGATCTCAGCGACGCGGACATCGCGATCTTTGCCGCACACCCTTCGGCATCGATCGCCTACTGCGCCAGCGCCGGGCTGCGGTCGGGTCGCGAGGGCATCTGTCCGGCCGTGAAGTTGCGCCAGAGCGGCGTCGTCGTTGCCATCGGCACTGACAACGTTGCCGCGAACAACTCCTACGACATGGTCAGCGAGATGCGCGTGGCTGGCCTCGTCGCCTCGCACCGCGAGCGCCGCGCCCAGCCGATCTCGTCGCGAGACTTGGTGCGCATGGCGACCATCGAGGGCGCCCGGGCGCTGGGGCTCGATCACGAGATCGGCAGCCTCGAGGCCGGCAAGGCCGCGGACATCGTCGCCATCGACCTGCGCGGTGCCGGCTATTCCGAAACGCCCGATCCCGAAACGCTGCTGGTCTATTCCGGCAGCGGCCGCGACGTGCGGCACGTCTGGATCGCCGGTGAGCAACTGGTGCGCGATCGCCAACTGGTGCGGCGCCCGTTCGATGACATCCGCCGCGACTATTCCGCGGCGTACGCCGCCTTCTGGCGGCGCGTGGCCGACGACAAGAAGACGACGATCAAACGAGAGGTGGCCTGACGTGCCGAAGCGGACACTGATCCTGGACAGCGACGGCGGTGTCGACGATGCGCAAGCCCTCATCCTGCTCGCTGCCAACGGCCGGGCGCCCGACATCATTACCGCAGTCTTCGGCAATGTCGGGCGCGACCAGGCCGCAACCAATCTGCTGGCGGTCTGTGCGCATCTGGGCGCGTCGATCCCCGTGCACCGCGGCGCCGATCGGCCACTGACGCAGCCGGTCATCGACGCCAAGGAGGTGCACGGCGACGACGGCCTCGGCGGCGCGCGGCGTCCGGCGAAACAGGACAAGCCGGCATCGGACGACGCGGTCGGCGTGCTGATCCGCACCTTCAACGAAGCGGCCAAGAAGGGTGAGAAGGCCGACATCCTGATGATCGGCCCGCTGACCAATCTGGCGCTGGCGTTACGCCTCGATCCGGGGATCGTTGCCGGCATCGGCACGCTGACCATCATGGGCGGCACGGTGTATGGCCGTGGCAACAGCACGCCGGCGGCCGAATTCAACATCTACGCCGATCCGGAAGCGGCTCACATCGTACTGACGGCCGGCATCGAGACAGTGCTCGTGCCGTGGGAGCCGTGCACCACGCACTTTATGACGGAAGCGGATGCCGACGCGCTATTTGCGCGTACGCCGAAAAGTGCGATCCGCGATTTTTCGCAGGCGCTCGTCACCCACACCCGCAACCTCTCCTACAATCGCGGCCGGCCGGGGGACATGCGCTACGTCGATCCGCTCGCCGCAGCGGTCGTCATCGACCCCTCGATGATCACCAAATCGATCAAGGCCTCGACGAGCGTCGAGCTCTCCGCCGGGCATTGCCGCGGCATGACGCTGGTCGATCCGTCCGGCCGACTCGGAACACCCAAGATTACGTTCGTGGAAGAAATCGACATCGCCAAGATCGACAAGCTCTACGCCGTATCCGTCGCCTATTCGCCGACCACCAAGCAGACGAACTAACGCAACAGGAGTGCGCATGTCTCTTCTCAAGAAACTGATCAAAGCCTCGGCCGGGCTGGCGCTCGCCGCCGGGCTCACCGCAATTTCCGTCCCCGCTGTCATGGCGCAGACTACCTACACCAAGGACCACCCGCTCAAGGTCGTCCTGGTGATCCACGGCAACCTCGGCGACAAGAGTTTCCTCGACAGCGCCGCCGCCGGCATGAAGATGGCCGAGGCCGACCTGCCGGTGCAGGTCAAGATCATCGAAGCGGGTCCCGACAAGTCGAAATGGGAACCCGCCCTCGACGATGCCGCCGACGGCGGCTACGACGTGGTCATCGCCGGGACCTTCGACATGATCGACTTCGTCGCCAAGATCGCGCCGCAATATCCTGACGAGAAGTTCATCGTCTTCGACACCGAGCCCGATTACACCAAATGCGACTGCAAGAACGTGCTCGGCATCGAGTACCAGACGTCGTCGGCGGGCTACCTCGCGGGCTATGCCGCGGCCAAAATTAGCAAGACCGGCACCATCGGTGAAGTTGTCGGTATGGACTTCCCGACGGTCACCGACTTCAAGGTCGGCTTCGATCAGGGCGCCAAGGCCGCCAACCCCAACATCAAGATCCTGAGCCAGGTGGCCGGCACGTTTACCGACCCGGCCAAGGGCAAAGAGATCGCACTGGCCCAGATCGGCCAGGGCGCCGACATCATCTTCCCGATCGCCGGCGGCACCGGCATCGGCTCGCTGCAGGCGGTCAAGGACTCGAGCAAGCTCGCGGTCGGCGTCGACAGCGACCAGTATGCGATTTTCAAGGACAGCGATCCGGCGCAGGCTGCGGTGATCTTCACCTCGGTGGAAAAGAAGGTCGGCCAGTCGCTCTATCTGGCGCTCAAGAACACCATCGCGGGCACGCAGGAATACGGCAAGGCTGTGCTGCTCGGCCTCAAGGACGGCGCCGTGGGCATCTCCAAGAACGAGAACTACGAAAAGATCGTGCCGGCCGACGTGCGTGCCGAGGTCGATGCTCAGGAAAAGAAGATCATCTCGGGCGAGATCACCGTCGACACGGTGATGAAGTAAGTTCAAGCTTTGGAGCCGCGCCTTCCGGGTGCGGCTCCAATCGCGGGGCAGCGATGGCACTTCTCGAAGCAGTCAATATCGGCAGGGTCTATCCCGGTGGGGTAGTCGCCAATGACGGCGTGAACCTCTCGGTCGACAAGGGCGAAGTGCATGCCGTGGTCGGCGAAAATGGCGCCGGCAAATCCACGCTGATGAAGATCCTGTTCGGGGTCGAGCATCCCGATGCCGGCCAGTTGCTGCTCGACGGCAAGCCGGTCAATTTCACCAATCCTCGCGACGCCATCGACGCTGGCATCGGCATGGTCTTCCAGCATTTCTCGCTCGTACCCTCGTTCTCGGTCTACGAGAATGTGGTGATGGGCGCCGAGCCGCACAGCGGCATACGCTTCGACCGTCGGAAGGCGATCGCCGAGGTCAAGGCGCTGAGCGAGAAGTTCCACCTCGCCGTCGACCCGATCCCACCGGTCGGCAGCCTGCCGGTCGGCCAGCAGCAGCGCGTCGAGATCCTCAAAGCCCTCTATCGCAACGCGCGGATCCTGATCCTCGACGAGCCGACTGCGGTGCTCGCGCCGCAAGAAGTGCAGGAACTGTTCGTCGCCATCCGCTCGCTGGTCGAGCAGGGGCGCACGGTGATCTTCATCGCGCACAAGCTGCCCGAGGTGCTGGAAATTTCCGACACCATCACGGTGATGCGGCAGGGCCACTCGGTCGGCCGCGTCAAGACCCGCGACGTGACCGAGCAGGAACTCGCGACCATGATGGTCGGGCGTGAGGTCGTGCTGCGCATCGACCGCACGCAGATGATGGCGGGCGCCGTGACCTGCGAGGTTGACAAGCTCCGGCTTGTCGACGCACGCGGCAACGCCATCTGCTCGAATCTAAGCTTCAAGGTGCGCTCGGGCGAGATCGTCGGGCTGGTCGGCGTCGAGGGCAACGGGCAGAGCGATGTGATTTCGGCGATCGCCGGGACGCGCGGCGTGCAGGGTGGCGCGATCAAGCTCGAGGGCCGCGACGTGGTGCCGATGAGTGTGCTCGAGCGGCGGCAGCAGGGCATCGCCGGCATCCCCGAGGATCGCCTCGCACAGGGCCTCGCGGTCGGTGCCAGCGTCGCCGAGAACCTGGTCTCGACGCGGCTAACCGACAAGCGCTTCGTGCGCTCGGGCCTGCTCGACCTCAAGGCGATCAAGGCGCAGGCCCAGACACTGATCGACCGATTTTCGATCCGGGTCAGCGGTCCACAGGCTGCGGTCGCAACGCTCTCGGGCGGCAACATGCAGAAGGTCGTGGTGGCACGCGAGCTGGCCGAGCAGCCCAAGCTCCTGCTGGTGGCGCAGCCGACGCGCGGCGTCGACCTCGGCGCCACGCAGTTCATCTGGAAGACGATCGCCAATGCGCGCGACGCCGGTACCGCGGTGCTGCTGACCTCCGCAGACCTGTCGGAACTGTTGGCGCTGAGCGACCGGCTGCTGGTGTTCTATCGCGGCAAGATCGTCGCGGCGTTCCGCAACAGCGAGGCGGTCAATCCCGAAACGCTGGGGACGTACATGCTGGGGCTGCAGGCGCAGACGCCGGACGAGATGCGGGAGGCGCTAGCATGAGCACCGAGGTCGAACGGGTCAAGCCCATGGGGCGCTGGACGGAGTTCCGGCGCGAGGCGGGCCGCTCGCTGATCGCCGTTGTCATCGCGCTGGTGGTGGCGTTCGTCGTGATTTTCCTCACCTCAAAGGCGCCGCTCGACGCCCTCAGCACCCTGCTGACGGCGCCGCTTGGGCGGCCGCGCACCATCGGTCTGTGGATCGACGATGCCGCCAAGCTGACGGTGACGGGGCTGGCGTTCAGCCTGGTTTTCCAGGCGCGCCAGTTCTCGATGGGCGTACAGGGGCAGGTCTATATCGGCGGCCTGTTCGCCACCTATGTTGCGGTGTCGCCCATCGGCCAGACCTGGCTCGGCATCCCGCTCGGCATTCTGGCGGCGATGGTGGCGGGCGGCATCTACGGCTTCCTGCCCGGCATCGCCAAGGCGCGGCTCGGTGCCAACGAGATCGTCTCGTCGCTGATGCTCAACTATATCGCGATCGACATCGTGAATTATCTCGTGCGCGTGCAACTCGGCGCGCCGGGCATGCTCTATACCGCGCCGTTTCCGACGACCTCGGTGTTTCCGGCGCTGGTCCCCAATACCCGCATCGACCTCGGCCTGATCTTTGCGATCATCGCAGTGCTCGCGGTGTGGTTCGCGCTGTATCGGACGAGCTGGGGACTCAAACTGCGGCTCGTCGGCCACAATGCGCGCTTCGCGGCCTATGCCGGCATCCGCTCGAGCTTCATCATGGTCTCGGCCATGACGGCATCGGGCGCGCTCGGTGGCTTGCTCGGTTCGATGTTCGTGCAGGGCCAGATCTTTGGCAAGCTCAACGTGCTGTTCGAGGGCAACCTCGCCTTCGAGGGCATCCTCGTCGCCATCGTGGCGCGCAGCCGGCCGCTCGCGGTCCCATTCGTAGCGCTGGCTTACGGCTACCTACGGCAAGGCGCGCAGCTCATGAACATCCGGACCGACGTGCCGGCCGAAGTGATCGGCATCGTCACGGCCCTGATCATCATCCTGGTGTCCTCGACGTTCAAGTTCCCCGGCAAGAGCTTTTTTGCGAGGCTCCTCGGCATCCGGCCGAGCGTGCCGCTGTCAGCGACCGCAGGGGAGGCGCGGCAATGAGCCAGCTCGTCGGCGCCATCATTTCGTTCGCGTTCTACCAGACCGTCATCCGCACCACGACGCCGCTGCTGCTGGCAACGCTGGGTGGCCTCATCGCCGATCTGTCGGGGGCGCTCAACGTCGCGCTGGAAGGCCAGATGCTGATCGGTTGCCTCACGGCGGTGATCGTCTCGGTCTATACGCCATGGTATGTCGCGGTGCTGGCCGCCCTGCTGGTCGGTGGCCTGCTCGGCCTGCTGATGGCGTTCTTCGCGCTGAAGATGCGTGCCGACATCATCCTCGTCGGCTTTGCCATCAACATTCTCGCCTCGGGTGGAACGGTGTTCGTTTTGGCGCTCGCGACGGGCGGCGACAAGGGGACGTCCATCAACCTGCAGAGCAAGGCGGTGCCGGCGATCGATCTGGGCTTCCTCGACGCCATTCCCGGTGTCGGGCCGATCCTCACGGGCCTCTTCAGCGGCCATTCGGTGCTGAGCTGGGTGGCGGCCCTTCTGGTCATCGGCATCTGGTATTTCCTCTACCGCACGCCCTGGGGCCTGTGGCTGCGCGGCGTCGGCGAATATCCGGCAGCGCCGGAAGCGGCCGGCATTCCGGTCAATGCCGTCCGTACCTGGAGCCTGTTGTTCTCGGGCGCGCTCGCCGGGCTGGGCGGGGCGCAGCTCGCCATGTTCAACTTCGTCGGCTTCACCCGGGACATGACGGCCGGCCGCGGCTTCATCGCGCTGGGCGCCGTGCTGCTCGGTGCCCGCCATCCGGTCGGCGCGCTGCTCGCCGCGTTGCTGTTCGGCGCCTTCGACGGTCTCACTACGATCCTGCCGGGCCTCTTTGACTGGGTGCCGCCCGAGATCATCCACATGACGCCGTTCATCGTCACGATCCTGGCGCTGGTGCTGTTCTCGATCCGGGCCCAGCGCCTGCTGGCGCTGCGCGGCGCGCACTAGAGTGCGCCTTGGCTCCGGGCGCGCCCGGCGAGGAGCCGCAGGCAGGCCTCGAACGCGGTGGTGTCGGTGTAGAGCACGTCCGGCGCCGCGTCGTGGATGATCACCTGGCCGCCGCGCCGTTCGACGCCACCCTGCATCATCAGGTTGTCGGCCATGTCGACATCCTCGACCGAGAGGCCGTCGCGCCGGCCACGCAGCCGGCCGTTGGCATCAGTGAAGACATCGCCGCCGTAATGCGCAACGGTGCGGGTGCGCATGTCCGCCGCGACATTGGTGTAGGCGTAAGCGAGCTTGCCCTGCGCGCACATATAGCCGAGCTCGTAGCAAGTCCCGACGTCGGCCGAGACGCCGTGGTAGGGCGTGAGGTTGGCGATGATCGCATCGGCCGAGTTCATCATCTTCTCGTCGATCTCGCTGACCGCAAGCCCGAACTGCCGTTTGCTCGGCTGCGGCGGAATGATGAAGTCACCCGGGGAAACCGGGATGAGGCCGGCCGCTTTCGTCAGCGCGATCTTGCGGTCGAGCTGCTCACGGGCGTTCTGCAGAAACACCTCGGGACCTGCGAGGTAAACTTTGATGCTCAATTCGCTGCTCTCATGTGACCCCCGCGCGGCGTTCGGTAAACCGGTTTACCAGCTTGCCGTGGGCCGCTTCGCGTTGCAAGTCCGCACGGCTCGCTTCGGGCAATGAACGATCCAAGGGGCGCCATCTTCGGCACTCCCCGACGGCTCAGACTGGAACCGCCCCGCAGCGCGTGGCAGGAATGGCCCATGGCCCTACCAGAAATCCTCGATTCGACTGCCGCGCAGCCGAGGGAATCGTCGCGCCTCTATGTGCCGGTCGGGCTGCTGGCCGGGGCCGTGATCGCGCTCCAGATCTGCATCATGCGGGTCTTTTCGGTGGGAAGCTGGGCGCATTTCGGGTCCCTCGTGGTGAGCCTCGCGCTCCTCGGCTTCGGGCTGTCGAGCGTCATTGTCTTTATCGGTAAGGGCTGGTTCGAGCGGCACTGGCGCGGCGCAGCGGGCACAACGCTGCTGCTCTTCGGGCCGCTGGCGGTGGGTGCCAATTTCGTTGCGCAGATGGTGCCGTTCAACGCCATCTTCCTCATCTCCGATCCGACACAGGTGTGGCGGCTGCTTGCCAACTTCGTGCTCTACCTGCTGCCGTTCTTTTCCGGCGCGATGTTCCTCGGCATCGTGTTCCTGCGCAGCAGGACCGGCTTCGGCCGCGTGTACTTCGCCGACCTCACGGGCTCCGGCATCGCCGGTCTTGCGGTGCTCGCCGCCATGTACCTGCTGCCGCCGGAGCAGTTGCAGGTCGTGCCGCTGACCCTGTGGGCGGTCGCCGCCATCGTCTGGTTCGGGCTCGGCCGTGGCGGCAATCTGAGCCCCGTGCTGACGGGGATTCTCGGCGTCGTCACGGTGGCCGCCTATCTGTGGCTGCCGGGGCTGACCGGCGTGCCGGATATTTCGACGTCGCAGTACAAGGGCGTGTCCTACGCCCGCAACTTCCCGGACTCACAGCGCATCTACCGCTCGATCTCGCCGTTTGGCGACCTGCAGATCTACGCCAGCTCCTACATGCACTTCTCGCCGGGCCTCAGCGACAATGCGGCGTTCAATCTGCCCGAGCTGCCCGGAAAGTCTTTCGTCGCCATGTACATCGACGGCGAGGGACCGGAGGGCATCATGCGCGAGCCGCCCGCGGAGGACGCGAGCTACTTCCACTACTTGCCAATGGACTATCCGTATGTGGTGCGCCCCAAGGCCAATACCTTCGTCGTGCAGTTCGGTGGCGGCATCTCGACCGAGGCGGCGATGCATTCGGGTGCGACCAGCGTCACGGTTGCTGAGAGCAACCCGGCGATCCTGCAAGCCTTCGCCGACCCCGTCATCAAGGACGCCTCAAGCAATATCCTCAGCGACCCGCGCCTCAAGATCATCGACTACGACGGCCGGTTGTATCTCAGCCACACCGGCAACCACTATGACGTCATCGATCTGAGCCTCGCAGATTCGGTGGGCCTCTCGAATCCGGGTGGCTTCGCGATCGTCGAGAAGTACAGCTACACCACCAATGCAATGCTCGACTATATGCGGGCGCTCTCCGATGACGGCGTCCTTTCGGTCACCGTGTGGAACAAGGAAGAGCCACCGAAGTCGATCTTGAAACTGTATTCTACCATTGCCGCGGCGGCGCGTGAATTCGATCCGGGCACTGCCGCCAAGTCGATCTTCGTCGCCTCGAGCTACCTGTCGACGACCACTGTGCTTTACCGCAAGGGCGGCTTCACTGCCGGCGAGCTCGACAAGCTCCGCAAGTACACGGACTCGATGTCGTGGGACGAGATCTATTCGCCCGGCTATGCCGTCGACACCAGCGCGACGCCGACGATCTTGGCGCAGTATGCGGCCTCGATCTTCGGTTCGGGCGATACGACCAATGCGCCTGATCCGTCGGTTGCTCCGTCGTCCGCCGCCACCGATTCTACCGCCGACACGGACGATGATTCCGGCAGCAGCGCCGAGCCGGCAACCACCCTCAGCCGCCTGTTCTGGCACGGTCTGATCGCGGGCGATGCTACGGCCAGCCAATACGTGTTCGATACGCGGCCGCTGACCAACTGGCGCCCATATTTTGCGGCATACGAGAAGTTCGCCGACCTGCCGCGGACGCTCGACCGGCTCGATCTGTTCCAGGACGATTGGGGCTATCTCCTGCTCTGGGCGACGCTCGGCGTGGCTGCCATCTGTGCCGGCGTACTGATCCTCATTCCGGTCGCCATCGGTTGGCGCCGCGTGTTCGCGCGGTCACCCGGCAAGGTCGGCACGATCATCTACTTCGCGGCGCTTGGCCTCGGCTACATCACGGTCGAGGTGGGTCTCATCAGCCGCTTCACGCTGGCCCTCAGCAACCCGACGATCTCGGCGTCGGTCCTGATCGCGGCGATGCTGGTCTTTTCCGGCCTCGGCAGCCTGCTGTCGGAGCGCATCTTCGATCGCGCCAGGGTGGCGCTGCCGGTGATCCTCGGACTCATCGCGATCCTGCTCGCCGCTTACGGCCTCTTCCTCGATCCGGCGCTCGACTGGATCGGCGCCTTCCCCTTCGCGCTCCGCCTGCTCCTCTGCTTCCTGCTGGTTGCGCCGCCGGCCCTGCTGATGGGTTTCCCGATGTCGACCGCGATGACCTCGCTGAGCCGGCTGGGCAAGGACCATATGTTCGTCTGGGCCTGGGGCATCAATGGCTGCTTCTCCGTGATCGGAGCAGCGGCCGTGCCGATCATCGCCACGGCCTTCGGGCTGCCCTCGGTGCTCGAGGTGAGCGCCGCAGCCTATCTGCTCGCCATCCCGGCGTTCCTGTCGGTGATCCGCGCGCCGCGGATGGCCGAGGGCGGTACGCTACGGCCCGCATGATCCCTGGAGGTGGCAAGCGTCCGTCGCCCCGCGACAATCGAATGTGAAGAGGCTTGAACATCGCGTTGAAATCGCCGCAGTTAGAGCCGCCCGACGGCCAGCGAGTTGAGCATCCCAGAACCATGACGGACGCCATTTCCGAGGACCTGTTCCTCGCTCCCGACCAGAAGAGCTGGTTCACGCACGATCGCTTCGGGATGTTCATCCACTGGGGCGTATATTCACTTGCCGCGCGCCATGAATGGGTGAAAAGCCGCGAAGAGATCGACGACGCAGGCTACCGGAGGTACTTCGACAACTTCGATCCCGATCTCTACGACCCGCGCGACTGGGCCCGTCGCGCCAAGGCTGCGGGAATGAAATACGTGGTGCTGACGGCCAAGCATCACGACGGCTTCTGCCTCTGGGACAGCAAGGCGACCGACTACAAGGCCACCAACACGCCCTACGGCAAGGACCTGCTCAAGCCGTTCGTCGAGGCCTTCCGGGCCGAGGGGCTGAAGGTTGGCTTCTACTATTCGCTGCTCGACTGGCACCATCCGGATTTTCCGATCGACATCTATCATCCGCTGCGCAACCGCGAGGATGCCGCCGCGCTCAATGCTGGCCGCGATATCACGCGCTACGGCGCCTATATGCGCGAGCAGGTCACGGAGCTGTTGACCGGCTTCGGCAGGATCGACGTGATCTGGTTCGATTTCTCGTATCCTGACCGCACCTACAAGGGCCTGCCGGGCAAGGGCCGCAAGGACTGGCAGAGCATCGAGTTACTGTCGCTGGTGCGCAGGCTGCAACCCGAGATCGTCGTCAGCAATCGTCTCGACCTCGACGATCTCATCGCCGGCGTGCCGGACGTAATGACGCCCGAGCAATACACGCCGCGCACGCCGCCGCGGTTCAAGGGCCGCGAGGCGACCTGGGAAGTCTGCCACACCTTCTCGGGTTCGTGGGGCTATTACCGGGACGAGGAAAGCTGGAAGAGCCCGGAGCAACTGGTCAAGCTTCTGATCGACAGCGTCGCCCTCGGCGGCAATCTGCTGATGAATGTCGGGCCGACGGGGCGGGGCACCTTCGACCAGCGCGCCATCGATGCACTCGAGGTTTACGGCGACTGGCTGCGCCTCCACGGCCGCGCCGTCTACGGGGCAGGGCGCTCGAGCTTCACCGCGCCCGACGGCTGCCGCTTCACGCAGCGCGATGACCGTCTCTATCTCCACATCTGCAATTGGCCGTTCCAGCACCTGCATATTGATGGCCTTGCCGGTAAGGTCGCCTATGCGCAGTTCCTCCACGATGCGAGCGAAGTGCAATGGATCGGCCCGAGGAACGATCCGCATTTCGTGCCGCCTGTCGGCGCAACGACGCTGACGCTGGAGCTGCCGGTGAAGAAACCGAGCGTGGTGGTACCTGTGGTGGAGCTGATCCTGAAATGACCGCGACGACGATCCGCAAGGAAACCATCACGCTTCCGATGGCGCGCCTCGGACGGCCGAGCAATATGCCGCGCTACCGCTCGCAACAGCCGACGCCGAACCGCGTGACGCCACCGAACTTCGGGCTGAGCGAAGAGGAGAGCCGGCACGGCTTCAACTGGGGCGATGACTCGATCCTGCCATATCAGGTGTCCGACGACTACGATCGGAACGTGCAGCCGGGTCAACTCGACTGCGTGGTGATCGACAACGGCCTGTTGCGCGCAGTGGTCGCGCCGTCTTTGGGCGGACGGCTGCTGGAGCTCAAGGATTTGCGGACGAGCCGCGATCTGGTGTTCCGCAATCCGGTGTTTCAGCCCGCCAACCTCGCGGCGCTCAACGCCTGGTTCTCGGGCGGCATCGAGTGGAACGGCCTTATACCCGGCCACACCGCATTCACCTGCGTGCCGGTGTTCGCCGGCATGCGCGAGACGGCGCAGGGACCGATCCTCCGGATCTACGAGTTCGACCGCATCGTTGAGGCGACGTGGCAGGTCGACCTGTTCCTGCCGACGGGATCGACCACGCTCTTTGCCCATGGGCGCATCGTCAATCCGGCGGCGGGGCCGCGGCTGGCCTATTGGTGGACCAACATCGCCGCACCGATGAGCGAGGGAACGCGCGTGCTGAGCGCGGCCGACTATTCGATCGAGCACATCTGGCCCGGCAACAATCTCGGCCGTTGCGATTTCCCGCGCAAGGACTGGGAGGCGTCGTATCCCGAGAACTGGGAGAATGCGACCTCGGTGTTCTTCCGCGCGCCATCGGTGCCGCGCCGCTTTGTCATGTCCGTCGATCGCGGCGGCTACGGCCTCGGCCAGACCAGCACGGCGGAGATGGTCGGCCGCAAGTTCTTCTATTTCGGCAGCGCGCCGGGTGGCCAGAACTGGATGGACTTTCTCGCGCGTCCCGGTGAAGGAAAATACCTCGAAATCCAGAGCGGCATTGCGCCGACGCAGAACCAGCGTTTTGAGCTCGCGGCCGGTGGAGAGCTCGAATGGACGGAGGCGTTCTTCCCCGTGCAGCTCGATGCCACCCAAGCGCATGGCAACTACCACGCGGCGGTCTCGCACGCTGCCCGAGCGGTAGACGCGACAGTCCCTGCCGAGGAACTGGTGCGTGTTGATGCTTTTCTGCGAGAGCAGGCGCGGCGACCGCTCGCTGTGCACTATTCCTCCGGTACAGCCTGGGGAGAGCGGCAGGAGCAACTGCTTGGCCGGCCGCTGGTGACCGGCCTCGACTTCGCCGTAGCGCGTGAACCCGACGCCTGGGACGATCTTGCGCGCGGCCTCACGATCTCGGTAGAGCATCTGCATGACATCCCCATTGGCATTGCCGTGTCGGACCTGTGGCTCGAGCGCATCCGTGCCAGCGCCGAGGCGCAGGGTGAGACGTGGCTGCACGCGCTGCTGCTTGCCGTTGCGCTACTGGATCGCGGTGAAACGGATGCAGCAGGGATGGCAGTCGAGCGATCGTTGTCGTTGCGGCCAAGCTGGCTCGGCTACCGGACCAAGGCGCTGATTGTCACGAATGCGGACGAAGCATCGGAACTTTACCGCCGTGCGTGGACGGCCGGCGATCCCCCGCCGGAGCTCGCTGTCGAGATCGCGACGCACCTGATGGCGGCGGGCCGGTCGGCTGAACTCAAGAGCTTCGTCGATGCGCTGCCGACGGAGGTGCGGGACAACGAGCGGATCATCCTGGCGCGGGCCATGGTGGCCGCCAACGACAAGCAGTTTGACGAACTCGAGCGGCTGCTGCTGAGCCGGCAGTTCGCAACGATCCGCGAAGGCGAGACGCTGCTGTCGGACCTCTGGGTTCGGCTGCGCCGCGGCCGCGTCGAGGCTGAGCTCGGTCGCGTCGCCACGGCAGACGAAGCCCGTGCCGACCTCGCGCGGCATCCCCTCCCGCGCAGTCTCGACCTCCGCATGCACGTGCTCGAAGAAACCTAAGCAGAGACCGCGGCCGAAGCGGCCAACGACACTGCGATCGTGTCGAACATCGCCTGGTCGACCGTAATGCCGAAGGCGCGCATGGCGAGCACGATGGCGCCGATCGATCCGTCGACCACCGGCCGGATATCGGGAACGTGGCCAGCCGCCCGAACGACCTCTGAAATCGCATCGGGCAGACCGCTCAGATGTGCGATGACGCCGCCTCCGAGCGCCACCGGCCCGGGCATCGCAGGATCGAAGGCGGCGGCGAAGTCGGAGGCAAGATAGGCTGTCGCCTCGGCGATCAGTGCCGCCGCAACCGGATCGTCGCGGTTGGCGATGACCGCTGGCGCAAGGCGGGCAAGCTCGATCGGCCGCATCGCATAGATGGCGTCGACGAACAGCTTGAGCGCCATCGGCCGGCCATTGTCGGCCCACTCTTCGCTCTGTGGCACACCCAATATCTGGAGGAAGGCCGGCGTCAGCGCGGTCGGCCTGCCGCGCCCTTCGAGATCCGCGACGACGGCCTTGGC
>DATMTK010000166.1:0-15793 GCA_035564755.1 Devosia sp. | reverse complement strand
TGGGTTGGGGCTTGGCTGTGCTTGGCTTGGCTAGGCTGGGCGAGACGTGGACGAGAGGTTGGGCGCTGGCTCGGCTGCGTCACGAAGGGGCCGGGCGAGTGCCGGGCTCGGGGCACGGTCGTGACGTCGGACGGCAATCCGGAGATGCCGCCCGCGATTTTTTCGAGGTGTAACATAGGCCCTTTGCGGCGCGAAAATGCATTCGAACGGCGCCATCCGAGCCGAGGACAATCACTGACAAGAAGGCTGACATCGGAGAATGAAAGCGTCGCGACCGAGTCGGATGCGATCCGAAATCCGCATCCAGAATCAAGGTCATCAGCGAACCGGAGCGGTGCATGGCGACCGCCCGGTCCGAGCGCCGGCACCACGATGAGCGATGATGTCAATATGCTCCCTGCGAGCATCTCATCGTCGCGCCACGCAACTTCTACCCGCCCCGCGCGTGACTATCTCAGGCCCACCGACATGGTTGCGCCCGACGGGTCGGGGGACGACATACTTGTCGCCATGGAACGACGTGCCAAGAATCGAGGTTAGTTCCATCTGACTTAGGGCGAGTTGCGACTTCTCAAGCGTTTCATCACTGCCGGCTGCGACCGGCCAATACGGAGAACATCATGCGTCTGATCCACTCCCTTGCCGCGGCGGCCCTCGCCCTGGCGCTCACCGCCGGCGCCGCCAACGCGCAGGTGGTGGTTTCCTCCAAGATCGACACTGAAGGGGGCCTGCTCGGCAACATCATCTCGCAGGTCCTGCAGGCGAACAACATTCCGGTGACCGAGAAGATCCAGCTCGGCGCGACGTCGGTGGTGCGCCAGGCGATCACCGCCGGGCAGATCGACATCTATCCGGAGTACACCGGCAACGGCGCCTTCTTCTTCAACAAGGCGGACGATCCGGAGTGGAATGACGCCGCCAAGGCCTATGCGGCGGTCAAGCAGCTCGACTACGACGCCAACAAGATCGTGTGGCTTGCTCCGGCCCCGGCCAACAACACCTGGGCGGTGGCGCTGCGCAAGGACGTGGCCGACCAGAACCACCTGGTGACCTTCTCCGATTTCGGCAAGTGGGTGGCCGGCGGCGGCCAGGTGAAGCTTGCCGCTTCGGCCGAGTTCGTGAGCTCGCCGGCGGCGCTGCCCAAGTTCGAGCAGGTCTATGGCTTTACGCTCAAGCCCGACCAGCTCGTGACGCTGTCGGGCGGCGATACCGCCGCAACGATTGCCGCGGCAGCCAACCAGACCAACGGCGTCAACGCCGCGATGGTCTATGGCACCGACGGCGGCATCGCGCCCTCGGGCCTGGTGGTGCTGCAGGACGACAAGGGCGTGCAGCCGGTCTACCAGCCGGCGCCGATCATCCGCGAGGCGGTGCTGAACAAGTATCCGCAGATCAAGGACCTGCTCGCGCCGGTGTTTGCCAAGCTCGACCTCACGACGCTGCAGACGCTCAACGGGCGGATTCAGGTGGGCGGCGAGGCGGCCAAGGCCGTCGCAATCGACTGGCTGAAGCAGAACGCCTTCCTGAAGTAATCTCCATCGCCTCTTGACGAGGCGGGCCGAAAGGTCCGCCTCTTTGCTTCATGGCCCTCACCCAGACCGTATCGGCTGTGCGCGCGCGGGTGCCGTTCGACCGCCTCGGCGCGCTGATCGCGCTGCTGGCGGTCATCGGCATCGCGACGCCGTTCGTGGCGTTTCGCGCCAACCGGATCGTGCCGGGCAATGCCGTTGCCTTCTGGGACGCACTGCCGGCGTGGGAAATCTCCATCGCCGGCGTCGTGCTGCTCGCCGCCGCCGCGATCGCGCTGCTGAAGATCGCGCCGCGTTTCCGGCTGGTCATCAGCTCGGCGGCGCTCATTGCGCTGGCGGTGGCGCTGGGCGACGCCGCGCGGCTGCTGACGCCGGCGGGCGACCACATCTCGCGGACCTCGCCCGGCACCGGCTTCTGGGTCCTGGCCGCGGCGTTCACGCTGATGCTGGCCGATGCCGTGTCGCGCATGCATCTGCGGGCCGTCTCGCGGCTGGTGATGCTGGCGGCGGTGGCGGCGATCGTGGCGACGATCCTGTGGTCGGGATTGTGGGACGATCTTTCGGTGCTGCGCGAATATGCCAACCGCGCCGATGCGTTCTGGCGCGAGGCGGGCACGCATGTGGCGCTGGCAGTGGGCTCGCTGATCGCGGCGGTGATCGTGGGCCTGCCGCTCGGCATCGTCTGCGAGCGCGTGCCGGCGCTGCGCAACGCCATCCTCAATGTGCTGAATGCGGTGCAGACCATTCCCTCGATCGCGCTGTTCGGCCTGCTCATCGCTCCGCTCGCCTGGGTCGCGGCCACCCTTCCCGGTGCCAGTGCGATCGGCATCGCCGGCATCGGTGTCGCGCCGGCGGTCGTCGCGCTGTTCCTGTATTCGCTGCTGCCGGTGGTGGCCAACACGGTCGCCGGCCTCGACGGCGTGCCGGCCGACGCCGAAGAAGCGGCACGCGGCATGGGCATGACGCGCGGCCAGCGGCTGGTGCAGGTCGAATTGCCCCTCGCCTTCCCGGTGATCCTCACCGGCATCCGCATCGTGCTGGTGCAGAATATCGGGCTCGCCACGGTGGCGGCGCTGATCGGCGGCGGGGGCTTCGGCGTGTTCGTGTTCCAGGGCGTGGGGCAGACGGCGATGGACCTCGTGCTGCTCGGCGCCGTGCCGACCGTGGCCCTCGCCTTTGCCGCCGGCATCGTGCTCGATGCCTGCGTCGAACTCGCCTCGCCGGGAGGACGCCGATGATCGAGATAGAACATCTTTCCAAGACCTTTGCCGCGGAGACCGCGGTCAACGACGTGTCGCTGTCGATCGGCGACGGCGAGATCGTCGTCATCGTCGGCACCTCCGGCTCGGGCAAGACGACGCTGCTCAGGATGATCAACCGGCTGATCGAGCCCGACAGCGGCCGCGTGCTGCTCGACGGCCGCGACACGCGCGACGGGCCGGCCTACCTGCTGCGCCGGCAGATCGGCTACGCCATCCAGGGGCATGGCCTGTTCCCGCACCGCACGGTGGGCGAAAACATCGGCACGGTGCCCAAGCTGCTGGGCTGGGAGAAAGCCAGGACCGCGGCGCGGGTCGAGGAGCTGATGGCGCTGTTCCAGCTCGACGTCGCGACCTATCGCGACCGGCTGCCTGCGGAACTGTCCGGTGGGCAGCAGCAGCGCGTCGGCGTGGCGCGGGCGCTCGCCGCGTCGCCGAAGGTGCTGCTGATGGACGAGCCGTTCGGCGCGCTCGACCCGATCATCCGGGCCAAGGCGCAGGCCGATTTGCGCGCCATCCAGCGGCGGCTCAAGACCACGATCGTGCTGGTGACGCACGACATGAACGAGGCGATCGCGCTCGGCGACCGCATCGCGGTGATGGACCAGGGCCACCTGCTGCAATATGCGACGCCCGACGAGATCGTGGTGCGGCCGGCGACGGCGTTCGTCGGCGAGCTGCTCGGCAGCGGCGAACGGCCGTTCCGGCTGCTGTCGTTCCGGCCGGTCCGCAGGTTCCTGGAAACAGGCGCGGCGAGTGGACCGCCGATTCCGGACAGCGCGACGCTGCGCGATGCGCTGGAGGAGGCGCTGTGGAGCGGCCGCGACGCGCTGCCGGTCGCCGATGCGTCGGGCGCGGTGGTGGGGCGCATCTCGATGGCGACGCTGGTCAAGCAGGCGGCACGGCACGGATGAAGCCCGGCACGGTCGTCCGCATCGTGGTGCTGGTGCTGCTGGTGGCGTTCCTCGTCACGCCGCAGAGCTTTGCGTTCGTGTTCGCGCCGCTGACGCATGACGGGCAGCCGGCGATCTACACCCAGAACTCGCTGCTCAATTTGACGCTGAGCCATATCGGCCTGGTGGTGGCGGCGACGCTGGTCGCGACGCTGGTGGCGGTCGGGCTCGCGATCCTGGTGACGCGCCCCTCGGGCGCCGAGTTCCTGCCGCTGTCGCGCATGATCGCCAATACCGGCCAGACGTTTCCGCCGGTGGCGGTGCTGGCGCTGGCGGTGCCGATCCTCGGCTTCGGCTCGGGACCGACGCTGGTGGCGCTGTTCCTTTACGGCCTGCTGCCGATCTTCGAGAACGCGCTCACCGGGCTGACGACGATCGCACCCGACATCGAGGACTCGGCGCGCGGCACCGGGATGAGCGAGACGCAGCGACTATGGCAGGTCGAGCTGCCGTTGGCGCTGCCGCTGATCCTCGCGGGCATAAGGCTGTCCGTCACCATCTCGATCGGCACGGCGACCATCGGGTCGACCGTGGCCGCCTCGACGCTGGGCGAGGCGATCATCGCCGGGCTCATCAATTCGAATCTGGCATTCGTGGCGCAGGGCGGCCTGGTGGTCGGCGTGCTCGCGATCCTGAGCTATGATGGCCTGAGAGCGCTCGAGCGACGGTTCGCCCGGCGCGTGGGCGCACGATAGGAGGCGACGATGGCGGACGTGACGGCGGAGTCGGGTTTCGTGCCGGCCAACCGGCGGGTATGGGTGCTGGTGGCGGCGATCCTCGCCTCGGCGATGGGCTTCATCGACGGCTCGGTGACCTCGATCGCGACACCGGCGATCCGGGCGACGATCGGCGCGAGCCTGGCCGACGCGCAATGGATCTCCAACGCCTACCTCTTGATGCTGTCGTCGCTGCTGCTGCTGGGCGGCGCCGCGGGCGACCGCTTCGGGCTGCGCAACGTGTTCGCGGGCGGCATTGGGGTGTTCGTTCTGGCCTCGCTCGGCTCGGCGCTGGCGCCGACGCCGGCAACGCTGATCGCGGCGCGGGCGCTGCAGGGCCTGGGCGCAGCGTTCATGGTCCCGGGCAGCCTCGCCATCATCGCCAAGGCGTACCCGAAGGACGCGCGCGGCGGCGCGATCGGCGTGTGGGCTTCGGCCTCGTCGCTGACGACGCTGGCGGGGCCGGTGATCGGCGGCGCGCTGCTGACGTGGCTGGGCGACTGGAGCTGGCGGCTGATCTTCGGTGTCAATCTGCTGCTCGGCGGCATCTCGCTCGCGATCCTCCTGTCGCAGGTGCCGGCAGACAAGCCGGAGGCCGGTCGGCGGCTCGACCTGGTCGGCGCCGTGGCCGCGACGGTGGGGCTGCTCGGCGTGTCGCTGGCGTTCATCGACAGTGGACAGGGCCGCTTCTGGCCGGAGCTGATCGCGGGGATCGTGGTGCTGGCGGCGTTCGTGTTCTACGAGAGCCGGACCAAGGTGCCGATGCTGCCGCTCAGCCTGTTTGCGGACCGCGGTTTTTCGGGCGCGCAGGGACTGACCTTCGTGCTCTATTTCGGGCTGGCTGCAATCGGGTTCTATCTGCCGATGACGCTGATCGCGGGGTGGGGCGTCACGCCGGCGGAGGTGGCGATCGTCATGCTGCCGCTCGGCATCATGCTGACGGTGTTGTCGCCGTTCGCGGGCAAGATGACCGACCGGCTCGGCGCGGGACCGGTACTGACCTTCGGCTCCGTCGTGGTGGGGCTGGCGTTCCTCGGGCTCGGACTGACGGGGCACCTGCATAGCCTGTGGTTCGCGGTGCTGCCGCTGATGGTGGTGTTCGGCTTCGGCATGAGCTTCGTGGCGGGGCCGGTGTCGACGGCGGTGATGACGTCGGTCGCCGACCGCGACACCGGCACGGCGTCGGCGATCAACAACGCCGTGGCGCGGGTCGCGGGGCTCTTTGCGGTGGCGATGATGGGGGCGCTCGCCGCCTGGGTCTTCGGCAGCGCGACCGGAATGCCGGGCGGCATGAGCTTCGGGCTCACGCCGCCGCAGGCGTTGCCGGCCGATGCCGAGGCGGTGCGCGAGGCGGCGACCGACACGGCGTTCGCGACCATCGCCTATGTGACGGCGGGCCTCGCGGCGGTGTCGGCGATCCTGGCGTGGACGACGCAGACGCATAAAGGCAAGGCCGGCTGAGGCCTGCCCGTTTGGGCGGCTATCGCCCGCTGCCGGACCGGAGCATCGTTTCTGTCCTCAACACTGGATGGATGCGATGTCGATCCTCTCCGATCTTTCGAACGACGCGGCGGCGCTCGCCGAGCAAGTCGCGCCGCGCGTGGTTGCCGTCGAAGGCGCCAATGGCCGCATCAGCAGCGGCTTCATCTGGCGCACCGGCCTGGTGGTCACCGCCGAGGAGGCGCATGACGGCGAGGACGAGCTGACGCTGCACCTCGGCAACGGCGCCACCAGCAAGGCAACGCTTGCCGGCCGCGACCCCTCGACCGATGTGGCGCTGCTGCGCGCCGAAACGCCGGAGCTCGGCGACTGGGCGGCGGCGGATGCGGTGAAGCCGGCGAGCTTCGCGCTGGTGGCGGGCCGCGGCGAAAATTCCGCGATCGCCACGCTGACCTCGGTGGGCGAGGTCGGGCCGGCCTGGCGCAGCATGCGCGGCGGCAGGATCGACGCCAATATCGTGCTCGCCCTGCGGCTCAGCGCGCGCACCGAAGGCGCGGCCGTGGTGGCGCCGGACGGCAAGCTGATCGGCATGGCGGTGAGCTCGCCGCGGCGTCGCGCGCTGGTGATCCCGGCTTCGACCATCGCCCGGGCGGTCGCCACGCTCAACGAAAAGGGCTATGTGCCAAGGGGCTGGCTGGGGGTCATGCTGCACCCGGTGGGCAGCGGCTCGGGCGCGATCGTGCTCGGTATCGAGGACGGCAGCCCGGCGACCGCCGCAGGCTTGCTGGTGGGCGATGTGATCACCACATGGGAGGGCGACGCGATCGGGTCGGTGGGCAGCATTGCCCAGAGGCTCGGAGGCAGCGCCGTGGGTTCGAAGGTCAAACTGGGAGTCAGCCGTGGTGGAAACGCTCATGATGTCGAGGTCACGCTCGGGGAGCGGCCGCGGGGGTGACCTCGCCCGCACCGGCGGACTTTCGATTCCCGACCCTGCCCTCGCCAAGGCCGCAGCGACGCTGATCGCCGCGGGCTATACCGTGCTGCCGCCGACCGAGCATGCGGAACACCCGCGGCTCAGCGCGCGCGAGCAGCAGGTGGCGGCGCTGTTGCTCGATGGCGCCTCGAACAAGGTGATCGCGCGGGAGCTCGATATCTCCGTGCACACCGCGAAGTTCCACGTGACGGCGGTGATGGACAAGGTCGACGCCCGGAACCGGGCGGACGCGGTGGCCATCATTTTACGCGAAGGCTTGATCGCACTCTGAGGCCGAAGCGGGCTATGCTCGCGCCATGACCTTCCAGCCCCCAGCGCCACGGCCGCATACGCGCCCGCTCAATGCGGCGCAGTTCGTCTGGACCATGGCGCACAACCCGCTCGCGATCTGGACCGAGGCGGCCTACCGCGAGCCGATCATCCGCACCAACTGGCTGGGCCCGATCTTCGTGATCAACGATCCGGCCGCGATCCGCCACGTGATGGTGGACAACGCCAGGAACTACGGCATGCAGCCGCTGCGCCAAAGGGTGCTGCGGCCGATCCTGCGCGACGGGCTGCTGACCGCCGAGGGCGAATTGTGGCGCCGGACGCGGCGCTCGATCGCGCCGATCTTTGCGCCGCGCAACACGGCGCCGCTGGCCGAGACGATGGTGGAGCGGGCACAGGGGTTTGCGGCCGGACTCGGCGCGCGAGACGGCCAGACGATCGACGTCGCGACGCAGATGACGCTGCTGGCCTTCGACATCCTGCAGGCGACATTGTTCACCGGCGATATCGCGGGCGACCCCGACGAGTTCGCGGCGGCGACGGCGCGGCTGCTCAAGACCATGGGCCGGGTCGATCCAATGGACGTGCTCGATGCGCCGGCCTTCGTGCCGCGCGTGACGCGGCTCATGGGCAGCCGCTCGCAAGCGTATTTCCGCCGGCTCATCGCAGCGACCATCGAGCGGCGGCAGGAGCTGCTCGCGCGAGCTCCGAAAACGGCGCCGCGCGACCTGCTGACGCTGCTGCTCGAGGCCGAGGGGCTGAGCCGCAGCGAGGTCGAGGACAACATCATCACCTTCATCGGGGCCGGGCACGAGACGACGGCGCGGGCGCTGGGCTGGGCGATCTACCTGTTGAGCCAGGCGCCGGAGGAGCGCGCGCAGCTCGAGGCGGAGCTCGATGCCTTCGACTTTGCGACGCCGGACCCCGCGAGCTGGGGCGACCGGCTGCCGTTCACGCGCGCGGTGTTCGAGGAGGCGATGCGGCTCTATCCGCCGGCGCCCTCGCTCAACCGCGCGGCGCTCGAGGACGACGAGGTCAACGGCATGCGCATCCCCAAGGGCGCATCGGTTTTGATCCTGCCCTGGATCCTGCACCGCCACCAGCGGCTGTGGTTCCGGCCGACCGAGTTCCTGCCTTCGCGCTTCATGCCGGACAAACGGGAGGCGATCGACCGCTACCAATACCTGCCGTTCGGCATCGGGCCGCGCGTCTGCATCGGGCAATATTTTGCGATGCAGGAGGGCGTGATCGCGCTCGCCGTGCTGCTCAGGCATCTGCGCTTCGACTTTATCGGGACACAACCGCCGCAGCCGGTGCAGAAGATCACGGTGCAGCCGGCGGCGCCGCTGCTGATGCGGGTCAGCACGCGCTGAGCAGCGCTTTGGCGAGACCTGCCGCCTGGACGCGGATATCGGGGATGGCCTCGATCTCGAAGAAGGTGCCGCGGGTCAGCGGACCGATGGCATAGAGGCGTTGCGACGGGGTACCATCGGCGGCCACCACCTGCGTGCCGGTGGTCACGTCGAGGCCGGTGTGCAGATTGTCGGCGCGGGCCGAGCCACGAGAAAGCAGCGCCTGGATCAGCGGATTGGAGCTTTGTTCTACATCGACGGTGACGCCGCCGCAATCGTAAACGCGGGCAACTGAAAGCGTCTCGCTATCCGGCGCGCCGCGCCGGCGGACGGTGGCGCGCACATCGTCGCCCGCGTGCGCAAGACCGATCATCTTTCCGGCGATGAGCCGCATCTGGCCCCGCCCGATCGTCTCGATCATGCGCGCATGCAGATCGGGCGGCAGGCGATGGCGGTGGATATTCCAGAACGGCCGCAAATGCTCGAGGAAGGCACGGCGCGACGGCTCGTCCCAGCCCTGCCAGATGCGCTGGTTGTAGGGCCGGAGCGCGTCGACGACGCTGCGCCAGTCGCCACCGTCGCGCAGGTGCCGCTCGATGCGGGTGCGGAACCAGCGCTCGAACCCGCGGGCGTCCCGGCCGATGGGAACCTCGCCGGCCGCGAGCTCGAGCCTGGGCGCCAGGCGATGCTCCTCCGGCAGCAGACCATGGCGGGAGACGACGGTGATGGAGCCGCGATGGCCGGCCTGCGCCAGGGTGAGCCAGGCGTCGACCATGCTGAGGCCGGAGCCGAGGATCATGACGGCCGCATCGGCCTCGAGCGGAGTATCGCGGTCCGAGCCGACCCGCACGGCGATGCCACGGCTGCGCGCCGGGTTCTCTTCATGGCCGACGGCGAGCACCGCCACGTCGCCGGCGATCCGCTCGGCCGTGTCGAGCACGACCTCGATGCCTGCCTGCGATGTCGTGAGATCGATGGCCGTGCCGTTGACCAGCACGAGCTGGCCGCCGGCCGAGGCTTCGGCCAGCACATCGCTCAGATAGGCGCCGTAGTGGCGGCGAGGCACGAAGACGAAGCGGTGACCCTCATCCACCAGACCGCGCCCGCGCAGCCAGCGCCAGAAATGCTCCGGATCGTCGGCGAAGGCGCTCATGCCGGGCGCCGCAACGTTCAGCAGATGGTCCTGCTGGTGGGCGGAGTAGGCGACGCCCTGCCCCACGGCGCCGCGGCGCTCGATCAGGGTCACGCGGACGCCTGGGCGGGCCGCACGCAGCAGGTGCGCGGCCAGCAGCACGCCGCTGGCGCCGCCGCCAACGATGACCACGGATTTGCGCGTGTCCCCCACCAGAGCCGCCCCCGAAGCTGAGTCGCGGCCGAGCTTATAGACGACTTATCCAGTCGACAATGCCGCCAATGCCGGCCTCTACATCATGGAGAGTATCGGCCAAGCGGGGTTCGCCCGCGGCTCGCGCACCACACCCGTCAAATCTTCGCCGCCGTGACCAAAGCCATGGAACCCTTTGTGAAACAAAGGCGTTTGCCACGATTGGCTTGGGATGGGGACCGGGGACCAGATGGCGAGTTTAGACGCGTTCAACCAGCCGCTTGGGCTCAAGGCAGCCCCGACGCTGGAGCTTCTGGCAACCCCGGACTACCGGACCATCCTCGACCGGCTTCCGAGCGCGGTCTACACCACCGACACCGAAGGCACCCTGACTTATTTCAACCCGGCGGCGGCAGAGCTGGCAGGGCGTGAACCCCGGCTGGGGACTGACAAATGGTGCGTGAGCTGGAAGCTCCACTATCCCGACGGCCGGCCGATGCCGCTCTCGGACTGTCCGATGGCCACCGCCCTCAGGGAACAGCGCCCGGTGCGCGGCGTCGAAATCATCGCCGAGCGGCCGAACGGCGAGCGCGTGCCGGTGCTGCCGTTCCCGACGCCATTCTACGATGGCGCCGGCCGGTTCGCGGGCGCCATCAACCTTTTGGTCGACCTGTCGCGGCTCAAGGCCGCCGAGCGCCAGGTCGAGCGGCATGCCAGCGAGCAGGCGGCGCTCTACCGTTTCACGGACCGGCTGTACCGGGCGACCTCCGACGAGGACGTCTACGCGGCGGCGCTCGATGCGATCGTCGACGCGCTGGGGTGCGACCGCGCCTCGGTGCTGATGTTCGACGCGCGGGGCGTGCTGCGGTTCGTCGGCTCGCGCGGGCTCTCGGAGACCTATTGCCGGGCCGTCGACGGACACTCGCCCTGGCGGCCGACCGACACCGATCCGGCGCCGATCTTCATCGACGACATTCTGGCGTCGACGCAGTCCGAGGCGCTCAAACAGGCGGTGACGGCGGAAGGCATCAGTGCGCTTGCCTTCATTCCGCTGGTGTCGGACGGTCGGGTGGTCGGCAAGTTCATGACCTATCACGACAAGACGCACCACTTCTCCGAGGCTGAGCGGGCCCTGGCGGTGACGATCGCGCGCCAGCTCGGCTTCGCGGTGGCCAAGCGGCGCACCGAGACGGAGCTTCGCAACTCGCTCGAGCGCCTGAAGCTTGCGACCGAAGCGGGCAAGGTGGGCCTGTGGGACTGGGATATCCCGGGCGACAGGATCCTGTGGACGGACTCGCTCTACGGCCTGCACGGCATCGACAAGGGCGAGTTCACCCAGACCTTCGCCGACTGGGTCGGCATGGTGCATCCGGAGTCGCGCGGCACGGTGCTGGGTGCGATCGACCGCGCCCTCAAGGACGACGCACCCTACGACGTCGAAGTCCGCACCGCCGGGCGCGACGGCCGGGACACATGGCTCTATACCAATGCGGTGGTGCTGCGCGACGGCGAGAGGCCGGTGCGCATGGTGGGCGCGGCGGTCGACATCACCAGCCGCAAGCAGGCCGAGCAGCAGCGCGACCTGCTGGTCGCCGAGCTCAGCCACCGGGTGAAGAATACGCTGGCCACGGTGGTCTCGATCGCGCGGCAATCGTTCGGCAAGACTGCGACGATCGAGACGGCGCGCAAATCCTTCGAAGGCCGGCTGCGGGCGCTGGCGCAGACCCATACGCGGCTCGCCGAGGCCAATTGGGGTGGCGTTCCACTCGCAACGCTGGTGGCCGACGAGCTGACGCCTTATCGGGTCGAGGACGGCAGCAATCTCAGCGTCGAGGGCCCGGCGATCAGCTTCACCGCCAAGCAGGCGGTCGTTCTGGGCATGGCGCTGCACGAGCTGGCGACCAACGCGGCCAAATACGGCGCGCTGACGACCAAGGCCGGACGCGTCGCCGTGCACTGGGGCGACGCGAAAGGGGGCCCGTTCACCATCGAATGGCGCGAAAGCGGCGGCCCGCCGGTGGTGGCTCCACAGCACAGCGGTTTCGGCCGGCTGCTGCTCGAACGTGCCCTCGCCGCGGATTTGCGCGGCGCAGTGGCCCTGGATTTCCGCCCCGAGGGGCTCGTTTGCCGCATCACCCTGCCGCTCGAGTCAACCGAAGGCGCGCAGCCGGGCCGGTAGCCGGCGATGGCGGAGTTGCGTTCACGTCTCGCCGGGGTGCGCGTCTTCGTGGTCGAAGACGAGTTCCTGGTGTCGATCGCGCTCGAGGACGATCTGCGCGAGGCCGGTGCGATCGTCGTGGGCCCGTTCAACGACCTCGGCAGCGGCCTCGATGGCGCGGCGCGCGAGGCCTTCGACGTCGCGGTGCTCGACGTCAACCTCAACGGCACGATGATCTATCCGCTCGCCGACGAGCTGATGGCGCGCGGCCTGCCGCTGATGTTTCTGTCCGGCTATACTGCCGCCGACATGCCACAGCGTTTCGCCACGCTGCCGCGCCTCACCAAGCCTTACGATCTGACGCGGCTGATCGATGCGATCGCGCGGCTGGCACCGCCCCGGGAGGATTAGATGTTCAAAGACCGCCTCGCCACCGCGATGATCCCGGCCAGGGACTTCGCCCGAGCCCGCGCCTGGTACGCCGATACGCTCGGCCTCACCCCGGCCGAAGAGTTCCCCGATGGCGGCGGCGCCGTCTACATGCTGGGCGGCGGGCTCAGGGCGTTCCTCTATCCCACCGCGTTCGCCGGCAGCGCGCAGCACACGCTGATGACCTTCACCTGCCCCAACCTCGCAGCGGACATGGCGGCGCTCAGGGCCAAAGGCGTGCGCTTCCTCGACTACGACCTGCCCGGCCTCAAAACCGTGGACGGCATCGCCAGCTTCGGCCCGGTGAAAATGCCTGGGCCAAAGACAGCGAAGGCAACATCCTGGGGTTCGTGCAGGGGATGTGAAGCGCACCACGCCACGGAAACGAAAACGGCGCCCTACGGGCGCCGCTTCGGGGAGATGGTGGAGCCAAACGGAATCGAACCGTCGACCTCTTGAATGCCATTCAAGCGCTCTCCCAACTGAGCTATGGCCCCATTCTCTCTGACGTTCGCGCTCAGGCGGTTGGGCCGCCAAAGCGCGGGTGTTCTCTAGTCGAGCGTTCCCGAGGACGCAAGGGGCGAAATCGCCCCGGCCGAACTTAGCGCTCGTCGCCGCCGCCGACGTCGAAATCGAGGTTCTCGTCGTCTTCCTCGTCCTCTTCGAGGAAGGCGTCCTCGTCATCGTCGCCGATGTCCTCGACCTCCTCGACGTCTTCGACGTCGGGGATCTCCTCTTCGCCTTCGGCCTCGGCATTCTCCTCGGCGTCGGCATCCTCGAGGGAGATGACCTCGGGCTCGGTGGGGACCGCGGTCACTTCCTCGACCTCGACTTCCTCTTCCTGCTCCTCCTCACGCTCGGCGGCTGCCTTGCGCGGGGCGGAGGTCTGCTCGAAGTAGGAGCGCGGATAGGACTTGCCGGTGTAGGGCGAGACGATCGGATCCTTGTTCAGATCGTAGAACTTCTTGCCGGTCTCGGGGTCTTCGCGCTTGGTTCCGCGGCTGTCTGTGGCCAAGGCTTGCTTCCTTATGACGGATAAACGCGGGCCCGCCCGCTTGGGTTCGTCGGGCTAGGGGAAAAGCCCTGCCCTGTCAAACGCAAAAAACGCATGGATTGCGGGGCTGCTGCGACGGGCCCAAAGCCGCCGCATTTGCATCGTCGCGATGCTCGGTGCTAGCCCTTCACCTCCAAGTTGCGTGCGTCATGAGTTCAGCGTCAATTCCTGCCGGGCCGCTCACGGCTGAGCGTTCGCCCTGGCTGCGTGGCCCGATTTCGCTCCCCGGCGACCCGGTGCTTTCGGCACTGGCGCTGATGCTGGCGGCGATGGCGCGCGGCGAGAGCGTCATCGACAATGCGAGCGTGGCGCCGATGGTCGGCACGACCGCGACAGTGCTCACGGCGCTGGGTGCGCATCTCGATCTCAAAGGCCGGCGCTGGCACGTGCAGGGCATCGGCACCGGCGGGTTCCTCGAGCCGGCCGCGCCGATCGATCTCAGCCAGGCGGGGCCGGTGGCGCCGCTCTTTCTCGGGTTGCTGGGCGGCCATGATTTTCCGACCGAGATCGCGGGGCTTGCGGCCGAGCCGGCGAATGAAGCGCTGCTCGGGTTCATCGCCCGCGGCGGCGGCGTTGCCGAACGCGAGGCTGGGCGGGTGCGCATCCGGGGCCCGCGGTTTTCGATCCCGCTCGATATCGGGCTTTCGGCCGAGGCGCATGGACTGATCGGCCCGCTGCTGCTGCAGGCGCTGGTGACCACCGGCCGTTCGAGCCTGCATCTGCCCGACGGGCTGCACGACCCGGCCGAGGATCTGCTCGCAGCGTTCGGGGCGCGGATCGGGGCGGAACGCGACGGCGAAATCACCCGCGTGATGGTCGAGGGCATGGCGCCGCTGCGCGCACAGGCGCTGACGGTGCCGGGCGATCCGGCGCTCGCGGCCTATCCGGCGGTGGCCGCGATGATCGCCCCGGATTCGGAGATCACCGTGAACTCGGTGGCGCTCAACCGGCACGGGCTCGGGCTGCTCGACGCGCTGGCGCTGCTGGGCGGCGATATCGGCATCGGCGAGGTGACCCGCGGCGGCGCGCCAATCGTGGTGCGGCATGCCCCGCTCAGCGGCGTGACGCTGCCAGAGAGCCTGGGCATCGCGGCCGAGGATTTCCCGATCGTGTGCATCGCGGCGGCCTTTGCCGAAGGCGAGACGGTGATCGAGGGGCTGGGTGAAGGGGTGCGGCGGCTGGCGCTGACGCGAGCGCTCAGGGCCAACGGCGTCGAGTGCGTGGAACAGCGCGGCGGCCTCATGATCCGCGGGCGCAAGCGCAACCCCGGCGGGGGAAACGTGACACCCCGGCTTGACCCGAAACTGGCGATGGCGTTCCTCGTGCTCGGCATGGCGACCGACCAACCGGTCACCATCGACGACGGAGCGGTGATGGCCGACCTCTTCCCCGGATTCGCCGACGCGTTCGAGCATGTCGGCGCCAGCTTCGCCGCCGGGAACCTCGCATGATCATCGCCGTCGACGGGCCGGCAGCCTCGGGCAAGGGCACGCTTGCGGCCGGCCTCGCGCGGCACTACGGGCTGCCGCATCTCGATACGGGCCTGCTCTACCGCGCCGTGGGACTGGCCGTGGCGGATGCGGCGGAGACGCCGGCGTTCGAGCCGCGGGCGATTGCGGCCGCGCGGGCGCTCGATGCGGGACACCTGACGGACCTGCCGCGCCTGCAGGGCGCCGAGGCCGGCAGCATGGCCTCGAAGGTGGCGGTCATCGCGGGCGTGCGGCAGGCGCTGTTCGACTTCCAGCGCAAATTCGCGCTGCAGGCCGGCGGGGCGGTCCTCGACGGCCGCGATATCGGCACCAAGATCGCCCCGGACGCCGATGTGAAGCTTTTTATCGAAGCCGACAGCAAGGCGCGGATGGAACGCCGGGCCCGGCAGTTCGAGGCGCGCGGCCAGGTGGTTGACCGCTACGCCCTCTATCACCAGATAGAGGAGCGGGACGCGCGCGACCGCGCCAACCCCAATGGCAGCTTCTATCCGGCCGCAGACGCCCACTTGCTGGACACCACGCGATTGGATATAGACGCCGCACTCCGCGCAGCCGTCGCCATTGTCGACGGGGCCATGGAACGCAAGGCGAAGCGATAGCTTCCAATCCAACCGAGCGCGTCCAGCCCCTTCGTCATCGACCAAGGACCGGCTCCGGACATTCAACCGACATCGTGGATGCGGCGCTTCGCGCCCCGGATCGCCTTGGCATCGGCCACAGGCGATATGCCCGCCTCCACCCACACCAACCACCGGGCGCATCGGAGAGTTATTTGGCTACGCAAGCTGCAGTGAAAGAAGATTTCGAGTCCCTGTTGATGGACTC
>DATMTK010000165.1:0-10227 GCA_035564755.1 Devosia sp. | reverse complement strand
CTATCCAGTCTCACTCGGGTTTGTGGAGGCAGCCCACCATCCGGTCGGATCGATAGGCACGTTCTTTTGTCTCATCTCAATATAAAGGGTCGGCCTTTGCGCACCAGCACTCGTCGCAACCGTCCGGCCAATTGTCCGTGATCCCATGGTGCCGACGGGCTTGCCCATGAGGACGAACTGGCCGGGCTTCACGTCGACGCTCGCCATGCCGGCCAACAGGATCGTGTAGTCCTGCCCTGCATCAAGAATGACGATTTGGCCGTAATTGAGGTAGTTGCCGGTGTACAGCACCCAGCCATCGGACGGCGCCAGCACCTGGGCGTCGGCGTTGGTGACCACTGAAAGGCCCTGCGACGTACCGCCCACGCCATCGCCGTCGCCATAGTTGATGACGTCGACGCCGCGGCTCACCGGGAAATCGAGGTAGCCCTTGGCCGAGGCGAACGGCACCGCCGGCTGCTGCCGCGCGCTGTTGGCGAGGGCGAGGCGGATGGTGTCGTCGTCGAGCTTGGGGGTCTTGTCGCCATTGTTGGCGGCGTTGGTCGCGTTCGCTGCCGTCACCACGGCTTCGGCCTGCTTGCCGAGGTCGGCGATCACCTGTTTGAGCTGGGCCGCCTTGTCGGCCATCTGGGTGGCCTGCTGCTGCTCGTCGGCGAGCGTGGCGTTGGCGGTGGTTTCGTTCTGCTTCTGCGCTTCGATCAGCGTGGCAATGCGGAGTTGCTCTTCCTCGAGCACATCGAAATTGGCCTTGAGGCTTTCGCCCTGCGCCTCGGCAGCCGCGCGGATATCGGCCAGATGCTTGAGGTCGGCCGTCACCTGCTCGGCCTTGGCGCGGAGCTGCGGCAGGATGGCCGAGATGAGGAGCGCCCCCCGCGCCGAGCCCAGCGCGTCGGAGGGATCGACGATCAGCGCCGGCGGCGGGTTCTCCGAGATGCGCTCCAGCGCGGCGAGCACGTTGGAGATCGAGGCGTTGGTCCCGTCGAGCCGGCCGCGGGTATCGAGCTCCTGGACGATCAGATCGCCGATGCGGTCCTGCACCGCGGCGACATCGGCCTCGGCGCTCTTGACCCGTTCGCCAGCCGCGATCAGCGCCGCGTTCTGCTTGTCGCGGTCGCCTTTCATGGCCTCGATCTCGGCCTTGAGCTTGTCGATCTTGTCCTGGCTCAGCGACAACGAGCTTTGCAGCTCCTGCAGTTGAGTCCGGCTACTGGCCGATTTCTGTTCGATCCAGGTCGGCACGCCATTGCCGACCGGCGCCACCGCCGGCGAGGTATCGGGATCGGGCATCTGCGAAGCGTCGTTGATCGCCTGGTCATCCGAGGCCGGAGCCGAGGACGGCGCCGACGATTGGGCGAACGCGCCTGCGGTCGCCAACGCCGCGGTCAGCACCGTCGCCATCGTCCAATGGACGCGTTTCGTCTTCAAGCCCCGTCAACTCGCCGAATCAGTGCGCCAGGAATCCTAGCAGCGCGCGGCGTTAAGCCCGAGTTCTTTGGCTTTTGGATGGCCGGTTGTTCAGGCCCGATGGTACGGGTGGCCGCTCAGGATCGTCGTTGCGCGATAGAGCTGCTCGGCGAGCATGATGCGAACGAGCTGGTGCGGCCAGGTGAGCGGGGAAAAGCTCAGCGTCAACTCGGCCGATTTCAGCAGTTCCGGGTCGATGCCGTCGGCGCCGCCGATGAGGAAGGTCACGGCCCCGCGGCCGCCGTCGCGCCAGGTCCCGAGCGTTTTGGCGAAGGCTTCCGAGCCCATGGCTGTGCCACGTTCGTCGAGGGCGATCAGCATCGTGCCGCCGGACAGAAGGTCATGGACGGCGCGGGCTTCTTCGAGCTTGCGCGTGGCTGCGGCTGAGGCACGGGACTCGCTGAGCTCGGTCACCGCAAAGCCGCTGAGGCCCAAGGATTTGCCGCCGGCCTGGGCGCGATCGAGATAGCGGGCCACGAGCTCGCGCTCGGGCCCCTGCTTCATCCGGCCGATGGCGATGATGCCGACGCGCAAGGGCGCTCCGGAGCGTTCAAGGAAAGGCGGTCGAGCTCAATGGGCGTCGGCCGAAAAGTCCGCCTGCCACATCTTTTCGATGTTGTAGAACTCCCGCACTTCCGGGCGGAAGATGTGGACGATCACGTCGCCTCCATCCACCAGTACCCAGTCGGCATGCGGCAGGCCTTCGATGCGCGGCTTGCCGAAGCCGTTGTCGCGCAGCGCCTTGACCACCTGGTCGGCGACCGCGCTGACGTGACGGTTCGAGCGGCCGGAGGTGACGACCATGTGATCGGCCAGAGAGGATTTTCCGGCGATGTCGATCGCAACGGTATCCTCAGCCTTGGCGTCGTCGAGGCTATGTAGAACGATGTCGAGCATTTTGGGTTCGGGAGTGGGTTCCGGCGCCGGGGCCGGCTTCTTTTTGGGCGCTGCAGCCATCAATCGGCCTTCGCCCATGCGCGTGCATGAGTCATGCGGTTTTCAGCATTCCTTGCAGAGGGGATCGGTCGGTTCGCAAAAGTATTGCGATGGTCTTCAGTCCCGTTCGTCAGCCTGCGGCTGCACTAAGCATAATGGTGCTTCGCTCCTTATTGTGCAAGGCGAAGGTCTCAAAGTGATGAATGCCGGAGACGGCCGCAGCCCTACCGCGTCGCGTTGACGTTGCTGACCACCAGTCCGTTGAGCATCAGCACGCCGCGCAGGCTCGCGTCGTCCTTGCCCAGCGTCAGGTAGCCATTGCCGGAGGCAATGGTCTTTCCGGCCTTGTTGAGCATGTCATAGGTGAAGTCGAGCTCGCGGTCATCGACTTCGCCGGTAAGTTTGGCCAGCCGGCCCGGGCTTTGCAAGGTCCCGGTCACCGTCTTGTCGGTCTGCTTGAGGATCAGCGGCATGCCCGGCTTGCCACTGCTGTCGATCACCGTCCACAGCCCGTCGAAGTTGGCGGCTGCCGCCGAGCCGTTACGGCCCGCGATTGTGCCGGTGGTGACCGCCGGGGCGTCCCCGGTGCTGACCGTTCCCGGGGCAGGCGGCTGCACGACCGCAAAACTGCCGGCGCTGCCGTCGAGGCTCAGGAACTTCTGTGCCGTATAGCCGCCGTCCGAAAGCTGGCACCAGCCGAACTTGCACCGGACCGCAACGGTCTGCCCCTCATGAAGCTGGCCCGTCACGGTCGAGCCATGCGAATTGGGCGCGCTGCGGATATTGACGCCGCTCAGCACGGTGGCGTTGACGAAGGGGCCGTCGAAGTTCGGCATAGCCTGTTCTGTCGTAACGGTCGCGGTCGAGTTGCCCGAGCCATTGGCACCGACGCCGAAGCTCAATGTCTGCGCGACGGCTGGGCTCGCCAGCAGCGGAGCGATGAGAACGATCGCGGCAGGGATGCGCATCTGGGCCCTCTTCAAAGGCGTCAGTCTAGACCCGGGAGGCGGCGCGGGCGAGGCTCTTGCGGATCGCGGTCGACGATGCATTCGACATCATCCCGCGCAGGTACACCCAGGCCGGCGGTGCGGCGTCCGCTAGCGTGGCGGCCTTGTCTTCGGGAAGCCTGGCGTGGCCGAGGGCGGTCGCGGCCACCGAATGGGTGGCCCGGAAGGTCGTGCCGGGCCGGGCGTAAACCGCCATTGGTACACGGTTGGCGATCTCTTCCCAATGCTCCCAGCGATCGAAGGTCTGCAGGCTGTCCGCGCCCATGATCCAGACGAAGCGGGCGTCGGGATAGGTCTCGGTGAGATAGCGGATAGTCTCATAGGTATAGGCGAGGCGATGCTGTGCCTCAAACGCCGTGATCACCAAACGCGGATCGTCCATAATCTTGACGGCCTCCGACAAGCGGTGCTCGAGCGGAGCGAGATCGGTGTGATCCTTCAGCGGATTGCCGGGCGAAACCATGATCCAGATGCGGTCGAGCGCCAGGCGCTTGAGGCATTGCAGGGCCACCAGGCGATGGCCCTCGTGCGCTGGATTGAAGCTGCCGCCGAACAGGCCGATCCGCATGCCTGGCTGCGCGGGAGGAAGGTCGAGCAGCGTCATCAGGGCCGAAGCTGTCCGTTGCCGCGGACGAGGTATTTGAAACTGCAGAGCTGTTCCAGCCCCACCGGCCCGCGAGCGTGGAACTTGCCGGTGGCGATGCCGATCTCGCCGCCGAAGCCGAACTCGCCGCCGTCGGCGAACTGCGTCGAGGCATTGTGCAGCAGGATGGCGCTGTCGATCTCGGTAAAGAAGCGATCCACCGAGGCCGGGTCCTCGGTGATGATCGCCTCGGTATGGTGCGAGCCGTAGCGGTTGATGTGGGCGATGGCGGCCCCGACATCGTCCACTACCTTGACGGAAATGATCGCGGCCTCGTATTCGGTAAGCCAATCCTCCTCAGTGGCTGGCTTGGCGTCGGGCCAAACCCGGCACACCGCCTCGTCGCCGCGGATTTCGCAATTGCGCGCGGCCAGCGCATCGAGCACCGGCTTCAGATGGCTGCCGACCATGTCCTTGTGGATCAGCAGGGTTTCGGTGGCGCCGCAGATGCCGGTGCGGCGCATCTTGGCGTTGACGGTGACATTGATCGCCATCGTCAGCCCGGCAGTCTTGTCGATGTAGGTGTGGCAGAGGCCTTCGAGGTGCGCGAACACCGGCACCCGGGCCTCGTCCTGCACGCGGGCCACGAGGCTCTTGCCGCCGCGCGGCACGATGACGTCGATGTTGCCGCCGAGGCCCGCCAGCATTTCACCCACTGCGGCGCGGTCGGTGGTCGGCACGAGCTGGATAGCATGGAGCGGCAAGCCGGCGGCCTCGAGGCCTTCGAGCAGGCAGGCATGAATGGCGCGAGACGTGCGGGTCGAATCCGAGCCGCCGCGGAGGATGACCGCATTACCGGATTTGAGCGTCAGCGCGCCGGCGTCGGCAGTCACGTTGGGTCGGCTCTCGAAGATCACGCCGATCACGCCCAGCGGCGTGCGGATGCGGGAGATGTCGAGGCCGTTGGGGCGCCGCCATTCCGCCGTCACCGTGCCGACCGGATCGGGCAGGGAAGCAATGTCGCGCAATCCCTGCGCGACGCCGGCAAGCCGCGCCTGCGTCACGGTCAGGCGGTCGAGAAAGGCGCTCGAGATACCGTGTTCTTTCGCGGCGGCGATGTCTTCGGCGTTGGCGGCGAGAATCGCCGGCGTTTCGGCCAGAATGGCGTCGGCGGCGGCCAGCAGCGCCTGGTTCTTGGCGTCGGTCGCGGCGAAAGCGAGGACACCGGCGGCCTTGCGGGCGCGGTCGCCGATGGCCGACATCAGGGTTTTGATCTCAGGATCGATGGCGTTCATGCCTTGGCCTCCGCGCCCACCAGCACGACCAGGTTGTCACGGTGGACCAGTTCCGCCCGCGCGCCAAGCCCGAGGATTTCGCCGGTGGCCCTGGACTTCTTGCCCTTGACCAGATCCGCTTCCTCGCGATCGAGGCTCACAAGGCCACGGGCGATCTCGCGACCGTCGGGGTCGAGCACCGTCACCGCGTCGCCACGCGCGAACTCGCCGGTGACCTTCGTGACGCCGATCGGCAGCAGACTCTTGCCGTCGAGCAGGGCACGCACGGCGCCGGCATCGACATGGACCTGCCCGGAGATGGCGAGTGCGCCCATGATCCATCTCTTGCGCGCTTGTGCACGCGATTCTGCAGCCGCAAAGAGCGTATGTGTGCCCCCATTTTGAAGCGCGCGCAGGGGGTGCAGACCGGTGCCCTTGGCGATGATCATGGCGGTGCCGGCAAGCGTCGCGATCTTGCCCGCCTCGATCTTGGTGGTCATGCCGCCACGGCTCAGATGATTCGCCGCACCCCCCGCCATCGCCTCGATTTCCGTAGTGATCTGAGGGACATGGGCGATGTGCCGCGCATCCGGATCCTTGCCCGGCGGGGCCGTATAGAGCCCATCGATGTCGCTCAGCAGCACCAGGCAGTCGGCCTCGATCATGGTCGCGACGCGCGCACTCAGGCGGTCGTTGTCGCCATAGCGGATCTCGGCAGTCGCCACCGAGTCGTTCTCGTTGATGATCGGAATTGCGCCCAAACCCAGCAGGGTCGTTATCGTGGTGCGGGCATTGAGGAAATAGCGCCGCTCCTCGGTGATATTGGGCGTTATGAGGATCTGGCCGGCGACGACGCCGTGGCGGGCGAGGCTTTCCGACCACGCCTGGCTCAGCGCGATCTGGCCCGCGCTGGCGGCGGCTTGCTGCTGCTCAAGCGAGAGGGTCGTGGCGCTGAGGCCGAGGAGGCCGCGGCCGAGCGCGATGGCGCCGGACGAGACGACCACCAGGGAGGTCCCCGCGGCCTTGAGCGCCACCAGATCTTCCGTCAGGGCCTCGAGCCAGTCGGCGCGCACCTTGCCCGATACGCTGTCGACGATCGTCGCCGAGCCGATCTTGATCGTGAGCCTTCGATAAGGGGCGAGCGCGTCGGCCATCACGGTGTCCAGTGCACCTGCGCCTGCCGGCGGACGGTCTCGGCCAGTTCGGCTTTGGCTTCATCCAGAACCGAAATAACCCGGTATAGCACCTGGTCGACGCCCTGGCCGGTGGCGCCGGAAGCGGCGAGGACGTCGGCCTTGCTCAGCCGCTTGAGGCTTGCGAGCTTCTTCTTCACCTCGTCCGCGGAGAGAGCGTCGATCTTGTTGAGGACCACGATTTCGGGCTTTTCGGCGAGCTCTTCATCATAGGCGGCGAGCTCGCCGCGGATGACCTTGTAGGCCTCCTTGACGTCCTCCTGCGTGCCGTCGATCAGGTGGATCAGCACGCCGGTGCGCTCGACATGGCCGAGGAAGCGGTCGCCGATGCCGGCACCTTCATGCGCCCCCTCGATCAGGCCGGGAATGTCGGCCAGCACGAAGTCACGCTCACCGATCCGGACGACACCGAGATTGGGGTGGAGCGTCGTGAAAGGGTAGTCGGCGATCTTCGGTTTGGCGGCCGATACAGCAGCCAGGAAGGTGGATTTACCGGCGTTCGGCAGGCCCACGAGGCCGGCGTCGGCGATGAGCTTCAGCCGCAGCCAGATCCACTTCTCAGTGCCTTCCTGGCCGGGGTTGGCATGGCGGGGCGCCTGGTTGGACGAGGTCTTGAAGTGAGCGTTGCCGAAGCCGCCATTGCCGCCGGCGAGCAGGGTCATCGTCTGGCCGACTTCGGTGAAATCGGCGATCAGCGTCTCATTGTCGTCTTCGAAGATCTGGGTGCCGACCGGTACGCGCAGCTGCACGTCCTTGCCTTTAGCGCCATGGCGGTCCTTGCCCATGCCATGAACGCCGGTGCCGGCCTTGAAGTGCTGCTGATAACGATAGTCGATGAGGGTGTTGAGGCCGTCGACGCAGGTGACGACGACGTCGCCGCCGCGCCCGCCATTACCGCCATTGGGGCCGCCGAACTCGATGAATTTCTCGCGCAGGAAGCTGATCGCGCCGGAGCCGCCATCGCCGGAGCGGACATAGACCTTGGCTTGATCGAGAAATTTCATGAGGCGGTCCTCAGGCGTCGCGCCACCGTCTCCGCCCAACGGGCGCGCGTCAGCTCGGTGTCGATATGGCGCACCTCCTGTTTGCGCGCAAGGCAAAGGCGGTAAGAGCTGCCGGTTTCGGTAAAGCCGAGCTTGCGCTGGACGGCCAACGAGGCCCGGTTGAAGGAGAAGACGCCGGAGCCCAACGTCACGGCTCTGGTCGCCTCGAAGTACCAGTCGACGATGGCGCCGACCGCCTCGGTCATGAAGCCACGGTTCCAGAACGGCTCGCCCAGCCAGTAGCCGATCACGGTGCCCTGCGCGTCGGGATGCAAGCCCGCATGGCCGATCAAGCCTTCGCCCGGCAGCTCGAGAATAAAGCCGGTCTCGCCGGGCGGCCGGTCGGACCGCCAGGTCCGGAGCCATGCGTGCGCGTCCGCCTCGCAATAAGGGTAAGGGACGCGCGACAGATTGCCGGCGACGTGGAAGTTGTTGAGGTAGCGGGCGATGCGCGGGACATCGTCCACCCCGGGCTGACGCAGCAGAAGCCGGCGGGTGCGAAGCTCGACATCCATCACGTCCTCCCCAAACGGATGGGAGAGGCGTCGAACTGCGCCTTGGTCAGGTTCGTGTCGATGTGCTCGACCTCGCGCTGCTGCGAGCGAACGAAGCGCCTCTCGCGACGGCCGGTCTCGACGAAGCCGAGTTTGCGCTGCACCGACGCGGAGGCGGCATTGCCGGCATGATAGCCGGAGGGCACAACGTCGTCCGGTAGCGCAGCGAAATGCCATTCCAGCACGGCCGCGCAGGCCTCGGTCATATATCCGCGGCCATGCTGCGACCGGGCAAGCCAATAGCCCAGATCGTTGCCCAGGGTGATGCCGCCGATCATGCCGCCACCCGGCAGGTCGATCGCGAAGTGCGCCTTGCCCGGCACCACCGGCACCTGCCGGGCCATCCACTCCTCGGCATCCCCCCGTGTATAGGGGTAAGGCACGACCGTCAGCCAGCGAACGACGTTCCAGTCGTTGAGGCCGGAAAGGATAGCGGGGATATCGGCGCCGACCTGCGGCCGGAGCAGCAGGCGAGGCGTTCTGATCTCTACATCCATCTCGGCCTCTCGAGCTCGAGCAGCGCGAGAGGATGGTCGCCGGTTTGGGCACGACGGGTCTTGGCTTTGCTGGCCCGGTGGAAACCGAGCTTTTCGAGGACGCGCAGCGAGGCCGTGTTGGCCTCGAGGGCGCGGGCGAGGATGAGGTCGTACTGATGCGTCCGGTGCGCCGCGTCGATGAGTGCGCGCCCGGCCTCGGTCATATAGCCCTTGCCCCAGTGAGGCTCGCCGAGCCAATAGCCGAGCTGCGGCGGTGCACCCTCTTCATAGCTGAATCCGATGACGCCGATGAGGTGCCCATCGGAGGTGATGGCGTAGGGACGATGGTCGGCGCGCTGTGCAAAGATCTCGACGAAGCCGATGGCATCTGCCCGGGTATAGGGGCTCGGAAAATTGGCGAGGCGTTCAGCGATGATCTTGTTGTCGGCAAGCCGGATCAGGTCGGGCACATCGCCGCGCATCGGAGCGCGCAGCACGAGCCGCCTGGTTTCGATCTTGCCGGGCAGCATGTCGCGCACTCGTCGCATGGTGAGGCGATGCGTGGCCTGGGCCAGCGCAGCGATGGCGCGGTCGGTCCCGCCCTGACGATAGGCCGGGTGCTCGACCTCGAGAACATCAGTTTCGGTCTTGAGCTTCTTCATGATGCGAGCCTTTCAAGAGTTCCCACCCGCACGATGACTTCTCCATCCGAGAGGGCCCGGTAGCGTGCCTTCCTGGCCGCCATATAGCTCACCACTTTCTCGGCCGCGGCCGCCTCGGGGTGGAGCGAACGATAGTGAGGAACGATCGTGAACGGCGTGAGGCCAAGTCCGGTCCAGACCAGGGACTCGTCGTAGCCGTCGGGGCAGTCGAAGGGATCATCCATCAATTCGAGGCCGCGCAGCGTCGGGCCGGCGACCACGGCGCCGGCGGCGTAGCCGCCATAGGCGACGGCATCGGCTTCGAGCAGCTCGCGGATGACGCGATCGAAGCCCGAGGCGCGCATGGCGCGGCGCAAAATGAAGCTGTTGCCACCCATGACCCAGACGAGGTCGAAGGTCCTCAGCCGGGCCTTGAGGCTTTGCGGATCGCCGAAGTAGGCGCGCAAATCGAGCTCGCGCGGCTCGAGTCCGAGCGCGCGGAACTCGGCCATCGGGTCGTAGATCTCAGCGCGATAGATCTCACGCGCCATGGCGTCGCGATGGTCGTAGCCGTTGGCGATGACGGCCACTCTCTTGCCGCTGAGTATCGCCAGCAGCGCTCCGGCCCGCTCGCCCAGTCGTTCCGACGAAAGATACAACCGCATTCTCACTGCCCTCAAAGCGAAAAGGGGAACCGGATTCCGGCTCCCCTTTAGAACTTTGCTTGGCGGTGAATGCCTTGCCGGGGAGCTGGTCTCCGGCAGGGATTTTGACCTACCGGGTTATTCGGCTGCGTCCATGTGCGGGAGTACCGACACGGTGGATCGTTTGTTGGCTCGGGTTTTGAAGGAGACGGTGCCGTCGACCGTGGCAAAAATCGTGTGGTCGACGCCAATGCCCACGCCCGAGCCGGGGTGCCATTGGGTACCGCGTTGACGAATGATGATGTTGCCGGCGATCACGTTCTCGCCGCCGAACTTCTTGACGCCGAGACGACGGCCAGCGGTATCGCGACCATTGCGGGACGAGCCGCCTGCTTTCTTGTGTGCCATTCGT
>DATMTK010000164.1:0-5183 GCA_035564755.1 Devosia sp. | reverse complement strand
GGTGTTGATGGCGAGGTTGACGCCCTGCCCGGGGCCGGTGAGGAAGGCATGCGGCGTGCCGGGCACGCCGTTCTGGTCGGGCGCGACGACGACGAGGAAGGGATTTGGCGAGAGCGGGTAGAAGGCCTGGCTGCCGAACGGATGACGCTCGACCAGCGTGAAGGTGAAGGGCAGCCCGAAGCCGCGCGAATGGAGCAGCGAGATCAAGGGCCGAGCGCCGGGGCCGGCGACTTCGACGCGCGCGAGGTCGTGGTAGCGTTCGCAGTTGCCGGCGTTGATCGGATAGTGGTGCGCGCCGTCGGCTTCGATGACCTGGCCGTAGGGGGCAAAGGCGGCGCGGGTGAGCGGCTCGGTGCGGAGGATGCGGTCAGGCATGGCGTCGGCACGGCTCGAAGCCCCACACGAAGGAGGGAGCGCTGACTGCGGAATTTCGCATTGGCATCATGGCCCTACAGCCTCAGCTTTACGTGACGATTCACATCCTTGTAGAGCAGGTAGCGGAAGCGTTCGGGTCCCGCGTAGCAGGCCTGCGGGCAGAAGGCCCGCAGCCACATGAAGTCGCCGGCCTCGACCTCGTGCCAATTGTCGTTCAGGCGATAGACGGCCTTGCCCTCGAGCACGTAGAGGCCGTGCTCCATGACGTGGGTCTCCTCGAACGGGATGACGGCACCGGGCTCGAGGGTCACGATGTTGACGTGCATGTCGTGACGGAGATCGGTCGGCTCGACGAAGCGCGTGGTGCCCCAGCGGTCCTTGGTTTCGGGCATCCAGCGGATCGGAATGTCCTGCTCGCTGGTGACGAAGGCGTCCGGGACGTCGATGCCCTCGGCGACGTCATAGGATTTGCGGATCCAGTGGAAGCGGACGGGGCCTTTCGACTTGTTGGCGAATGTCCACGCCGTGCCGGGCGGCAAGTAGGCATAGCCGCCGGGCTTCAGCGTATGGGCCTTGCCAGCGATGGTGAGGACGGCCTGCCCCGACACGACGAACAGGACGCCTTCGGCCTCCGGGTCCGGTTCCGGCCTGGCGCTGCCGCCGCCCGGGGCGACCTCCATGATGTACTGCGCGAAGGTCTCGGCGAAGCCGCTGAGCGGCCGCGCGATGATCCAGGCGCGGGTCTGGGTCCAGTGCGGCAGATAGCTCGTGACGATGTCGCGCATCACGCCGCGCGGGATCAGCGCGTAGGCCTCGGTGAAGAGCGCGCGCTGGGTGTGGAGCGCGGCCTGCGGCGGCAGGCCGGCAAGGGGGCTGGCATAGGTCGTTGGGGCCATGAGGGAAACGCGCGGTTCGTGAGGTGAAACGAGTCTTAGAGCGGTTCGCGCGTTGTCGCCAGCCTGCGAAGGTGTAAGCGGCGCCAGCGGCCACCCCCTCCGGCGCTTCGCGCCATCTCCCCGCCAGGATCGAGGGAGGAACCCGACTGAAGACTTTGCGCTCGGCCACATTTGTGAAGATTCGACTAAAATCCGGCCTCCCGGTGTAGCGAAATGGTCAGGGTGCGATTTTAGGCGAGGAGGATGGATGCGGTTTCGAGCATTGCAGCTTCGGGACTCCGTTCGGCGGAAGTCCGGTTCGACGCGGCGGCGAGCAGCATCGCCGGCGCCGGTACGAGTCCGGCTGCGCCTTTCGCGGCGAGTCCGTCGAGCGACGGCAAAGCGGTGCAGGTCGACCTCGGCACCTCCAACAATCCCGACATCGTGGCGGCCCCCTACGCGCCGAAATATCCGGCCTATGGGATGGTGTACGATCCGACGTCGCCGCACGCCGACATCACCGGCATGGTCGAGGTGCCGGTCAGCGACAGTGCGAGCGACCTGGTGACGGCGACGCTGGCGAAGTACCAGTTCCTCGCCGCGGTGAAGATCGACCAGATCGGCGGCCACGTGCAGGACGCGACGCTCGACATCCTCGCCTGAGAGCTATCCCTCCAGACCGGCCTTCAGCTCCGCCAGCTTTTCGACCGCGAACGCCGCATAGGCGCCGATCCAGCGCTCGTGGATGTCACGGATGGGCAGCGGGTTGAGGTGGTTCCAGCGCTCGCGGCCACGGCGCACCGCAATCACCAGATCGGCTTCTTCGAGAACCTTGAGGTGCTGCATGACAGTGCAGCGGTCGAGCTCGCCGAAGGCGGCGCAGAGGTCGCCGGTGGTCTGCGGATGGTTTTTCAGCCGGTCGAGAAGCTGACGGCGGACGGGCGCGGCGAGCGCCCTGAAAACCCGGTCCTCTGCCGATTCGGTTGACATGTTATAGAAATATAACATATGGACTCGCCTTGCAAGCCAAGGAGGAAAGAAATGGCACTGAAGACGAAGGTCAGCGGCCGCATCGCCAAGCCGGTGCACGAGGTGTTCGAGGCGGTGGCCGACCCCGCAAAGCTGTCGCGTTACTTCGCGACCGGCGCGGCGACGAAAGGCCGGCTCGCAAGCGGGACGACCGCGACCTGGGACTTCCACGACTTTCCCGGCGCGTTCCCGGTCAGGGTGCTGGACGTGGTGCCGGACAAGAAGATCGTTCTGATGTGGGCGTCGAACGACGATGCGGCGGACGGGCAGAGTTTCGTGCCGCACGACAACCGGGTGACGTTCGACTTCGAGGGGCTCGAAGACGGCCGGACGCTGGTGACGATCACCGAGGAAGGCTGGGGCGAGACGCCCAAGGGCATCAAGCAGGCGCTCGGCAACACCGAAGGCTGGACCGGCATGCTGGTCGGCATGAAGGCTTGGCTCGAGCACGGCATCAATGTGCGCGAGGGCCTCTACAAATAGGCCGATGGGCAGGGCTGGACCGGACCGGGGCCGCGCACGTTGGTATCGTGTTTACCATTGACGCGCATGATCACGAACATGTCCGTTCCAGCCCTCAAGCTCGAGCCGCAGCACCTTATCGCGACGTTCACCGAACGCCACGACACGCTGCGCATGATCATGGAATGGATCGCCGACCGCTTCGCCGACACGGCCGAGGAGACCGATACCTCGATCGACTGGGAAGACGGCGAAGAGCACGACGAGCCGGTGGGCCCGGCTACGCTTTAGCCCGGTAGTCGGCGATGAGCTCGTAGGCGCCGGCGGTTTCGGCGTCGTGGGCGGGCTCGCGGAAATCCTCGGCGATACCAGCGGCATACCAATCGCGCATGGCGGGCAGATCCAGCAGGCGCTGCACGTAATCGAGCGAGGCTTGCGCCAGGGGCAGGTCGTAGGTCTGGACGCGGAAGGCGACCGGGCAGAAGAAGGCGTCGACGGCGCTGAAGCGGTCGCCGGCGAGGAACGGGCCGCCGAAGCGGGCAAGGCCGTCGGCCCAGAGCGCATCGAGGCGGTCGAGATCGCGCTCGAGGGCGGCATCGATCGGCGGGCGCTTGCTGCGGATGCCGACATTCATGCCGCATTGGTTGCGCAGGGCGAAAAAGCTCGAATGCATCTCGGAGGCGGCCGAGCGGGCCCAGGTGCGGGCGTGCCGGTCGGCCGGCCAGACCTCGGGATGGCGCTCGGCGAGGTAGAAGACGATCGACAGTGAGTCCCAGACGCGTTCGTTTTCGTCCGTGTCCTCGAGCACCGGGACGTAGCCGGTCGGCGAGAACGTCCTGAACTCGGGGTAGGAGGACGAGCCATCGGCCGGGAAGCGGTGGAGTTTCTCCTCGAACGGGATGCCGAACGTGGTCAGCAGCACCCACGGGCGCAGCGACCAGGACGAGTAGTTCTTGTTGGCGATGTGGAGAATGTACATGGGGACTCCCGGTGCTTACAGCTCTGGCAGCAGCGCCCGCAACCGCAGCAGTGCGATGCGCTCGACCTGGCCGCAGGCGATGCGGATTTCGTTCTCCCGTGTATTGCCGAGCCGGGTGTGCATGGCGGCAAGGATCATCGGCTTGCTGTTGTCGCGCACCGCGATGATGAAGGGAAAGCCGAACTTGGCCATGTAAGCGGCATTGAGCTCCTCGAACTCGCCGCGCTCGTGGTCGGTGAGAGCGTCGAGGCCGGCCGAGGCCTGTTCGGCAGTCGACGCTTCGGTGAGGCGCCGGGCCGCCGCCAGCTTGCCGGCAAGATCGGGGTGGGCAAGGAGCACGTCCATGCGTTCCTTGTCGGTCGCCATGCGGAACTGGCTGCGCAGCGCGAAGTGGAGACCGCTCGCGGTATCGTTGGCGGGACCGAGCTCGCCGTCGAAGGCGCGCTCGGCGATCCAGGCCGAGTGCTCGAAGACCGAGCCGAAATGGCCGACGAACTGCGTGCGGTCCATCTCGGAGGGCACGAGATCTGGCGCTTCATACGGATGGTGCTGCGCCCAGTGGCGCGCGATGTCGATGCGGCGGGCGATCCAGACTTTGTCCTTGCCCTTGATGTAATCGACGAAGCGCTTGAGGCCGGCAAAGCGGCCGGGCATGCCGACGAGACGGCAGTGGAGCCCGAGCGACATCATCTTGGGCGAGCCGAGCCGGCCTTCCTCGTAAAGTGTATCGAAGCTGTCCTTGAGGAACTGGAAGTATTCCTCGCCATTGTCGAAGCCCGGCGCGGTGACGAAGCGCATGTCGTTGGCCGCGAGGGTGTAGGGGATGATGAGCTGGGCGCGGCCCTTGTGCGGGCGCCAGTAGGGCAGGTCGTCATCATAGGTGTCGGAGACGTACTCGAAGCCGCCCTCCTCGGAGACGAGATCGACGGTCTGCAGCGACGAGCGGCCGGTGTACCAGCCGGTCGGTCGCTCACCGGTGGCGATGGTGTGGAGCCGGATCGCCTCGGCGATCTGGCGGCGCTCTTCTTCGGCCGACATATCCTTGTGCTGGATCCATTTGTAGCCGTGCGAGGCGATCTCCCAGTTGGCCTCCTGCATCGCGGCGAGCTGCTGCGGCGCGCGCATCAGGGCGGTGGCGACGCCGTAGACGGTGACCGGCACCGCGGCACCGGTAAAATATTTCCACAGCCGCCAGAAGCCGGCACGGGAGCCGTACTCGTACATCGATTCGACATTGGCATGGCGCTGGCCCGGCCAGGGCGCGGCGCCGAGGACGTCGACGAGGAAGGCCTCGGAGGCGGCATCGCCGTGCAGGATGTTGTTTTCGCCACCCTCCTCGTAGTTGAGGACGATCTGCACCGCGACATAAGCGCCGCCGGGCCACTTTGGGTCGGGCGGGGTGCGGCCGTAGCCGAGCATGTTGCGGGGGTAGGGCATGGCGAAATTCTCCCAAAAGGCCGGAG
>DATMTK010000163.1:0-5039 GCA_035564755.1 Devosia sp. | reverse complement strand
GCTCTCATCCGGCCGCGCGCCCGTTATGTCGGGCCGCAGCCGGGCGAGGCCTGAGCCCATCACATTTTGCGGGTCTGCCAGACCCGCCTTGACGGGCAGGTTGACTTGTCTCACGGGCGTGAGACCCTATTTATTCAGCAGAATCAGGGCGGCGGCCGCAAAGGCGCCAAACTGATTGCTGTATGGGCACGTAACTCCTCCATTCCTCCCACGTGCCCTGGAAAGGACAACACATGTCGGACGTCCCCTCCCTCGGCGCCGAATTCGATCGCGACCGGGTTTACCCGGTCCTCCCGCTCAGGGACATCGTCGTCTTCCCCGGAATGATCGTGCCGCTGTTTGTCGGCCGCGAGAAATCCGTGAAGGCGCTCGAGGAAGTCATGCGCGATGACAAGCACATCCTTGTCGTCACCCAGAAGAATGCCCAGGACGACGATCCCAAGCCGGAAGACATCTTTGCCACCGGCACGATCGCGTCCGTGCTGCAGCTGCTGAAGCTTCCCGACGGCACCGTGAAGGTGCTGGTCGAAGGCCTCAACCGCGCGACCATCGACCGCTATTTGCAGACGCAGGACTACTTCGAGGCCGAGGCGACGACGCTGCTCGAGCCCGAAGGCGATGCCGTCGAGATCGAGGCGCTGGCCCGCTCGGCACAGACCGAGTTCGAGAACTACGTCAAGCTCAACAAGAAGATCTCGGCCGAGGTGGTCAATGCCGTCAGCCAGATCGACAATTCGAGCAAGCTCGCCGACACCATCGCCAGCCACCTCGTCATCAAGATCACCGAGAAGGAAGACCTGCTCTCGACCGTGTCGGTCGCCGAGCGGCTGCAGAAGATTCTCGGCCTGATGGAAGGCGAGATCGGCGTGCTGCAGGTCGAAAAGCGCATCCGCTCGCGCGTCAAGCGCCAGATGGAGAAGACGCAGCGCGAGTACTATCTCAACGAGCAGATGAAGGCGATCCAGCGCGAGCTGGGCGACGGCGAAGAGGGCTCCAACGAGCTCACCGAGCTCGAAGAGCGCATCAAGAACACCAAGCTCAGCAAGGAGGCCAAGCTCAAGGCCGACGGCGAGCTCAAGAAGCTCAAGACCATGAGCCCGATGTCGGCCGAGGCGACGGTGGTGCGCAACTACCTCGACTGGCTGCTGTCGCTGCCGTGGGGCAAGAAGTCCAAGGTCAAGCGCGACCTCAATTACGCGCAGGAAGTGCTCGATGCCGACCATTACGGCCTCGAGAAGGTCAAGGAACGCATCCTCGAGTATCTCGCGGTGCAGTCGCGCACCGGCAAGCTCAAGGGCCCGATCCTGTGCCTCGTCGGCCCTCCGGGCGTCGGTAAGACCTCGCTCGGCAAGTCGATCGCCAAGGCGACCGGCCGCGAGTTCGTGCGCATGTCGCTGGGCGGCGTGCGCGATGAGGCCGAGATCCGCGGCCACCGGCGCACCTATATCGGCTCGATGCCGGGCAAGGTGATCCAGTCGCTGCGCAAGGCCGGCAAGTCCAACCCGCTCTTCCTGCTCGACGAGATCGACAAGATGGGCATGGACTTCCGCGGCGATCCGTCCTCGGCGCTGCTCGAAGTGCTCGACCCGGAGCAGAACAACACGTTCAACGACCACTATCTCGAGGTCGACTACGATCTGAGCGACGTGATGTTCGTCACCACCTCGAACACGCTCAACATCCCCGGCCCGCTGATGGACCGCATGGAGATCATCCGGCTCTCCGGCTACACCGAAGAGGAGAAGTTCGAGATCGCCCGGCGGCATTTGATCCCCGAAACGCTCAAGGAGAACGGGCTCGAGGCCAGGGAATTCATCCTCTCGGACGAAATCCTGATGAAGGTCGTGCGCGACTACACGCGCGAGGCCGGCGTGCGTAACCTCAAGCGCGAGATCAGCAAGCTGATGCGCAAGTCGGTGCGCGCCATCATGCAATCCAAGTCCAAGAAGGTGGAGATCACCGCCGAGCTCCTCGAGGAGTATCTGGGCTCTCCGTACTACCGCAACGAGATGGTCGATGCGGAGCCGCAGGTCGGCAACGTCACCGGTCTCGCCTGGACGGCGGTCGGCGGCGAGACGCTGACCATCGAAGCGGTGATGACTCACGGCAAGGGGCGGATGACCGTCACCGGCAACCTCAAGGACGTGATGAAGGAGTCGATCTCGGCGGCCAACGGTTACGTCCGCTCGCGCGCGGTCGATTTCGGTATCAAGCCGACGCTGTTCGACACCCGTGACATCCACGTGCACGTGCCGGAGGGGGCGACCCCCAAGGACGGCCCGTCCGCGGGTATCGCCATGGCCACGGCCATCGTCTCGGTGATGACCGGCATTCCGGTGCGGCACGACGTGGCGATGACCGGTGAGATCACGCTGCGTGGCCGCGTGCTGCCGATCGGCGGGCTCAAGGAGAAGCTGCTCGCGGCGCTCCGCTTCGGCATCAAGAAGGTGCTGATCCCGATCGACAATGTCCGCGACCTCAAGGAGATCCCGGAGATCGTCACCAAGGGTCTCGAGATCGTGCCGGTCAGCCGCATGGAGGAGGTGCTGTCGCATGCCCTCGTCAAGCAGCCGGAGCCGATCGAGTGGAAGTACGAGGAAGAGACGGCCAAGACGCCGGTCGTTCCGGACCTGACGCTTGACGGCGAAGAGGCTGGCACGACCGCGCACTGACCCGGACATCCGCAAGAACATTCAAAGGCGGCGCCCTCGAGGCGCCGCCTTTAGTTTTGCGTTGCGGCCGGTACGGGGGGCGGGGATTTGCGACGCTTGCGCCAGCGCGCCGGGGGCTCGCCGAAGTAGCGCCGGAACGTGCGGTTGAAGCCGTTGTCGGAGGTGTAGCCGACGGACTCGGCGATGACCGTCAGCGGATCCGGCCGGTCGAGCATGCGGCGTGCTGCCATCTGCATGCGCCAGCGTGTCAGGTACTCCATCGGCGGGCAGCCGACCATCCGGGTGAACCGTTCTGCCAGCAGCGAGCGCGACGTGGCCGTTGCGCGTGCCAGGCCCTCGACAGTCCAGTCGAAAGACGGGCTGTCGTGCAGCGCCACCAGCGCCCGGTTGACGATCGGGTCGCCGATGGCCGCGAGCGGCGGCGCGGGGCCATCGAAGCGCTGCAGCAGAGCATGGCGCAGGCTCTCGACGAAGAGCAGTTCCACCAGCCGCTGCACCATCGAGGCGCCGCCGGCACGCGGGCTGGACATCTCTTCTAGAATATAACTCTTCAGCGCCTGCAGCCGCGGCATGGTCTCGCTGCCGCGAATGACGATGAGGCGGGGCAGGTCGGCGAGCAGCGGTTGCAGCAGCAACTCGTCGGTGTGAAGGAAGCCGCAGAGCAGCCGCATCGAGGCGCCACCGCCGCCATAGACGATGCTGGGCGGACCGGCCCATGGCAAAGGCGGCATCACCTCGAACATGGAGCAGGGAGCGCTGTCCTCGCCATCGGCCAGCGCGAAGGCATCGCCATAGGGCATGAGCAGCATGTCGCCGGCTTCGGCCTCCAGCATCTCGCCGTTGCCGGCCCGCGCCATGCAACGGCCCTCGGTAATGAGGTGAAACATGATGAGCCGGCGGGCGCCCGGCACCAGCATCTGGGCGAACTGTTCGCTCGGGGGTGCGGCAACGCCGAACGGCGCACTGAACTCGGCGGTGAACAACACCGACCCCGAGAGACGGACCGCACTGAGGACGTCCGACAGCACATCCATCGGGCGAGGGTAGTCCGGCCTGGACGCTCAGGCAAGAAATCCGGAGGCTATCGCCTTAGCCACCCGGCCATCCGCGCCTACGATTGCCGCATCGATCATCACATGAGAGATGGACATGACCGAATCCCGCGACCTCACCGTCGTCATCACGCACGGTATCGAGCATGAAATGTCGTCGGTCGCCCTGACGATCGCCCGCGGCGGCATCAACGCCGGCCTGCGCGTCTCGCTGTTCCTCACCAGCTCGGGCGTCGACCTCGTGCGCAAGCGTGGCGTCGAGCTGACCCACGTGCCGCCGCTCGATTCCGTCAAGGACCTGCTGGCCGAGATCATGACGCGCGGCGGCACGGTCTGGGCCTGTCCGCCGTGCGTCAAGACCCGCGGCTACGAGCAGGCCGACCTGCTCGAGGGCGTGGTGATCGCCGGTGCCGCCGGCATGCACAAGCTGATTGCCGCGGGCGGCGCGACGCTCAGCTTCTGATCATCGGGGCCGGTGGCTTGGCTACCCGAGGGCTGGATGGCGTTCGCGCTGTCGCCGCTCCCGGCGATTGGCGGGATCGCACTGCCGGCGCTCCAGTCGCTGATGTCGGGGCCCGGTCGGCGAGGACCGGCAGGGCGAGCTGCAGGGCGTCGTCGCCAGCGCTCAAAGCCTCACCTCGATTCTCGGGCTGCTGATTGGAACGACGATCTTCTTGGGCCAGGCCGTCCTTCATCGGGGCCATCTGGCCGGTCGCCGCGACGCCCGACCTGCCGGCGATCCCGCTGTTGTTCCGGTTTCGCCGCCGGTCCCCGTGGCCGCCTGAATCGCCCGATTCTCAGGGGAATCAGCCCGAACGCGAGAGGCCGGGGAGGGCGATTTGGCGACGCGGGGTATTCCGAAGCGTGGAAAACGGCATCGAAGCTGGTGGAAAACCCCGGATTGCCGGGCTTTGCGCGACAAATCCCAGGTTTTTGCCATTGACCGTCCAATTTTGCCGTCCCATTACAGGCGCGCGATCCGAACCGGCGAAACCCCCGGGAATCCTTGCGTTTGCGGGACTCGCCAAATGGATGCCGCAGTTTTTTCCGCTTGCCTTGAGGGCGGGCTTTTTCACTCGTGAGGAAACGCTATGAACAAGAACGATCTGATCGGTGTCGTCGCCGACGGCGCGGGCATCACCAAGGCTCAGGCGGGGGAGGCCGTCGACGCCGTTTTCAACGCGATCACCAAGTCGCTGAAGAAGGGCGATGAGGTTCGTCTCGTTGGTTTCGGCACTTTCTCTGTTTCCAAGCGCAAGGCTTCGATCGGCCGCAACCCGGCGACCGGCGCCGAGATCAAGATCCCGGCCTCGAT
>DATMTK010000162.1:0-1926 GCA_035564755.1 Devosia sp. | reverse complement strand
TTCATCCGCGAGTGGGTGCCGAAAATCAGCTCGGGCGTCCCGATGATCCTCGATCATTGCGGCAAGCCTGGCATTGCGCAGGGCAAGATCGCGCAGTTCCGCGAGGATGTGCACGATCTCGCGCGCTACCCAAACATGTGGATCAAGCTGTCCGACCTGCCGCCTTACGCCGGCCCGAACTGGACGCCCGCGGATTTGCGGCCCTATATCGAAGCGACGCTCGATGCCTTTGGCCCCGAGCGCACCATCTACGCGGGCGATTATCCGATCTTGCTGCAATCGACGAACCTGCCCCAGTGGGTCGAGATCCTCGACGAGGCCTTCGCCGATCTCGGCCTGACGGAAGCGGAGACGCGGAAGATCTACCGCGACAACGCCATCGCGTTCTATCGGCTGGACCTCTGAGGCGATCATGGCGGGCAAGGCAAAAGAAGCACTGGCGATGGCGGGCGACGGCGCCTCCGATGCCTTTGCCGAACTGATCGATGCGTCCCGCCGCAACCACCCCAAGCCCGAATTCGGCGGTGGCGCGCTCGACCGCCGCTCGATCTCCGAGCAGGTGGCCAATCGCGTCATGGCGATGATCAAGTCGGGCAACCTCAAGTCCGGCGACCGGCTGCCGACCGAGGCGCAGATGGGTATCGCCTTCGGCATCTCGCGGCCGCCACTGCGCGAGGCGCTCAAGGCGCTGACGCTGATGGGCGTGCTCGAAAGCCGGCAGGGCGGCCGCTACACGGTCACCGATCTGTCGCCGAGCCGCCTGGTGGCGCCGTTCAACGTCATGTTGTCGGTCGGCGAGTACGACGTGCACGAGCATTTCGAGGCCCGCGCCGTGGTCGATCTCGAGCTGGTGCGGCTCGGTACCATCCGCGCCACACCCGAGCAGCGGCAGCGCATCATGCAGCACGCTGTCGACGGGAAGGCCTTCTACCACGATCCGGTCGCCTTCCGGCTCCTCGACATCGAGTTCCACCAGTCGCTCAACGACGCCGCCGACAACCGGCTGTTGAGTGCGCTGGCGCAGGGCCTTTACGACATCGGACTCGACGTGCGCCGGGTGGCCAGTGCCATGCCGGGCAACATCGAAAAGAGTGTTCGGCAGCACATGGTCGTCGCCGATGCGGTGATGGCCGGCGACGCCGATGCCGCGGTCGAAGGCTACCGCCACCATCTCGAGCACGTTCGCGACACGACCATCGAGGCCATGTCGAACGCCCGCGCCCTTTCCTGAGGTCCCAATGTCCGAGCAGATCGCCTTCCGCATGAACCTCTACCCCGGCCAGGCGCGGGAATATCGCAAGCGCCACGACGAGATTTTCCCCGAGCTCGCCAAGGCGCTGAAGGATGCGGGCGTCTCCGACTATTCGATCTGGCTCGACCCCGAGAGCAACCATCTCTTCGGCATCCTGACCCGCACCGACGATCACACAATGGACAAGCTGCCGGACACCGAAATCATGCAGCGCTGGTGGGCGCACATGGCCGACATCATGGCGACGGATGCCGACAACGTGCCGGTGCAGATTCCGCTCAAGCGCGTGTTCTACCTGAAGTGACCAGCTTCACCATCAAGGCCGTGCGCGTCTTTACGCTGGCGCCGGCTGCCTCGGCCGGGACCTACTTCAAGCCCGGAGAGTCGAAGCATTGGCTCGTCGACAGCCTGATCAGCAATCCGATGTCGGGCTACGCCAAATATCGCGAGCGCCGCTCGAGCTGGGGTATCGGCGTGCTCGGCTCGCTTGTCGTCGAGATCGAGACCGAAGACGGAACGGTGGGCGTTGCCACCGGCTCGGGCGGCGCGCCGGCCGCGTGGCTGATCAAGCACCACTTCGCCCGTTTCCTCGTCGGCGAAGACGCGCGCAACATCAACCGCATCTGGGACGAGATGTACCGCGCCTCGCTCCCCTATGGCCGCAAGGGCTTGCC
>DATMTK010000161.1:0-12634 GCA_035564755.1 Devosia sp. | reverse complement strand
GGCCTCCGACTATGCCGACGACCTGCGCATCGGCAAGGAGATCATCAGCACCACCGTCGACAGCTACAGGAAGCTCCGCAACACCATGCGCTGGCTGCTCGGCAACCTCGCGCACTTCAAGTCCGAAGAGCGCGTGGCGCTGAGCGACATGCCCGAGCTCGAGCGGCTGATCCTCAACCGCCTCTTCGAGCTCGATGCGCTCGTTCGCGAGGCCTACGCGCAATACGACTACAAGCGCGTCGTCGCGGCGCTCAGCAACTTCATGAACGTCGAGCTGTCGGCCTTCTACTTTGATATCCGCAAGGACGTGCTCTATTGCGATCCGATCTCTTCGGTGAAGCGCAAGGCGGCGCTGACAGTGATCGACGCCGTGTTCGACTGCCTCACCGCCTGGCTCGCCCCGATCCTGGTGTTCACCATGGAAGAGTGCTGGCTGGAACGGCATTCCGGCACGTCGGAATCGGTGCACCTGCGGCAGATGCCCGAGGTTCCGGCCGAATGGGCCGACAAGGCGCTGGCGGAGAAGTGGGAGAAGGTGCGCGAGGTCCGCAAGGTCGTGACCGGCGCGCTCGAACTGGTGCGCAAGGACAAGGTCATCGGCTCCTCGCTCGAGGCGGCGCCCAAGGTTTATGTCGACAATACCGAGCTCGCCGCCGCGCTCGAGGGCGTCGATCTGGCGGAGATCAGCATTACCTCGTTCCTCGACCTCGAGTCGGGGGCGGCTCCGGCCGATGCCTTCACGCTGCCAGAGGTGAAGGGGGTAGGTGTCGTCTTCGGCCGCGCCGACGAGCACGGCCGCCAGTGCCTCCGCTCGCGCCGCTACTTCGCCGAGGCGGACATGGACACCGCAATGCCCGAGCTCAGCAAGCGCGACGCCCAGGCGATGCGCGAGCGCGAGGCCGCTGGACTTTGATGCATCCCGGAAATGGCCTCCGGCTCAGCCTCGCGCTCGGTGTCGTGGCCTTCGCGCTCGACCGCCTGCACAAATACCTGACGATCGAAATGCTGCACTGGCCGCCCGGCTACACCCGGCCGCTGCTGCCCTTCCTCGATCTCACCCTGATTTACAACACCGGCGTGTCCTATGGCCTGCTGAGCGCGCTGCCCTTCCTCGCGGTGGCCGCGGTCGTCGCTGTTGCGCTGGTGGCCCTGATCGTCTGGTGGGCCCGCAGCTCGTCGGCCCTGGTGCGGGCCGGACTCGCCATCTGCATCGGCGGCGCCGCGTCGAATGCCCTGGACCGGCTGATCTACCCCGGCGTCGCCGATTTCTTCTGGCTGCATTTCGGCGATGTCTCGTTCTTCGTGTTCAACGTTGCCGACGCCGCGATTACCGTGGGAGTGTGTCTTTTGCTCCTCGATCTATTGGGAATATCGAGGCCGAAAGCTGCGAACCCAGCGTGAACCAATTGCTGCCAGAATCTGGTCTTAGGCGGCCTAACCGGGTACAGAGGCGCGCTCGGGCCGCGAATTGTGCCTGTTGCGACAATCACCCCGGGGCCGTAAGGGGCGAAAAGGACATCGTATATGCCGTTTGAGTTGAGCGTGCCGCGCGCGGCTGCCTTTGCCGCAATCGTCCTCGTCGGCATGGGCCTTTCCGCCTGCACCACCACCGAAGGCACCAACGCCTTCGCCTCGCCGCAGACCTTCGAAACCGAGGTGATGGACAAGACCGCCCAGGGCCTTGGCCTGATCCCGACCCCGGTCAAGCCCGATCCGACCAATCTGCGCGGTCCGCTCGTCCTGCCCAAGGACACCAAAGACCTGCCGCCGCCGCAGACCGCCGATGCCGAAACCGCGGCGCTGCCGGTCGACGACACCAAGCCCAAGATCGACACCACCGGCCTCAGTGCGGCCGATATCGAGCACGCCAAGCACGCCCGCGTCGTCGACATCAACACGCCCGACGGCCGCCCGTTGACCGCCGCCGAGCTCAAGACGCTGACCGCCAAGATGAAGAGCTTCACCCTCAGTTCGAAGCGCTCGATCTTCACCCCGCCCGAGCAGTATTTCTCGCTCGACAACAACCAGCAGGATCTCGTCTGCCTGTCCAAGACCGGCGATCTCGTTTCGGTCAACGATCCGAGCTGCCCGGTCGAAATCCGCAACGCGCTGCTCAAGAAGAAGAGCTGACGCGACACCTCCGGCGCGGAACCTCTCCGCGCCGCCCCGTTCTCATGATGCGCTGACCGGGCTTTCGCCCGAAGGTCCCGCAGGAGCCCCAAATGCCCGATATCGCTTCGTCCTTTGCCGGCGACCGGCTTGCCAAAGTCATCGCCCGCGCCGGCCTGTGCTCGCGCCGTGACGCCGAGCTATGGATCAAGGACGGCCGCGTCGCCGTCAACGGCAAGGTGATCCGCACCCCCGCCTTCAACGTCACCGAAAAGGACCAGGTGAAGGTCGATGGCCAGCCGCTGCAGGCCCGCCAGGGCACCCGCGTCTGGCTCTACCACAAGCCGGCCGGCCTCGTGGTCACCGAGAAGGACCCGGAAGGCCGCCCCACCATCTTCGAGACGCTCGAACAGCAGGGCCTGCCGCGTGTCGTCTCCATCGGACGCCTCGACATCAACACCGAAGGTCTGCTGCTGCTCACCAACGATGGCGGTCTCAAGCGTGTGCTCGAGCTGCCGGCCACCGGCTGGCTGCGCAAATATCGCGTCCGCGCCTTCGGCAGCATCACCCAGCCGCAGCTCGATGCGCTCAAGGATGGGCTCGAGGTCGATGGCGTGAAATATGGCCCGATCGAAGCGACGCTGGAGCGTGAGCAGGGCAGCAATGTCTGGCTTGTTTTGGCGCTGCGCGAAGGCAAGAACCGCGAGGTCAAGAACGTCCTCGGGGCGCTCGGCCTCACGGTCAACCGCCTGATCCGCGTGAGCTTCGGCCCGTTCCAGCTCAGCGACCTGCCGATCGGCGGCGTCGAGGTGGTCCGTGCCCGCGTGCTGCGCGAGCAGCTCGGCAAGCGCCTCGCCGATGAAGCGGGCGTCGATTTCGACAGCGAGCTGCCCGAGCCTGCGGCAATTCGCCTGGCCCGCGGCGCCGCCAATCCCGCGCTCCGCGCCAGCAAGCCCGGCACCGAGCCGGCGAGGCAGCGCAAGGCCATGGCCGACCGTACCGAGCGCTTCCACTTCACCGACCGGCCGGACCGCGAGCGCAAGCTGCGTCCCGAGGACGCGCCGCCGCGCAAGGACCGGCCCGGCAGCCGCTTTCCGCGCCGGCCGCCGCCCGACCGCCGCGAGGCGCCGGCCGATGTCGGTCCGCCGCGCAAGGTGTTCAACCCCGACGGTACCGAAGCCCTTTTCGTGGCAAAGACCTACGGCAAGAAGCCGCGTCCGCCGCGTGACGAGGGCGATCGTCCCGCGTTCAAGCAGGGCTTCGGCGACAAGCCGCGCGACGGCGACCGCAAGCCCTTCGCCAAAGGCCCGCGCAAGGACTCCGGGGATCGCCCGAAGCGGGATTTCGAGGATCGGCCGAAGCGGTCTTTTGCTGAGGGCGGCAGTCGGCGATCCTCTCCTGCGCGCAGCGCGGGGGAGGGGGACCACGCGCAGCGTGGTGGAGGGGGCGGCCGCACCCGCGATTTTGCCGACCGCCCGAAGCGCGATTTCGGCAGTCGGGACTCCTCTCCCGCCAAGCGGGGGAGGGGGACCACGCGCAGCGTCGTGGAGGGGGCGGCCCCCCGCTCCGCCGTACGTCGTACCGGAGATTTCGCCGATCGCCCGAAGCGTGCCTACACGCCGCGCCCCGACGCGCCCGCCGGCGATCGCCCGAAGCGCCCGTACACGCCGCGCTCCGCTGCACCCGGCGGCGACCGCCCCAAGCGGCCCTACGCGCCCCGCTCCGCCGAAGGTGCCGATCGCCCCAAGCGCAGCTTCGGCGACAAGCCGCGCGCGCCGCGTCCGGCCGGTGACAAGCCGCACGGAACGCGTCCCGCCGGTGACAAGCCTTTCGTCAAGCGCCCGCGCGGCTCCGGCCCCGGTGGCGATCGTCCGCGCCGTCCGCGCAAACCAAACACCTGATGCGCATCGTCGCCGGAAAATTCCGCGGCAAGCAACTGAGCTCGCCCGAGGATGACTCCATCCGGCCCACAGCCGATCGCGTCCGTGAGGCGGTATTCAATATCGTGGCGAGCCGCCTCGGCCCGAACCTCGACGGCCTGCGCGTCCTCGATCTCTTCGCCGGCACCGGCGCCATGGGGCTCGAAGCCCTGTCGCGCGGCGCCGCACACGTGATCTTCGTCGACACCGGCGCGGAAGCCCGCGGCCTCATCCGCGACCACATCGAAGCCTTCGGCGCCGGCGGCGTGACCAAACTGCTCCGCCGTGACGCCACCGGCCTCGGGCCCGCCGGCACCATGGGCCCGGTCGACCTCGTCTTCCTCGATCCGCCTTACGGCAAAGGCCTGGGCGAGCAGGCGCTGGTCTCGCTTCGCGACGGCGGCTGGCTGAAGCCGGAAACGCTGCTGGTGCTGGAGGAAGCGAGCGAGGTGACCGTCACCTTGCCGGACGGCTTCACCCTCGACGACCGCCGCGAATATGGGGCGGCGGCGGTGCATCTGGTTACGCCGGCCTAGCGCGTCCGGCCGAACATTCGCTCGAGGTCGGCCTTCTTGAGCTCGACATAGGTCGGCCGGCCGTGGATGCACTGGCCGGAATGCGGCGTGCGCTCCATCTCGCGCAAGAGCGCATTCATCTCGTCGACGCGCAGCACGCGGCCCGAGCGCACCGAACCGTGGCAGGCCATGCGCGCGATGATACTGTCGAGGCGGTCGCCGAGCGCCTCGCTGTTGTCCCATTCGGCGAGCCCGTCGGCGATGTCCTTGACCAGCCCGTCGATGTCGGACTGCCCGAGCAGCGCCGGCGTCTCGCGTACCGCGATCGCCCGCGGTCCGAAGCGCTCGAGATACAGCCCCAGCCGCGCCAGCGTCGGAGCGGCGTCCTCGAGCCGCTCGCAGTCTTCTTCGGGAAACTCGATCACCACCGGAATGAGCTGCATCTGGCTCGCCACCGGGCCGCCGGCGAGCTCGGCCTTGAACCGCTCATAGACCAGCCGTTCATGCGCCGCGTGCTGGTCGACGAGCACCAGTGCATCGCCGTTCTGTGCCACGATGAAGTTCTCGAACATCTGCGCCCGTGCCGTCCCGAGCGGATAACTGTCTTCTTCCGGCGGCAGCTCGAACGCCTCGTAGCGCGCGCTCGGCTCGGCGAGGCCGTCGAAGCTCGCAGTCTGGCTCCTCCCTTGCCCCGCGGTCGCGGGAGAGGTGGCGCCGAAGGCGCCGGAGGGCGCGGCCCCCAACACCGGTATTGGAGCACTCTCCGCCCCCGCCGTCTCCGGCGCGCGGAACGCCCCGAGCACGTCTTCGGCCACCGTGCTCGAGGCGCGATACCCCGCCTCGCCCAGCGCATCGAGGATAGCGCGGATCACCGCGCCGCGCACCCCGCCGGAATCGCGGAAGCGCAGCTCGGCCTTGGCCGGATGCACGTTCACATCCACCGCCGCCGGATCGATGCTGAGGAACAGCGCGATCGCCGGGAAGCGGTCGCGGAACACGAAATCGGCATAGGCAGCCCGCACCGCACCGAGCAGCACCTTGTCGCGCACCGAGCGGCCGTTGACGTAATAGAACTGGCTCAGCGAATTGGCGCGCGAGTAGGTCGGCAGTCCGGCGAGCCCGGTCACCACCACGCCGTGCCGCGTCGTCGCCAATGGAACGGCGTTCTCGGCAAAGTCGGCGCCCATCACCTGCATCACCCGTGCCCTGAGCTCGCCGTCGGCCGGCCAGTTGCTCGGTGAGCGGTCCGATCCATCGAGCACGAAGTGCACCTGCGGGTTGGCCATCGCCAGCCGCTTGACCACGTCGGCGACCGCTGCCGCTTCCGCCCGGTCCGATTTCAGGAACTTGAGCCGCGCCGGCACGCCGGCGAACAGCTCGCGCACCGTGACGATCGTGCCGCGGTTCATCGCCTGCGGCAGCACCTGGGATTTACGCGAGCGTTCGACCTCGATCCGCAACCCCGAGGCTGCATTCTCGGTCCGCGCGGCCACGGTCAGGTGCGCGACGGCGCCGATCGAAGCCAGCGCCTCGCCGCGGAAACCCAGCGTGCGGATATTGTCGAGCCCGTCATCGGCAAGTTTGCTCGTCGCGTGCCGCTCGACCGAGAGCACGAGGTCGTCGCGGTCCATGCCCGCGCCGTCGTCCTCGACCCGGATCAGGCTACGCCCACCGCCCGCCGTCGTCACCACGATGCGCGTGGCGCCGGCGTCGATGGCGTTCTCGACCAGCTCCTTCACGACGCTCGCCGGACGCTCCACCACCTCGCCGGCAGCGATGCGGTTGATCAGGTCCTCGGGGAGCTGGCGGATAGACAAAGGGGATGATTCTCCGGACCCCTCAGTTTAGTCCGTCCCCGAAACCTGCTACCACCCGGAAATGCACCAATCCCCGATGGACGTTGCGATCGAACTGGCCGAACAGGCCGCCGCCGCCGGGGAGGCGCCGGTGGGAGCGGTGGTGGTCGAGAACGGCGTCATCCTCGCCGCCGAGCGCAACCGCATGCGCGACCTCCGCGATCCGACGGCCCACGCCGAGCTCCTCGCGATCCGCGAGGCGGCACAACGGCGCGGCGGGCGGCTCGACGGCTGCGATATCTACGTGACGCTTGAGCCCTGCGCCATGTGCGCCGGCGCCATCGCCCATGCGCGTCTGCGGCGCGTGATCTACGCCGCAAGCGACACCAAGGCCGGCGCCGTCGAGCACGGGGTGCGCCTGTTTGAAAACCCCAACACCCATCACCACCCCGAAGTGGTATCGGGCGTGAGCGAGCGGCGGGCCGGGGAATTGCTGAAGCACTTTTTCGCGCGGCTGCGCGAATAGAAAAAGGCCCCCTCAGTCGGAGGGCTGTGCAGTGGAAAGATCGTGCCGCATCTTCACCCTCTCCCTTGGGGGAGAGGTCGCCCCGTAGCGGCGGGTGAGGGGGCCTTGCGGTCGATCACTCGATCCCACGTCGGAGTCTACTCCGCCCGCATCGTCTCGCCCGTCTTCATGATGAACTGCTCGACCTTCTTGCTGAGGTGGCGCTTGAAGTTGTCCTTCTCCTTGTCCGCCGCCTCGATGATCTCCTTGACCCGCCAGAATTCGAGCGCCCCGAAGGCGCTGATGTGCGGCCGCGCGTAAACGTCGGGCGGGTAGGCCGCCATCATCTGCGCGGTCAGCGAGTGCATCATGATTTGTGCCGCCCCGAACCAGAAATCGAGCGCGTGGAAATCGGCGCGGTGCAGCGCCTCGCTCGGATCGCCATTGACGTCGATCGCCACGAGGATGTCGTGGCCGCTTGCCTGGTCGACGGGCAGCGGGTTCACCACGCCGCCGTCGACCAGCACGTGATTGGCGTAGCGCACCGGCTTGAACAGCGATGGAATGGCGATCGATCCCGCGATCGCTGGCCTGAGCTCGCCGCTGTTGAACACCGCCTGGTGCCAGCTCTGGAAATCCGTCGCCACCACATAGAGCGGGATCGTCAGGTCCTTGAAGTCGTCCGGAAACGGCTCGGGCAGGAACGCATCGACGATGCGCATCGCGTCGAGCTGCAGGTTGAACCCGTTGCGCACCAGCCCGCCGAGATTGCCGATCTGATGCCCCCAGATGCGGCCGGCGATGATGCGCATGGTGCCCAGCACCGACAGTGCATGCTCGCGCAGCTCCTTGCCGGCCATGCCGTTGGCCCAGCCGGAGCCGATCAGCGCGCCGATCGAGGTGCCGGCGATCACCGAGGGCTTGAGGCCGAGTTCGTCCATCGCCTCGATGAACGGGATGTGGGTGAGGCCGCGGGCCGAGCCGCCGCCGAGCGCGACGCCGATCCTCGGCATGCTGTGGTTGGATGTCACTGGCGCGGCGGGAGGGGGGTCTTCGCCCAGCCGCATGCGCTCAATCAGCTCCTGTCCCCGCTGTTGGATGGGGATCAGTTCGTCCTCATGTGCGAGGTCCTGAGCCATTCTGAGCATCTATGCTGCGCCTCGAAGGTTTATAAGACCTTCCAGGGTCCCTGCAAAAAACAAACGTCCAGCAGGGCTAACGATCGAGCCGGGCGTTCCGTTCACGCAGGATCGCGCGCCAGCCGATATCGTGCCGGTGGAAGCCCTCCGGCCAGTCGATTTCGGCGATCGCCTCGTCCGCCCGCTCCTTGGCGTCGGCCACCGAGCGGCCGAGCGCCGTAACGTTCAGTACGCGCCCGCCAATGCTCAGGAGCCGCCCGCTTTCGCGCACGGTACCGGCGTGGAAGACCACAAGATCCGCCGTTTCCGCGGGCAGGGCGCCAATCGGCGTGTTCTTCTTGTACTCGCCGGGATAGCCGCGTGCCGCGAGCACCGTGGTCAGCGCCGCCTGCGGCCGCCAGCTCGCCGTCCTGCCGGCGAGCGCCCCTGTCGCCGTCGCGTAAAGCAGCTCCAGCAGGTCGCTCTCGAGCCGCGGCATCAGTACCTGCGTTTCAGGGTCGCCGAAGCGCGCATTGTATTCGATGAGCTTGGGCCCCTCGCGCGTCAGCATCAGACCGGCATAGAGGACGCCCTGGTATGGCGTGCCGCGCGCTTTCATCCCGCGCACCGTCGGCTCGATGATCTCACGCATCGTTCGCGCGATGAGCTCGTCGGTCATCACCGCTGCCGGGGAGTAGGCGCCCATGCCGCCGGTGTTGGGCCCGTTGTCGCCGTCGAAGGCCCGCTTATGGTCCTGCGCCGTGGCGAGCGGCAGCGTGTGCTCGCCGTCGCACAGAACGAAGAAGCTCGCCTCCTCGCCCTCGAGGAAGTCCTCGATCACGACCGAAGCACCCGAGGTGCCGAAGGCGCCACCGAAGCAGTCCTTGATCGCGTGCTCGGCCGCCGCGATGTGCATCGCCACGGTGACGCCCTTGCCCAGCGCCAGGCCGTCGGCCTTGATCACGATCGGCGCACCCTTCTCGCGCACATGGGCGAGAGCCGGCTCCAAAGCGTCGAACCTGCGATACCCAGCGGTCGGGATATGCATCTCGTCGCAGAGCGCCTTGGTGAACGCCTTGCTGCCCTCGAGCTGTGCCGCCGCCTTGCTCGGCCCGAAGCAGGCGATACCGGCGGCCCGCACCGCGTCCCCGAGTCCGGCCACCACAGGCGCGTCGGGCCCAATCACCACGAAGTCGATGGCGTTCGCCTGGGCCCAGCCGACAAGTACCGCATGGTCGGCGGGATCGAGCGCGACATTCTCGGCTACCTCGCTCGTGCCGCCGTTGCCCGGCGCGACGTAGAGTTTCGTCAGCCCAGGGCTCTGCGCCAGCTTCCAGGCCAGCGCGTGCTCCCGTCCGCCCGATCCGATCAGCAGTACTCGCATCGCATTTCCCAAACCCGCCCGGCCTCCTTGACACAAACGCGAACGAAAGCGCAACAGGAGGCATGGAGCTGCCACGCACCAACACGCCCGAATTCACGGTCAGTGAGCTGGCGCTCGCGGTAAAGCGCACGGTCGAGGACGAGTTCCAGTATGTCCGCGTGCGCGGCGAGATCTCCGGCTTCCGCGGCGTCCACTCGTCCGGCCACGCCTACTTCACGCTCAAGGACGATGCGGCCTCGATCGACGCGGTGGTGTGGAAGACCACCTGGCCGCGCCTCCGCTTCAAGCCCGAGGAAGGCCTTGAGATCATCGCCACGGGCCGGCTCACCACCTTCCCGCGTTCGAGCAAATACCAGATCGTTATCGAGCAGATCGAACCGGCCGGCGCCGGCGCGCTCATGGCGCTGCTCGAAGAGCGGCGCAAGAAGCTCGCCGCCGAGGGCCTGTTCGCCGCCGAGCGCAAGAAGAAGCTGCCTTACCTGCCGCGTATCATCGGCGTCGTCACTTCGCCCACCGGCGCTGTGATCCGCGATATCCTCCATCGCCTCGACGACCGCTTCCCCAGCCATGTGATCGTCTGGCCGGTGCGGGTCCAGGGCGAGACGGCGGCGGCCGAAGTCGCGCACGCTGTTGCCGGCTTCAACGCGCTGCCGGAGAGCGGTGGCCCGGTGCCGCGTCCGGATCTGCTGATCGTCGCCCGCGGCGGCGGCTCCATCGAGGACCTCTGGAGCTTCAACGAGGAGATTGTGGTGCGTGCCGTCGCGGCCTCGCGCATCCCGGTCATCTCCGGCGTCGGCCACGAGACCGATACCACGCTTGTCGACTACGCCGCCGACCATCGCGCGCCCACCCCCAGCGCTGCGGCCGAAGCGGCCGTGCCGGTGCGCGCCGAGCTCATCGCCTATGTCGACGACCAGGGCCAGCGCACGCGCGGCATCGTGCGCCGCCAGCTCGGCCATAGCCGCGACCGCCTGCGCGCCGCGGCCGGCGAGCTGCCGCGTCCGCTCGATCTGCTCAATATCGCACGGCAGCGGCTCGATCTCGCTGCGACCAATCTCAGCGCCTCGCTGCGCCATCTCGGCCAGAACAAGCGCCTGCGCCTCGCAACCGTCGGCGCCCGCCTCTCGGCCAAGACGCTCAGCGACGAACTGCGGCATGCCCGCACCCGCCTCGCGCCATGTTCCGACCGGCTGCAGCCGGCGTTGCGCCGCCTCATCGCGCAGCGTGGCAACGACCTCACCTCCCTCGGGAAGTTGCTCGAGTCCTATAGCTACAAGGGCGTGCTCGATCGCGGCTTCGCGCTGGTGGTCGACGATCAGGGCCACATCGTGCGCAGCAAATCCGCCGTGCGCCCCGGCCAGCTTCTTGCTGTGGAAGTCGCTGACGGCCAGTTCGGCGCCGCCGTCTCCGGCGCCCCGGTGCAGCGCAAAAAACCGCGCCCGCCCAAGGATGACGGCGGGCAGGAGAGCCTGTTTTAGGCATCGGTTTGCAGCCGCCGCAAATCCCCCTATATTCGGGCGGAAAGGCCTGACCGATGAACATTTACGACAAGAACTTCACCCCCTCCGAGGCGGTGATCCGTTATCTCGACGGCGACTATGTCGTGGTCCGGCCCGGCAGTTTCGTGCGCTGCGCCATCACCGGCAAGCCGATCCCGATCGACGAGCTGAGCTACTGGAACGTCGACCGGCAGGAGGCCTATGTCGATGCCGATGCCGCGCTCGAAGCCTTCAAGCGCCACGGCCTCTCCGGCAAGTAGCAGCTTGGCGCCCACCAGGCTCCTCGTCATCACCAACGGCATCGGCGAAGACTCCGTTGGTGCCGAGCTCGTCCGCCGCCTCCCGCCCTCCATCACCGCCCATGCCTACCCCACCCTCGGCAGCGGCCAGTACTACGCGGGCGTCTGCGAGATCGTGGGGCCGCGCGCCAGTCTCGCCAGCGCCGGCTCGCGCGTCGCGAGCGGCACCATCGCGCAGGATGTCGCCGGCGGCCTGCTCGGCACCGTGCCGCCGGGGCTCGCCTTCATGCACCGCGTCCGTCACGCCTATGACCGCGTGCTGGTGATCGGCGACTTCATCGGCGTCGGCGGCTGCTTCCTCAGCGGCATCCGCGGCGTCACCTATGTCGATGTGTACAAGACCGGCTATGGCAGCCCGTACCTCGGCATCGAGCGCTGGGTCATCGGCAAGACGTGCCGCACCGTGTTCAGCCGTCACCCGTCGCTGGCGGAAAGCCTCCAGGCGCACGGCATCGACGCCCGCGCCGCCGGCAACGTCATGATGGACACCATCCCGCGCGCCGGCATCGACATCAAATCGCTGCGCACGCGGCCGCTGGCGGTGACGCTGCTGCCCGGCAGCCGCGAGCAGACGGCCGCCAATTTCGCGCTGCAGGTCGACGCCTTGCGCCGCCTGCCGGAGGCATTGCGTCCAGACGTCTTCCTCGCGCTCGCCGGCGGCATTGAGCCCGAGGCTTTGGCACGGGCCGCCAACCTCGCCTGGACCGGTCTCAACTTCACCGGCGACCTGACCATCCACGCCTTCCGCGGCGCGCTCGGCGATCTGCTCGACGAGTCGGACGTCGTTCTATCGCAGGCCGGCACCGCCACCATCCAGTCGCTCGGCTCCCGCCGCCCCGTGCTGAGCTTCACCCGTCCCGGCGATCGTCTGAAGCGCCACCGCGACGAGAGCCGCCTGTTTGGCGATGCGCGATGGCTGGTGCAGGACGACCCGCGCGAGATCGGCGATGCGCTGGCCGCGCTGCTGGGCAACGACATCGACCGGACGCGCCGCGGCGGGATCGGTCAGGAGCGGATCGGTGGTCCGGGGGCGATCGACCAGATCATTGCATCGCTCCGGGCCTAGCGGTCGAAAGCAGACGGACATTCCCCAACGTCATTTCCGCGAAAGCGGGAATCCAGGCCTGGCTCTCGGATGTCTGCACGTTCCGTCTGCGTTCCCGTTTCCGCGGGAATGCCGTCATGGCTACTGCGCGCTTTGCGTCGAAAGCTTCCCGTCGGCCATGTCGAATGCCTTCTGCAGCACCCGGTCCAGCGACGTTGCCAATTCCGCCGCATATTGCTCGTCGGTGATCGCCGCGTCCGTCATGTACACCGGTCCCTCGCACGCAAACGCGATGGTCGAGAATGGGAAATTGAGCTGCATCTTGTCCCACACCCGGTCGAGCACCTTGCGCCGGGATGTCGCGGTGGCGATGGCATAGACCGGCCGGCCCGAGCGACGGGCCAGCGCGATCATCCCCATCGACACATTGCGCCCGGGCTCCGGC
>DATMTK010000160.1:0-1639 GCA_035564755.1 Devosia sp. | reverse complement strand
CTGACCTGCGTGCTGCTGGCCGGCTTCATCGGCAAGGCGATCGGCCCGAAGGCAGGCGGCGTGCCCTACACCAAGGAGCGCTGACGCGTGGCCTCCGATACCGAACTGTTTGCAGCGGCCGAGGCCGTGCGGGCGCGAGCTTACGCCCCGTACTCGCATTTTTCGGTGGGTGCGGCGATCCTGGCCGACGACGGCAGGATTTACGCCGGATGCAACATCGAGAATGCGGCCTATCCCATCGGCAACTGCGCCGAAGCCTCGGCCATCGCCGCAATGATCGCCGGCGGCGGCAAGCGCATCCGCCGCCTCTACGTGACCGGGCCGGGGACCGCGCCTGTCACGCCCTGCGGCGGCTGCCGGCAGCGCATTCGCGAGTTCGCGGACCTCGACGTCGTGGTGATCAGCCACGGTATCGAGGGTGCGCCGCTGACGCAGACTTTGAATCAACTGCTGCCGCATTCATTCGGGCCGGAATTCCTGTCCAAATGATGTGAACGACTCAGCGGAACCGACGGGCGGCTGGCGTGTTTGCCTTGCCGAAGACCGCCGGCCCCGCCCTCAGGCTGGTGGCACCAGATAGGCGCCCACCTACGACATCCGTTGTAGGAGGGCGCCTATCTTTGATACCCTCGCCACCAATGAAGTTTGCGCGGACATCGACCGCGCACCGACACCAACGGTGTCCTGGAGGCGATATGAGTTTACGCATCGTCGATACTCCGACGGCGGCGCCCGCGCCGGCCAAGGCCACGGCGCATCCTCCGGCGCGCAATCCCGGTTTCGCGCTCGATCTCGATTGGGTCGGCCGCATCCGCATGAACCGCTCGGCGCTCGAGCGCCGCGCTGCGACGATCGGCACGCGGCGGACGGTGAAGAAGGACTGGCAGGCCGCGTGGCTGCTGCGCGCCATTACGCTGATCGACCTGACGACCCTCAACTCCGACGACACACCCGGCCGCGTCGAGCGGCTCTGCGCCAAGGCGCGGCATCCGCTGACCGACGAGATCATCGATGGCTACGACATCGCGGACCTCAAGATCGTGCCCGGTGCGGTCTGCGTCTATCACACCTTCGTTCCGACCGCGGTGCATGCGCTCGAGGGCAGCGGCATTCCGGTCGCCGCGGTTTCGACAGCCTTTCCGCACGGCCTTGCGCCGCTTGCGACACGCCTCGAGGAGATCAAGGCCTCGGTCGCGGCCGGTGCGAAGGAAATCGACATCGTCATCAATCGCCACCAGGTGCTGACCGGCGACTGGCAGGGCCTCTACGACGAGGTCAAGGCGATGCGCGAGGCCTGCGGCGAGGCGCATCTGAAGACTATCCTCGGCACCGGCGACCTTGCGACACTCAATCAGGTGGGCCGCGCTTCGCTGGTCTGCATGCTGGCCGGCGCCGACTTCATCAAGACGTCGACCGGCAAGGAAAAGGTCAACGCCACCCTGCCGGTATCGCTGGCGATGATCCGCATGATCCGCTGGTTCGCCGACGAGACCGGCGTCGAGATCGGCTACAAGCCGGCCGGCGGCATCAGCTCGGCTAAAACGGCGCTCGACTACATGGCGCTGATGAAGGAGGAGCTCGGCACGCACTGGCTGCAGCCGCACCTCTTCCGCTTCGGCGCGAGCTCGCTGCTCACCGA
>DATMTK010000159.1:0-4474 GCA_035564755.1 Devosia sp. | reverse complement strand
GTCCGTCTTCCGCCATGCTGACTGGCGGGAGGGGGCAAGATGATCGGCTATGTGCTCGCCGCCATTGTCGGCTACATGCTCGGCTCGATCCCGTTCGGGCTGCTGATCACGCGCGCCGCCGGGCTCGGCGATGTGCGCAAGATCGGCTCGGGCAATATCGGCGCAACCAATGTGCTGCGAACCGGGCGCCGCGAGCTGGCAGCCGCGACGCTCATCCTCGACGCCCTGAAGGGTGCGATCGCCGTGATCGTCGCCCGCTATTTCTGGCCAGGTGATGCGATCTATATCGCTGCGATCACCGTGTTTCTCGGCCACTGCTTCCCGGTCTGGCTAGGGTTCAAGGGCGGCAAGGGCGTGGCCACCATGATCGGCGTGCTGCTCGGCCTGGCGTGGCCGGTCGGTCTGATCTTCTGCGCCGTCTGGCTGTTCATCGCGTTCGCGCAGAGATTCTCTTCGCTCTCGGCACTCACCGCCGCGGTCACCTCTCCGATCTTTGCCTACGTCGCCTATCTCGTGGGCTGGGCCGGCGACGGAATGAAGCTTGCAGCAACCGCAGCGCTGCTGGCGGCGCTGCTTATCTACAACCACCGTGCCAATATCGGCCGCCTCCTCAACGGCACGGAGCCAAAGATCGGCTCCGAGAAAAAGACAGCCGAGTCCACCTGATGGCGATGGCGACGGGGATCAGGCTCACACCGTCGCAACGGATCGCCTGGCTCAGGCTCATCCGGACCGAGAACGTCGGTCCCGTCACGTTCCGGCAATTGCTGAACCGCGCCGGCTCCGCAGAACAGGCCCTGGCAGACCTGCCCCGGCTGGTTTCGCGGGCCGGCGTCAAGGCATTGGTGCCGAGCGCGGGCGAGGCCGAAAACGAGATCGCAGCCCTCGAAAAGCTCGGCGGGCGGTTCGTTGGAATGGACGAGCCGGACTATCCGCCGCTGTTGCGTCACATCTCCGGTGCGCCGCCGATGATTTCGGTGATAGGAGGTCAGCTCGATCTGAGCCACGCCGTCGCCATTGTCGGGGCGCGCAACGCGTCGGCGGCCGGCCAGCGGATGACGCAGGTTCTCGCCTCGGGTCTCGGCCAAGCGGGCTTCGTTGTCGTCTCGGGACTGGCACGCGGGATCGATGCCGCTGCGCACGCGGCGTCCTTGAACACTGGCACTGTCGCTGTCCTCGCAGGCGGTCTGGACAAAATCTATCCTGAAGAAAACCTCCCCCTGGCACGCAATATTCTCGATCGCGGCGGTACGCTGATCAGCGAGATGCCGATAGGCTGGGCGCCGCGTGCCCAGGACTTTCCGCGCCGCAATCGATTGGTGTCCGGACTCTCGCTCGGCGTTGTGGTGGTCGAAGCGGCCAAGCGCTCGGGCTCGCTGATCACCGCGCGGCTGGCTCTGGAGCAGAATCGCGAGGTGTTCGCCGTGCCCGGCTCGCCACTCGATCCGCGTGCCGAGGGCGGCAATCATCTCATCCAGCAAGGGGCCAGGCTCGTGACGTCGGCCGCCGACATCATCGAGTCGCTGGCCATGCCAGATCCATCGCGGTCGGCATTACTGGAGCCGGACTGGGAGCCCGAGCCTGCTCTGCACGTGGTCGAGACTGAGCCGACCGGCGACGATCGGGCCCGACTGATCGAGGCGCTGAGCCCAACTCCCGTTGCTGTCGATCACCTCATCAGCGTGGCCGGGCTTTCGGTGAGCGCGGTCCAAACGCTGTTGCTTGAGCTCGACCTGGCCGGCCGGATCGAATGGTCGAGCGGGCAATTGGTAGCGCTCAAGCCGTAGCCTCACAATTTTCTTCCCCCTAAAGGGGGAATGATCGCGCGCTCTGCTGGCGAGGTTGACAGTGCCATTTTGCTCAACCATTTTCCGCCGCGTTTTAGACCCCTCGAAAGCATCTGCGGCATGAAACTGGTCGTCGTCGAGAGCCCGGCCAAGGCGAAAACCATCAACAAATATCTGGGCAAGGACTACGAAGTCCTGGCCAGCTACGGCCATGTTCGCGACCTGCCGGCCAAGGACGGCTCGGTGCTTCCGGACGACGATTTCGCGATGAGCTGGGAGGTCGACAGCGCATCGAAAAAACGATTGAACGACATCACAAATGCCCTTCGGGACGCCGATGAATTGATTTTGGCGACCGATCCCGACCGCGAGGGCGAGGCGATTTCGTGGCACGTGCTCGACGTGCTCAAGCAGAAGAAGGCGATCAAGGACAAGCCGGTTAGCCGGGTGGTGTTCAACGCCATCACCAAGAACGCCATCACCGAGGCGATGAAGCATCCGCGCGAGATCGACGCGCCGCTGGTGGACGCCTATCTCGCTCGCCGCGCCCTCGATTATCTGGTCGGCTTTACGCTGTCGCCGATCCTGTGGCGCAAGCTGCCGGGCTCGCGGTCTGCCGGCCGCGTGCAGTCGGTGGCACTGCGCATCGTGTGCGACCGCGAAAACGAGATCGAGCGCTTCAAGCCGGTCGAATACTGGTCGATCGCCGCCAGGCTGATCGAGAAGGGCAAAAGCTTCGAGGCCCGCCTTTATTCGGTCGATGGCAAGGTCACCGACAAGCTCGACGTCAAGACCGGCGATGAGGCGAACCGCCTCAAGGCGGCGATCGAAGCGGGCCGGTTCGAGGTCCGTTCGGTCGACAAGAAGCCGACCCGGCGCAACCCCTACGCGCCGTTCACGACCTCCAGCCTGCAGCAGGACGCCTCGTCGCGCCTCGGTTTCTCGCCGAGCCGGACAATGCAGGTCGCGCAGCGTCTGTATGAAGACGGCGTCATCACTTACATGCGAACCGACGGCATCGACATGGCGCCCGAAGCCATCGCCGCTGCACGCAACGCCATCGAAAAGGAATTCGGCTCCGCCTACCTGCCGTCGACCCCCCGCATCTACCAGAACAAGGCCAAGAACGCGCAGGAAGCGCACGAGGCGATCCGCCCGACCGACATGTTCCGCCACCCGGACAGTGTGGGGGATCCGGACCAGAGGAAGCTCTACGGCCTCGTCTGGCGGCGGACGCTGGCGAGCCAGATGCGCCCTGCCGAGATCGAGCGGACGACCACCGATATCGCCGTGAATGCCCCAGGGCGGGACGTGATGTTGCGCGCGGTGGGATCGGTCGTGACGTTCGCCGGCTTCCTTGCCGTCTATGGCGTCGCGGCCAAAGAGGATCGCGACGCGGACGACCAGGACGACGACGACCGCGAGCTGCCGCCCCTGGCCATCGGCGATACGCCGAAACTCGACGAGGCCTTGATCGAGCAGCACTTCACGCAGCCGCCCTCGCGCTACACCGAAGCCAGCCTCATCAAGAAGATGGAAGAACTCGGCATCGGCCGGCCCTCGACCTACGCGGCAACCATCTCGGTATTGCAGGACCGCAACTATGTCCGGCTCGAAAAGCGCGCCCTCGTTCCCGAGGACCGCGGCCGGGTGGTGACGGCCTTCCTCGAGAGCTTCTTCAAGAAGCTGGTCGAATACGGCTTCACCGCCGACCTCGAGGAAAAGCTCGACCAGATCTCGGCCGGGCAGTTGCGCTGGAAGGACGTGCTGCGGGATTTCTGGCAGGACTTCACCAAGCAGACCGACGAGATCAAGGATCTGCGCGTTTCCGAAGTGCTCGATGCGCTGAACGAGCTCCTCGCCGACCACATCTTCCCGCCCAAGGCCGATGGGTCCGACCCGCGCCGCTGCCCGAACTGCGGCACCGGCCAGCTCTCGCTGAAGCTGGGCAAGTTCGGCGCCTTTATCGGCTGCTCCAACTATCCCGAGTGCCGCTACACCATGCAATTGAGCGACGCAGCGACCGGCGCCGCCGAGGGCGTACCGTCCGACGGCGTGCTCGGGACCGACGAAGAAACCGGCCAGCCGGTCTACTTGAAGTCCGGTCGTTTCGGCCCATATGTCCAGCTCGGCGACAGCGAAACTCCCAAGCGATCCTCACTGCCCAAGGGCTGGTCTCCCGACAGCCTCACGCTCGAGCGAGCGCTTGAACTGCTGGCGCTGCCTCGCGCGGTCGGCCTTCACCCGGAAACGGGGAAGCCGATCAGCGCGGGCATCGGCCGCTACGGACCGTTCATTCTGCATGAAGGCACCTACGCCAACCTCCCCGATGTCGAGGAGGTGTTCACGGTCGGGCTCAACCGCGCGGTCGACCTCCTGGCGCAGAAGGCCGCCGGCGGCGGACGCTTCGGCCGGAACAAGACGCCGATCGCCGCAATCAAAACGTTCGAGCATGCCAATGGCGCGATTTCGGTCCGCGACGGCCGCTACGGGCCCTATGTGAACCAGGGTAAGGTCAATGCGACCCTGCCCCGGACGGTGAAGCCGGACGAGGTCACGCTCGAGCAGGCGCTCGAGCTGATCGCCGAGCGGGCCGGCAAGGCCGGAGGCAAGAGACCCGCCCGCAAGGCTGCCGCCAAAGCACCAGCGAAGAAGGCGGCGGCAAAGAAGGCGCCGGCCAAGAAAGC
>DATMTK010000158.1:0-3859 GCA_035564755.1 Devosia sp. | reverse complement strand
TAGGCCCTTCGGATCGCGCGCCTCGCAAACCTCGAGCGGCGTATCGACGTAGACTTCGGTGAACTGTACGTCGCCGGCGATCTCGCGCGCCAGCCGCCGTTCGTTGCGGAACGGCGAGATGAACGAGACCAGCACCACCAGTCCGGCATCGGCCATCAGCCGCGCCACCTCCGCCACGCGGCGGATGTTTTCGACGCGCGCTTCCTCGGTGAAGCCGAGGTCCTTGTTGAGGCCGTGCCGCACATTGTCGCCATCGAGGATGTAGGCGTGCTTGCCCTCCGCCGCGAGCTTCTTTTCGATGAGGTTGGCGACGGTCGACTTGCCCGAACCGCTCAGCCCGGTGAACCACACGATCGCCGGTACCTGCCCCTTCATCTCGGCGCGCACCTGCCGGTTCACGTCGAAACTCTGCCAGCTCAAATTCTGCGCGCGGCGCAGGCCGTAGTCGATCACCCCGGCGCCGAGCGTCGCATTTGTAATGCGATCGATGAGGATGAACGCGCCCGTAAGGGCATTTGTCGCGTAGGAATCGAACGCGATCGGCTTGTCGGTCGCGATCGTCAGCGTGCCGACCTCGTTGAGTTCCAGCGTCTTGGCCGCGCTCTGCTGCAGCGTGTTGACGTTGGTACGGAATTTCAGATCGGTGATCGTCGCCGGCACCTGCTGGCTGCCGGTCTTGAGCAGGTACGATCGCCCCGGAATCGCCGGCTCGTCGTTCATCCAGACCATCCGCGCCTGGAACTGGTTCGAATACTCGGGCACCTCGCCCGGATGCGCCAGCACGTCGCCGCGCGACACGTCGATCTCGCGGTCGAGCACCAGCGTCACCGCCTCGCCCGCGATCGCGCGCTCGCGCTCGCCGTCCATCGTGACGATCCGCGCGATCGTCGCCGGCTTGCGCGACGCCGCGACCAGCACCTCGTCGCCCACCGCCACCCTGCCCGACGCCACCGTCCCCGAGAAGCCGCGGAAATCGAGGTTCGGCCGGTTCACCCACTGCACCGGAAACCGCATCGGCTTGGCGGTGCGATCCGAGGCCACCTCGATCGTTTCGAGATACGGCACGAGCTGCGGCCCGCGATACCACGGCATCTGCGCCGAGGGCGTGAGGATATTGTCGCCCTTGAGCGCCGACACCGGGATCGCCACCAGCGTCTCGAAGCCGAGGTCCCTGGCGAAGGCGCGGTACTCTGCCTCGATGGCGTTGAACAGCTCGGCGTCGTAGCCGACGAGATCGATCTTGTTGACCGCCAGCACCACGTGTTTCACGCCGATCAGGCTCAAGATGAAGCTGTGCCGCCGCGTTTGCGTCAGCACGCCCTTGCGTGCATCGATCAGCACCACCGCGAGGTCGGCGTTGCTGGCGCCCGTCGCCATGTTGCGGGTGTACTGCTCGTGTCCGGGTGTGTCGGCGACGATGAACTTGCGCTTGTCGGTCGAAAAGAACCGGTACGCGACATCGATGGTGATGCCCTGCTCGCGCTCGGCGGTGAGCCCGTCGACCAGGAGCGAAAAATCGATCCCCTCCTCGCCCACCTGCCGGTTGCGGCTTTCCTTGCGCAGCGAGGCGAGCTGGTCGTCGAGCACGAGCTGGCTGTCGTAGAGCAGCCGGCCGATCAGCGTCGACTTGCCGTCGTCGACCGAGCCGCAGGTCATGAACCGCAGCAGCCCCTTGCCGGTTTGCTGCGCGAGCCAGAGGTCGAGATCGGTGTCGGCGGAGCGGATGGGCGCGGCGGCGTTCATCAGAAATACCCCTCCTGCTTCTTCTTCTCCATCGATCCGGCCTGGTCGCTGTCGATCAGCCGTCCCTCGCGCTCCGACGTCCGCGACGCCTGCATTTCCATGATGATCGAGGGCAGGTCCGACGCCGTCGAGCGGATGCCGCCGCTCAGCGGATAGCAGCCGAGCGTGCGGAAGCGCACCATCTCCTCGTGCGCCGTCTCGCCCGGCGCGAAGCGGAAGCGGTCGTCGTCGACCATGATCAGCGTGCCCGAGCGCTCCACCACCGGCCGCTTGCGCGCGAAATAGAGGTCCGGGATCTCGATCTGCTCGGCGTAGATGTAGGTCCACACGTCGAGCTCGGTCCAGTTCGAGATCGGGAACACCCGCATGCTCTCCCCGGGCGCCAGCCGCGTATTGAAGATGCGCCAGAGTTCCGGCCGCTGGTTCTTGGGGTCCCACGCATGCTGCGCATTCCGGTGCGAAAAGATGCGCTCCTTGGCGCGCGACTTCTCCTCGTCGCGCCGCGCCCCGCCGATCGCCGCGTCGTACTTGCCGGCATTGAGCGCCTGCCGCAGCGCCTGCGTCTTCATGATGTCCGTGTGCACGGCCGAGCCATGGTCGAACGGATTGATGCCCGCCTTGAGCCCGTCCGGATTGGTGTGCACGATCAAATCGAGGTCGTGCTCGCGTGCCATCCGGTCGCGGAACGCGATCATTTCCCTGAACTTCCACTTGGTGTCGATGTGCAGCACCGGGAACGGCACGCGGCTGGGAAAGAACGCCTTGCGCGCCAGATGCAGCAGGACCGAGGAGTCCTTGCCGATCGAATACATCATCACCGGCCGTTCGAAGCTCGCGGCCACTTCGCGGAAGATTTCGATGCTCTCGGATTCGAGGGCCTTGAGATGGCTGAGGCTGGTCGTCTCGTTCATGCGGCGGGAAATACGCTTTCGTCTGTGTGGCGGCAAGGAAGCAATACGCGCCGTCGCGGCTCGCGCCGAACGCAGTTTCTAAGCGCAGAACGAAAGCAGAAATCCCTTACCGTATGCGGGTTTATTGCTTGTTCCTGAACCGCGGCCTTTCTACCATTGCCGCCATGAGCAAGCACGACGACGTCCTTTCACTGATCGGCAATACTCCGCTGGTCCGCCTCAACCGCGTGTCCGAACTGACCGGCTGCGAGATTTGGGGCAAAGCCGAATTCCTCAATCCGGGCCAGTCGATCAAGGACCGGGCGGCCCTGTTCATCGTCCGCGACGCGGTCGAAAAAGGCCAGCTTCGCGCCGGCGGCACCATCGTCGAAGGCACCGCCGGCAACACCGGTATCGGGTTGTCCCTGGTGGCCAACGCCATGGGCTTCAAGTCGGTGATCGTCATCCCCGAGACGCAGAGCCAGGAAAAGAAGGACGCGCTGACCCTGTTCGGCGCCGAACTGATCCAGGTCCCGGCCAAGCCCTACAAGAACCCCAACAACTACGTGAAGCTGAGCGGCCGCCTCGCGGCCAGGCTCGATGCCGAGCTGCCCAACGGCGCCATCTGGGCCAACCAGTTCGACAACACCGCCAACCGCCGGGCCCACGTCGAGACCACCGGGCCCGAAATCTGGGAGCAGACGCAGGGCAAGCTCGACGGCTTCATCTGCGCCGTGGGCTCTGGCGGCACGCTCGGCGGCGTCTCGATGGCGCTCAAGGCGAGGAACAGGGGCGTCCAGATCGGTATCGCCGACCCCGAGGGCGCCGCGCTCTACAATTACTACGCCCATGGCGAGCTCAAATCCTCGGGCAACTCGATCACCGAGGGCATCGGCCAGGGCCGGATCACCGCCAATCTCGAGGGCGTCGAGGTCGACCACGCCTGGCAGATCCCCGACAGCGAGGCCCTGCCCTACCTGTTCGACCTGCTCGAGCACGAGGGCCTGTGCCTTGGCGGCTCGTCGGCCATCAATATCGCGGGCGCCGTGCGAATGGCGCGTGAGCTGGGCCCCGGCAAGACCATCGTCACCGTGCTCTGCGACTATGGCAACCGCTATCAGAGCAAGCTGTTCAACCCCACATTCCTCAAATCCCGGAACCTGCCTGTCCCGCATTGGCTTGAGGCCCCGCAACAAGTAGATTGGCGCGCCGTCGTGGAACCCGAC
>DATMTK010000157.1:0-8299 GCA_035564755.1 Devosia sp. | reverse complement strand
GACTGGTGCATTCGTTTCCAGCGAAGCCGGCGCTGGTCCAGAGCCGGTCATTCGCATGGCGGCAACGCTTTCGCCGGGAAGTTCGCGATCGATTTTCGGCGTGAACCACTATCTGGGCAGGCACCGAGAAGGAGGGCTTATCTTCTATTCGGTGGCGATCAGCGGCCAGAGGATCGACGTCGTGCCGACAACTCTCGATATCCTCGACGCAGCACAGCCAGCACTGCGCCGGTTTCGTCCGAAAGCCTACGTGAACACATTCGCCTGGGCCGACTGCTCGCTGACATTTAGCCCGCCGCGCCGCCTGGACGACGGCGCCGACCTGCGCCAAGCGGATGCTCGACGAGTGTTGCTGCTTGATGCTTTGTCCCGGATGGGACGCTCAGCGATCATCGTCGGCGCCAACGGCGGGGTGCTCCACTTCAACGACGAGGCGGAGGTCCTGTTGTCGACTACCGCGGGTCCCGCGCAGCCAGTCGGCGAAGTGCTAAAGGCGAGCGCCGTCCTTCGCGATCTCGCCAGGAGGATGGACCCCGTCGACGCCCATCACATCAGTGAGCCCATGGCTCTCGAGACGGGCGGGCACACCCTGATCGTTCAGGCGATGCGCCTCGACAGCGAGATGGTCGGTGAACCCGCCTTCCTCCTCCTGCTGACCGATCCCATGCGGAAACAGCGTGGCCACCCCAGCGCGGGCCTTCAGGTGCTGGGCCTTACGCCTGGCGAGGCGCGCGTCGCGGCGCTCGTGGGGAGCGGCCTGCCCGTGAAAGACGCAGCGCGCGACCTTGGGATCACCGAAAGCACAGCTCGCTCCGCCCTAAAGGTCGCTTACGAAAAGCTGCGCATCGGCAAGCAATCTGAGCTCGCCAAGATCGTCGCTCGCTTAGAGGGAACGGGGTGAAGACGAGTCGGTCGCCAAGGTCCGCTTCGGGCCACAAGCGCTTGTCGGCATTCTCGGATATCCCTGTTGCGAAAGTGCGGGATCGCTGCTGGATGACTGGCCACGCAACATTCTCTTCAGGACCGATCGGCGCAGGGAAGACAACCTTGGGCCGCGCCGTCGCGAACCGGCTCGACGCTGCGTTCATTGAGGGCGACGACTACGCGGACCATACGAAGCCCTGGTAAGCGAATGGCCCCCAGTCGTCGCCGCTGCAAGCAGGCACCATTCATGACCAGCGTCCGCTCGGCGCCCGACAGCAGATCTTCCGGCGCTTCGGCCGGTGCCAATCACAAGAGTCTCGAGCGGACCCAACTATCGATCTGCGCCGCCGACATTGCGCCCGAGACCCGGTCAGCTTCCTTGCCGTCCTTGAACAGGATCATCGTCGGAATGCCGCGGATGCCCAGGCGGGCCGACCATTGCTGCTCATTGTCGGAATTGAGCTTGAGAAACCGGGCGTTCGGCTCGAGTCCAAGCGACGCCTTCTCGTATTCGGGAGCCATGTAGCGGCACGGACCGCACCACGGCGCCCATACATCCACCACCACCGGCACGGTGCCCTTGGCAATCTGGCGCTCGAGCATTGGCGCGCCAACATCGGCCGGGTGGCCGGCAAACAACAGCGTGCCGCACGTGCCGCACTTGGCCGCCGCAGCGTCCTTGCCCTGTGGCACGCGGTTGATCGCGCCGCAGCCCACGCACACCACTCGGCCGTCGTTCATCTGTGTCGTCCCTTCCGACCCGCCGCTTTGACCGGCGCACAATAGATGCCGTGCAGCGTTTCGAGCACGCGCGCCACGCCCTCCGATGCCAACCGGTAGACGACCATCTGTCCGTCGCGCCGAGTGGCCACCAGCTTCATGGCTCGCAATTTGCTCAAATGCTGACTGAGCGGGGATTGTGCAAGATCCACCCGCGCGGCGAGCTCGTTCACGCTCAGCTCTCCGGCCAGCAGATTGCACAGGATCAGCAGCCGCTTTGGGTTGGACATCGCGGCCAGCAATTCGGCGGCCTCATCGGCCCGTGGTTCGAGTTCTGCGATATTCATGTTGACATATTATAATATTCGAATATGTAAGTCAACGAACACTTCAGGCGCGCGACAAGACCCTGGGCATGCCCAGGCTGATCCTTCCGTCGCTGCAGGTGAACATCCGCGGCGGCGAGCTTCCCCCTCCGGACGGGGATGGCAGAACCTTCCTCAAGATCCCGGTCAACACCCTCTAGAAAGCGAGACCCTACATGTGGCCATTTTCGTCCAATGCCTCGTCCCTGAACTACCGCAAGCTCGACGATGACTTCGTCGTCGCCGGCCAGATTTCGCCCGCAGACCTCCCCAAGATCGCCGAGGCCGGCTTCAAGACCATCGTGTGCGCCCGACCCGACGATGAAGAGCCGGGCCAGCCGAACTTCGCGGTGATCGCCAAGGCTGCCAAGGAGGCCGGACTCAACGCCGTGCACATTCCGGTCTCGGGCGGTATCGGCGAGGGCCAGCTGATCCGCATGGAGAAGGCGCTCAAAGAGCTGCCGACGCCGATGTTCGGCTACTGCCGTTCCGGCGCGCGTGCCGGGTCGCTCTATTCGACCGCCAGGCGGGCGATGGCCTGACGCGAGCACACGGGCCGGTCAGTCGCTCCCATGCACCTCGTGATCGCGCAATATGCCCTCGGCGCCCTCTCGGGTGGACTGGTCGGCCTGTCCCTCGGGTTGTTCGGCGGCGGCGGCGTTGCCGGCGGGATGCTCGGGGCGTTTGCGGCACGTCAAATGGCGCGGGCGCGCGGCCTGCTAAACACCCTGTTCGCCGGCCTCATCTTTGTGGTTGCGGCCTACATGCTGTGGCGCACCGCGATGTCGTTCATGCCGGCCTGAAGGAGAACACCATGTCCCATGTCGTCGTCCTGGGTGCCGGTCTGGGGGGCACGACCATGGCCTACGAGCTGCGCGACCTGCTGGGGACCGCGCACAAGATTTCGGTCGTCAACAAGGGCACGAAATATTCCTTCGTGCCCTCCAATCCCTGGGTGGCGGTCGGTTGGCGCGAGCGCGAACAGGTCGAGATCGACCTCGAAGAGGTGTTTCGGCGGCGCGACATCGGCCTTTACCCGCAGGGCGCAAAACGGCTCAACCCGGCCACCAAGAGCATCGAGCTGCTCGACGGCAGCATGGTGGCCTACGATTATCTGGTGATCGCGACCGGTCCCGATCTGGCCTTCGACGAAATCCCGGGCTTCGGTCCGGCGGCCGAGACCCAGTCGGTGTGCTTCATCGATCACGCCCTCGAGGCCAAGCTTGCGTTCGACACGCTGGTCGCCAATCCCGGCCCGGTGGTGATCGGCGCCGTGCAGGGCGCGTCGTGCTTCGGGCCGGCCTACGAATTCGCCTTCATCCTCGAGAAGGCGTTGCGCGACGCCAAGGTGCGCGACCGCGTGCCGATGACCTTCGTCACCTCCGAGCCCTATATTGGGCATCTCGGCCTCGATGGCGTCGGCGACACCCGGGGCCTGCTCGAGAGCGAGATGCGCGAGCACCACATCAAGTGGATCACCAACGCCAAGGTCGACAAGTTCGAGGCCGGCAAGGTGTTTGTCTCGGAAATGGCCGAGGATGGCGCGGTCAAGCAGTCGCACGAGGTGCCGTTTGTTTATTCGATGATGCTGCCCGCCTTCCGCGGCGTCGAGGCGGTGCGCGGGATCGAGGGCCTCACCAACCCGCGCGGCTTCATCCTCGCCGACAAATATCAGCGCAATCCGGCGTTCCCCGACATCTTTTCGGTGGGCGTCTGCGTCGCCATCCCGCCGCTCGGCAAGACCCCGGTGCCGGTCGGGGTGCCCAAGACCGGGTTCATGATCGAGTCGATGGTCACCGCCACGGCGCAGAACATCAAGAGCCTGATCGCCGGCACGTCGCCGACCGCGGTGCCGACCTGGAACGCCGTCTGCCTCGCCGATTTCGGCGACAGCGGCGTGGCCTTCGTGGCGCAACCGCAGATTCCGCCGCGCAATGTCAACTGGTCGTCCTCGGGCCGTTGGGTGCACACCGCCAAGGTCGGGTTCGAAAAATACTTCCTGCACAAGATCCGCTCCGGCCATTCCGAGCCGTTCTACGAGAAGCTGGCGCTGCAGGTGCTGGGCATCGACAAGCTCAAGGCGGTCAAGCAGGACGCCTGAAGATTCGTGCCGACGGGCGCATGCTTCCGTCCGGCTGCCGCGCTGCCTTCAAGTTGCGGGACAAAGGACAGGTCCGGCTTCCCGGTCGGCGATCTGCCGGCAACCTTCTCCTGTCCGATCTGGCCCATACGGCTACGCGCCCCGCGCCATCCCCCGCCGCCCTCGTTTCCCGGTTCAGCCGGTGCTCGTCCTGCCGGGTGTGAGCGGGTTCCTTGCGCCGCGGTCAATGCGCCCCCGGCAAGCCCATCGAGGCGGAATGCTGCTCTTGCTCATGGTTCCGCAGCTATTCGGCGGTCTCGCCATATGATAACGCTGCTTCATATTTCGGGGTTTTTTGTGCACGACTCTATTAGCCTCAAGGGCGCGGACCGGGCGGTTCGTGTCGAAGATGTTGCACGCGAGGCGGGCGTTTCGCCCATTACGGTCTCGCGGGCCCTGCGTACGCCCGACCTGGTCAAGCCGGAGACGCGCCAGCGGGTCGCCGACGCGGTTGCCAAGACCGGCTATGTGGTCAATTCGATTGCATCGAGCCTGAGGTCCGGGCGGTCGTCGATCGTCACGGTGTTCGTCGCCAATCTCAAGAATCCGCATTACGCCAACGCCATGCAGGGTGCGCTCGATGCCTTCGAGGGCAGCCGCTTTCGGCTGATGTTCGCGCAGACCGGCTATTCGGACGAGCTCGAGCCCGGCGTGGTCGAAACGCTGCTGCCGTTCCGCCCGGCCGGATTGATGTTCACCGGCATCGTCCGCCGCGAGGAGACCCGCGCGGCGCTCCGGGCGCTCAACGTGCCGGTGGTCGAGATGTGGGGCGGCGCGGCCGAGCCGGTCGACATGCTGGTCAGTTCGTCGGGCTTTGCCGGCGGACAAATGATGGGCCGGCACTTCGTCGAGCAGAGGTTCCGTCGTATCGCCTTTGCCGGCTACGCCCGGGAGAAGGATGGCCAGCGGCTCAAGGGCTTTACCGCCGGGCTCGCCGAAGCGGGGCTCAAGCCGGCCGTGATCATTCCGCGCGACGGCGCCCAGAGCTTTGCCGACGGCATGACGGCGTTCGACGAAATCGTGGCGCGGCTGCCCGATTGCGACGCCATCTGCTTCGGTACGGACCTGCTGGCGGTCGGGGCGCTGCTCGCGGCGCGCCGGCACGGCATCGACATCCCCGGGCAGATCGCCGTGGCCGGCTATGGCGACCTCGATTTCGCGGCCAAGGTGTCCCCTTCGATCACGACCGTGCACATTTCCGACTACGAGGTCGGCAAGCTCGCCGGGGGGATGATCCTGAGCCGCCTCGGCGGCGACAGTTCGGTCCAGCGTGTCATACAGGTTCCGGTGGAACTGAAGGTGCGGGAGAGCACGGCGCGGGCCTGACGCAAAAAACCGGACCAGGTGCGTCGGAATAGCTCTCTCAATTGTCGCAACGATGCGCTATGTGGTTTGCCGAGATTTTATTTCGAGGCGAACGATGACCACGAACGGCAATGGCGTATCTGACAGGAAGCTCCGGTCACGCGCCTGGTTCGACAATCCCGACAATCCGGACATGACGGCGCTCTATCTCGAGCGCTACCTCAATTTCGGCATTTCCCGCGAGGAGCTGCAGTCGGGCAAGCCGATCATCGGAATTGCCCAGACCGGGTCGGACCTCAGCCCCTGCAATCGCCACCATATCGAGCTCGCCAAGCGCGTCCGCGACGGCATTCGCGATGCCGGCGGCATTCCGATCGAATTTCCGGTGCACCCGATCCAGGAAACCGGCAAGCGCCCGACCGCGGGGCTCGACCGCAACCTCGCCTATCTCAGCCTCGTCGAGGTGCTCTACGGCTACCCGCTCGACGGCGTAGTGCTGACCATCGGCTGCGACAAGACCACCCCCGCCATGCTGATGGGCGCCGCGACCGTCAACATCCCGGCGATCGCGCTCTCGGTCGGGCCGATGCTCAACGGCTGGTTCCGCGGCGAGCGGACCGGGTCCGGCACGATCGTGTGGAAGGCGCGCGAGCTGATGGCGAAGGGCGAGATCGATTATCCGCAATTCGTCGACCTCGTCGCCTCGTCGGCGCCCTCGACCGGCTATTGCAACACCATGGGCACGGCGACGACGATGAACTCGCTGGCCGAGGCGCTCGGCATGCAATTGCCCGGCTCGGCCGCCATCCCGGCGCCCTATCGCGACCGGCAGGAGATGTCGTACCGCACCGGCCTGAGGATCGTCGACATGGTCAAGGAGGACCTGAAACCCTCCGACATCCTGACCAAGGACAATTTCGTCAACGCCATCGTCGTCAACTCGGCGATCGGCGGCTCGACCAACGCGCCGATCCACATCGTGGCCATCGCCAAGCATATCGGGGTCGAGCTCACGGTCGAGGATTTCGAAACCTACGGCCACAAGGTGCCGCTGCTGGTGAACCTGCAGCCGGCCGGCGAATATCTGGGCGAGGACTATTACCACGCCGGCGGCGTGCCGGCCGTGGTCAACGAGCTGATGACGCAGGGCCTGATCCGCGAGAATGCGCCGACGGTCAACGGCAAGAGCATCGGCGAGAACTGCCGCAAGACGGTGATCCAGGACGACAAGGTCATCCGGCATTTCGGCAACCCGCTCAAGACCGACGCCGGCTTCATCGTGCTCAAGGGCAACCTGTTCGACAACGCGGTGATGAAGACCAGCGTGATCTCCAAGGAGTTCCGCGACCGCTACCTCAGCGATCCCAAGAACCCCAACGCCTTCGAAGGCAAGGCGGTGGTGTTCGACGGGCCGGAGGACTACCACCACCGCATCGACGATCCGGCGCTCGAGATCGACGAGCACACGGTGCTGTTCATGCGCGGCGCCGGGCCGATCGGCTATCCGGGGTCGGCGGAAGTGGTGAACATGCGTTCGCCCGACTACCTGCTGAAGCGCGGCATCACCTCGCTGCCCTGCATCGGCGACGGCCGGCAGTCCGGCACGTCGGGCTCGCCCTCGATCCTCAACGCCTCGCCGGAGGCGGCGGCGGGCGGCAACCTCGCGATCCTGCGCACCGGCGACCGGGTGCGGATCGACCTCAACCGGGGGTCGGCCGACATCCTGATCTCGGACGAGGAAATCGAAGCCCGCCGGGCCAAGCTCCATGCCGAAGGCGGCTACAAATATCCGCCGCACCAGACGCCGTGGCAGGAAATCCAGCGCGGGCTGGTCGACCAGCTCGGCGAGGGCGCCGTGCTGAAGCCGGCCGTCAACTACCAGCGCATCGCGCAGACCGCCGGAATCCCGCGCGACAATCACTGAGCGTTTTCCCTCTGTTTCGCGCCGGCCCGCTGCCCCCCGTGGTGGCGGGCCGATGCATTCGGGCCAGTTGCAACGGCGATGGTTAAGCCCCGTTAACCAGCCGCGGACCGAGCGGTGATCTGGACCTACGTGCCCGGAACGGCTGCCCCGAATCGTGGTTTTTGACGAGGACACTCGCCGGGGGAGCCTGCCTATGCATGATCTGTGCTGTGCGCGCTGCGCACGGGTCGTCATTGCCGATTTCTGGACCATGGTGCAGGGCGAAACGGTGCCGATGTTCAGCGCCATCCGGCTCACCTGCAGTTGCGGCGCCCGCATCAAGGTCGATCTTCGCCGCCCGCAGGGTCGCGACGCCGACGATCCCGGAGCGCATCTGCCGGCCGTGTTGCGCCCTGCATTGCGTGTCTCGGGGGTTTCAAGTATTTCCGCCGCATAGGGCTTTGCCCCCCGGGGAGCTGCGCGGATGCCGGACATTCTCGAGTACTGCAAGGGCCGCAAGGCCGAGACCTTCAAGGCCGGCTCGGTGCTGCTCACCGAAGGCAGCCAGGACCACAAGCTGTTCGTCTTGATCGAGGGGCAGGTCGAGGTGCTGCGCAAGGGCACGCAGGTCAGCTATGTCGACGAGCCCGGTTCGCTGTTCGGCGAAATGAGCGTGCTGCTCGACATGCCGTATTCGGCCACGGTCAAGGCGCTGTCGACGGTCAAGGCCTATGTGATCGACGATCCGATCGGGTTCCTGGGCAGCCAGGCCGAAATCGCGCTCGAGCTGGCGGCGCTCCTGGCGCGGCGGCTCTACTACACGACGTCATACCTCGTCGATCTGCAGCAGCAGGCGGCCGGCCGGCGCGAGGACCTCGACATCGTCGACAAGATCCTGGCGCAGCTCGTGCAGTCCCCCGACGACGTGAAGGCGAAAAAGAA
>DATMTK010000156.1:0-9867 GCA_035564755.1 Devosia sp. | reverse complement strand
GGGGGCACGACCGAGATCGCGCGCTATGTGGCGGAACGGACGAAAGCGGGCAAGCTGGTGTCGGTCGCCGGCGGCGGCGACACCGTGTCGGCGCTGGCACATGCCGGGGTCAAGGACGCGTTCACCTACGTGTCGACCGCGGGCGGGGCGTTCCTCGAATGGATGGAAGGCAAGACCCTGCCGGGGGTGGCGGCGCTGATGAAATAGGGCAGGGGGCGGACCCGCCCCCCACCCACCACGCTACGCGTGGTCCCCCCTCCCCGGCCTGCGGCCGAGGAGGGAGCCCGACTGAATCAGCGCGGTGGGGTAACTGCATGCTCCGACTTTCGTCCTACGCCGCAGGTTCAATCGGAACTTTCGCCGGGCGATCCTATTGTCGCCTTATTCCGACCAAGTGGGAGAGACCCGTGCCGACGCTTGCCGACACCGCCAAAGCTCTTGTCGCGCCCGGCATGGGCATCCTGGCCGCCGATGAATCCGAGGGAACGATCGCCAAGCGCTTCGCCGTGATCGGGCTGCCGGTGACGTTCGAGACGCGGCGCGACTACCGCGAGATGCTGTTCCGCTCGCGCGAGGCGATGCAGCATTACATCACCGGCGCCATCCTCACCGAGGAGACGCTGACGCAGAATGCCGCCGATGGAACGCCGTTTGTCGCGATCCTCGCCGAGAGCGACGTGATGCCGGGGATCAAGGTCGACCGCGGGGCCTTCGCCATGCCGGGCACGCGCGGCGAGAAGATCACCGAGGGGCTCGACGGGTTGCGCGCCCGGCTCGACCATTATCGCAAGCTCGGCGCGAAATTCGCCAAATGGCGGGGCGTCATCGCGGTGAGCGACTATGCGCCGTCGCGCAACGGCATCCGGGCCAATGCGCATGTGCTGGCGCGCTACGCGGCGCTTTGCCAGGAAGCCGAGATGGTGCCGGTGGTCGAACCCGAGGTGCTGGCCGACGGCGAGCCGGGCGACCATTCGATCGACCGCTGCGCCGAGGTGACCGGCGAGACGCTGGGCACGGTGTTCGACGAGCTGAGGCTTGCGGGGGTCGATTTGAGCGGCATGCTGCTCAAGCCGAACATGGTGACGCCGGGCGTGCGCTCGAAGGACCAGGTCAGCGAAGAGGAAGTGGCGCAGCGCACCATCGAGGTGCTGCGGGCCAACGTGCCGGCGGCAGTGCCCGGGATCGCCTTCCTCAGCGGCGGCCAGTCCGATGCGGCGGCAACGGCCAACCTTTCGGCGATCAACCGGCTCGGGCCGCACCCATGGGCGGTGACGTTCTCGTTCGGCCGGGCGCTGCAGCAGGCGGCACTTCTCGCCTGGGGCGGCGATGCGGCAAATGTGCCCAAGGCGTCGGCGGCGTTCGCGCATCGCGCCAAAATGAATGCCCTGGCGTCGGCCGGGGCCTGGCGGCACGATCTGGATCGCGCCGCTTAACCTATTTGCTGCCAGAATTTGCGGTAATAGAGCGGGCCTCGGATATAAGGCCCGCCATGACCGCGCAGATTTTCCTCATCGCTCCGTCCGACGCCGACGCCATGTCGTGCCTCAAGGTGCTCGACGAAGCCCTGGCGGCCTCGCCGGTGGCCGCGCTGCTGCTGCCGCGCGGCCAGCGCAGCGAGGGCAGCTACAAGGCGCTGGTCAAGGGTGTGGCGCCGCGGGCCCAGGCGGCCGGCGTGGCGGTGTTGATCGAGGGCGATCCGGGACTGGTGCGGACGCTGGGCGTCGACGGCCTCCACGTCGAAGGCGGGGTCAGCGAGGTCAAGGCGGCCACCAGCGCGCTCAAGCCCGACTACATCGTCGGGGCCGGGCAGATCGCCTCGCGGCACGATGCGATGAGCAAGGGCGAACTCGGGCCGGACTATATCTTCTTCGGGCCGTTGGCCGGTTCGCGCGACCCCGAGCAGCGCGAAATGGCGCGCTGGTGGGCCGAGATCATGGAAGTGCCGAGCGTGCTCTCGGATCCTGCGGCGACGGCGGATTCGGCGACCGCCGAGGGATCGGAGTTCATCGGGCTGGGCGAGAGCCTGTGGGCCGCGCCGGAGGGCGTGACGGCCCGGCTCGAGGCGATCGCCAAGGCGCTGGAGACGACGCGTTGACGCCGATCGCCGCAGCACTTCTGCTGGCGGTGGGTGCCACCGTCGCGCCGGCGCTGGCGGCGCCGGCCAGCGCGCCCCCGAGCCAGGCGTCGAGCGCGCCGGACTCGACGCCCCTGGCGCCCGGCGGCGACCGGGCGGTGATCAACAACTATCTCGGGCTCGACGACAGCAATACGCTGCCGACGCCGGAAACGGCCGGCAACGACGCGACGAGCATCAGCCAGGACATCTTCGCCAAGCGGGACGACGCGTATGGCGCGTTCCAGCGCGGCTACTACCTGACGGCGCTGTCGCTGGCGCTGCCGCGGGCGGAGAAGGCCGATCCGGCGGCGCAGACGCTGATCGCCGAAATCTATGCCAAGGGGCTGGGCGTGGCCGAGAACGTGGCGACTGCGTCGAGCTGGTATTCGCTCGCGGCCAAGAATGGCGACCGCATGGCGGCGTTCGAGCTGGGGCTGCTCTACCTCAATGGCGACGGTGTGCCCAAGAACAAGCAGCGCGCGGCCGAGCTGTTCAAGGAGGCGGCGGACAAGGGCTATCCGCCGGCCGAATACAATCTGGCACTCATGCATGTGGACGGCACGGACGCCTCGCCGAGCCTCACTGACGCGGCGACGCTGATGAAATCGGCGGCCGATGCCGGGCTCGCCGAAGCGCAGTACGATTATGGCTCGATGCTGATGGACGGCGCGGGCGTTGCGCCGAACCCCGAGGAAGGGGCACGGCAGATCGGGCTGGCGGCGCAGCAAGGGCTGGTCGAGGCCGAAATCGAATATGCGACGCTGCTGTACCTCGGCAAAGGCGTTCCCAAGGACCTGCACCAGGCGGTGGGCTGGTACGATCGCGCCGCCAACGCCGGCAATCCGGTGGCGCAGGACCGCTACGCCAAGCTGCTCGCGGTGGGGGAGGGCGTGCCGCTCGACCTCAAGCAGGCGGCGATGTGGCGGGCGCTGGCGCGGCGGCAGGGCCTCACCGACCCGGTGCTGGACAAGCTGCTGATCAGCATTCCGCAGGCCGACCTCAACGCCGCCGAGGAACTCGCACGGTTCTGGCCGAGCAAGCCGCCGACGGCGGCCGACACCGCGGCCGAAGCGGCCAGGGAGCGGGCGGCGGCAGCATCGGTGTCGTCGACCAAGCTGGCCGGAAGCTAGCGCCGAAAGCCCCGCGACGGCGCGCGGCACCCTCAATGCCGACTGCATCCCCCCTCCGGCTCGATGACGGACCTGGCGAAGGGCCAAGTCCTGTCTCGCTTCCTCCCCCGCAAGGGGGAGGTGCGCCGACTGCAGCATCCGGCTTGAACCGCAGGGCGTTCTGGGCCAGATAGCGCCACACTCTCACACAAAGTTGCGGTTCATGGCCCGTTCGGCGCTTCTCAACATCATGGTCACGGCGGCGTTCAAGGCCGGGCGGTCGCTGACGCGCGATTTCGGCGAGGTCGAGAATTTGCAGGTTTCGGTCAAGGGGCCGGCGGACTTCGTCTCCAATGCCGACCGCGCGGCCGAAAAGATCGTGCATGACGAGCTCAGCAAGGCACGGCCGACCTACGGCTTCCTGATGGAAGAGGGCGGCGAGATCAAGGGCACCGACGGTCAGCATCGCTGGATCATCGATCCACTCGACGGCACCACCAATTTCCTGCACGGCATCCCGCTGTTTGCCGTGGCGATCGCGCTGCAGCGCGGCGAGGAGATCGTCGCCTCGGTGATCTACAACCCGATCACCGAAGAGCTCTACGTGGCCGAAAAGGGCGGCGGCGCCTGGCTCGACGACAAGCAGCGGCTGCGCGTTGCCAACCGCAAGCACCTTGCCGATGCCGTGGTGGTCACCGGGATCAATTCGCAGGGCCGCGACAGCGACATGCTGGAGCTGAGGCAACTGGTGCAGGTGGTGCCCGCGGTCGCCGGCATCCGGCGCACCGGATCGGCCTCGACCGACTTCGCCTGGCTTGCCGCCGGCCGCTTCGATGCCTACTGGGAGGCCGGGCTCAAGCCGTGGGATGTGGCGCCGGGCTGGTTGCTGCTGCGCGAGGCCGGCGGCACCATGACGGATTTCGCCGGAACAGCCGGCAGCATCTGGAACGGGCAGGTGGTCGCCGGCAACGAGACCATCCAGGGCCAGCTCCTCAAGATCATCAAAGGCGTGAAATAGCCGGGAAACGCGGCATTCTGCCTTGGATGGAGCATCGCCAAGCCATTGTCACGCCGGAATGGTGTGACTAGGCTGATGAAATCATGCCGAACCGGCTGGGGCCATGTCGCAGACCTACGACCCGTACCACCTCAAAAGCCCAACGATCTACCTGATCAAGAACGTCGTGTTCCTGATCATCGTGGCGCTGGTGGGGGCGATCCTGTGGCAGGAAATCCTCAAATTCTTCGTCGCCAACCCGTTCATCAACAGCCTGATCGTGCTGGTGGCGGTGACCGGCATCTTCTTGAGCTTCCGCCAGATCATCCGCCTGTTCCCCGAGATCAAATGGGTGAACTCGATGCAGGACGGCACCATGGCGCGGGTGCGCCAGCCGGTGCTCCTGGCGCCCGTCGCCGGCATGCTGCGCGACCGGCTGGGGGAAGCGGTGATCACCCCGGCGTCGATGCGCTCGATCCTCGATTCCGTCGGCAACCGCCTCGATGAAGCCAAGGACACGTCGCGCTACCTCACCGGCCTCCTGGTCTTTCTCGGCCTGCTCGGCACGTTCTACGGCCTGCTGCAGACGGTAACGAATGTGGGCGCCACCATCCAGGCGCTCGACACCTCGACCGGCGATCTCGCGAGCGTCTTCGCCAACCTCAAGGCGGGCCTGGCCGGGCCGCTCGAGGGCATGGGCACGGCGTTCTCGGCCTCGCTGCTCGGGCTTTCCGGCTCGCTGATCCTGGGCTTTCTCGACCTGCAGACGAGCCAGGCACAGAACGCGTTCTACACCGATCTCGAAGACTGGATGACCTCGATGACCGAGCTCGACCATCCGATGACGCAGATGCAGGCGACCGGCATGGGCCTGCCCGGCGAGGAGATGTCGGCGATGATCGAGCGGCTCGGCTCGACCATGCAGAACTCGGACTCCTCGCAGAACGCCATTCGCGCCATGGCGGAGCTGGCGCGCGGCATCGACGGGCTGGTCAAGCATATCCGCGCCGAGCAGGCCGACATCCGCATCCATATCGAGGAGCAGGGCGACACCAACAAGAAGCTGCGCGAACTGATCGAAGCCATGCTGCGCGAGGATCAGAACAGCAGCCGGCCCAACTAAGGGCGCAATGCACAGGCATCCGATCGCGCCGAACGGGGACTTTCCATGGCGTCGCTGAGCCGTACGCGCCGGTCGCAGGTGACCAATTACTGGCCGGGCTTCGTCGACGCCCTGTCGTCGCTGCTGCTGTGCATCATCTTCCTGCTCTCGCTGTTCATGCTGACGCAGTTCTTCCTGGGCCAGGAGATCCAGGGCAAGGACACGGCGATGACCAAGCTCAACTCGCAGATCGCGCAGTTGACCGAGATGCTGCAGCTCGAGCGCAGCAACAACACGGATTTGCAGGGCAATTTGGCGACGCTGCAGGCGACGCTCGCCACCACCACCGACCAGCGCGACAAGCTGCAGGGACAGATCGCGACGCTCGGCACCGGCACGAGCGACAAGGACGCGCAGATCGCCGGGCTCAGCAGCGACCTTGCCAAGCAGAAGGACCTTTCGGCCGACGCCGCCGCGCAGGTGGCGCTGCTCAATCAGCAGCTGTCGGCGCTGAGGACGCAGCTCGGCGCGCTGGAGCAGGCGCTCAACGCGTCGGAGGCCAACGCGGCGCAGAGCAAGACGCAGATCGCCGATCTCGGCCAGCGGCTCAACCTGGCGCTGGCGCAGCGGGTGCAGGATCTGTCGCAGTACCGGTCGGACTTCTTCGGGCGGCTGCGCAAGATCCTCGAGGGCCGCACCGACGTGCAGGTGGTGGGCGACCGCTTCGTGTTCCAGTCGGAAGTGCTGTTCCCGCCGGGCGACGCGACGATCTCCGACCAGGGCAAGGCGGCACTCGACAAGCTCGCCGGCGCGGTCAAACAGCTGCAGAGCGAAATCCCGCCGGACATCAACTGGGTGCTGCGCATCGACGGCCACACCGACAAGCGGCCGATCAACACACCGGAGTTCCCCTCGAACTGGGAGCTGAGCGCGGCGCGTGCCATCGCGGTGACGAAGTACCTCGCGGCCAACGGGGTTTCGGAGCAGCACCTGGTGGCCGCCGGCTTCGGCGACAGCCGGCCGATCGATCCGGGCGACACGGATGCGGCCTACGCCAAGAACCGCCGCATCGAGTTCAAGCTGACGGACGGGTAAGTGGAGCGGCGTTTTACGGCGCCCGCAGTCGGCGCTCCTTTGCCGCGATCCCTCCGCTCCGTCATCCGCGGGCTTGACCCGCGGACCCAGCCAATCTCTCCGTGCACCCTGCATATGCATCTGGGTGGCCGGGTCCAGCGCCCGGCCATGACGGAACCGAGAGATGCGGTGCCGAGTCAGCAGATGCGGCTTGCGCGACGATCCGGCGCAAGCGGCCGCCCCCTCCGTCACGCTGACGAGCGCCACCTTTCCCCGCAGACGGGAGAAGGACCCAACTGCCAGGCTCCTGGAAAGGTTTAGCTACTCCGCCGCCTTCGGCTCTTCCAGCCGGAACTGCAGTTTCGCCAGCTCGGCGTAGCGGCCGCCTTTTTCCACCAGTTGGTCGTGGGTGCCCTGGTCGATCAGGCGGCCGTGGTCGAGGACGAGGATGCGGTCGGCATCGCGGATGGTGGCGAGGCGGTGGGCGATGACGAGGGTGGTGCGGCCCTGCATCAGGTGCTCGAGCGCGAGCTGCACCAGCCGCTCGCTCTCGGCATCGAGGGCGGAGGTGGCCTCGTCGAGCAGCAGGATGGGGGCATCCTTGAGCAGCGCGCGGGCGATGGCGAGTCGCTGCTTCTGGCCGCCCGACAGCATGACGCCGCGCTCGCCCACGATCGAATCATAGCCGTTCTCGAGCTGGACGACGAAATCGTGGACCAGCGCCGCCCTCGCCGCCGCTTCGACCTCGGCGTCGGTGGCCTCGGGCTTGCCGAAGCGGATGTTGTCGGTGACGGTGCCGGCGAAAATCGTCGGCTCCTGCTCGACATAGGCGAAGCGGTGGCGGAGGTCGGCGAGGCGCACGTCGCGGATGTCGAGGCCGTCGACCAGCACGCGGCCGGCACTGACGTCGTAGAAGCGCTGGGCCAGGGCGAAAACGGTGCTCTTGCCGGCGCCCGAGGCGCCGACCAGCGCGACGGTCTCGCCGCGCTGCACGGCGAAATCGAGATCGATCAGCACCTTCTCGTTGTCGCGCGTCTCATAGGCGAAGTTGACGTGCTCAAAGGCGATGGTGCCGAGCGGCGGCGACGGCATCACCACCGGGCGCGCCGCCTCGGTGATGTTGGCCCTGGTGTGGAGGATCTCGATCAGCCGCTCGGTGGCGCCCGAGACGGTCTGCAGCGAACCCATGACTTCGGAGATCGAGCTCAGCGCGTTGGTCGCCATCAGGGCGTAGATCATGAACTGCGCAAGCTGGCCGGCGGTGGCGTTGCCGTCGAACACGGCCTTCGACCCCCACCAGATCAGCACCACGAGGCCGACGACCACGAGGAACATGATGGTGGCGATCATCAGCGCGCGGGCGCGCAGGCGCACCACTTCGGCGCGGTAGGAATCCTCGGCGCGGCCGGCGTAGATCTCAGACTGCGCCGGCTCCTGCACGAAGCTCTTGATGGTCTTGCTGGCGCCGAGCGCCTCGGTCGCCATCGCCGACATCTCGGCCAGCGCGTCCTGGGTGCGGCGCGACATCTTGCGGAGCTTGCGGCCGATCATGATGGCCGGAATGATCGTGGCGGGGGCGATGATCACCACGGCGAGCGCCAGCCACCAGGAGGTGAGGAACATCAGGACGACGGCGCCGACGATGGTGATCATGCCGCGCAGCGTCATCGACAGGCTCGAGCCGATGGCGCCGCGGATGGTGGCGACGTCGCCGTTGAGGCGCGAGGTCAGCTCGCCGACGCGGTGGGTATCGTAAAAGGTCGCGTCGAGCGTCAGCAAATGGTCGAAGGCTTCGCGGCGGAGGTCGGTCAGCACCCGCTCGCCGAGCACCGAGACCGAGTAGAAGCGCAGGCCGCTGGAGATGGCCATGACGAAGGCGACGCCGATGATCAGCCAGCCATAGTTGGCGATCTCGCCGAGGTTCTGCTGCACGAAGCCCTTATCGACGATGCGCCCGGCCACGAACGGGATGACCAGCGAGGTGACCGCGGCGATCACCAGGAACGTCAGGGTCGACGCGACGCGCCAGCGGTAGCGCATGATGAACGGGATGAGGGCGCGCAGCGGCTGCAACGATTTGGCATCAAGGCGCTGCCCGGAGGCCTGCCGGCTCAACCGGGGCGTCACATTCGCGGCGATAGGCTGGGTGTCGGTGGCCAAAGTGCCATCGATATAGGCAGATGGCCGATAAGCCGCAACCCGCGCCCGTGCCGCAGGCGGGCCTTGCCCGACCGGGGTTTTTTCTGTACAGAGCCCGCCAATCGACGTTTTTGGCTCAGCGGGCGCAGTTCTGCGCCCGTTTGATTTGAGGCTCCGCCATGAAGAAAGACATCCACCCCGACTACCACCTGATCACCGTGGCGATGACCGACGGGACGACCTACCAGACGCGCTCGACCTACGGCAAAGAGGGCGACACGCTGCAGCTCGACATCGATCCCAAGACCCACCCGGCCTGGACCGGCGTGACCGGCAATCTGCTCGACCGCGGCGGTCGCGTCAGCCGCTTCAAGGAGCGGTTCAAGGGCCTGGGCATCTAAGCTTCGGCACTTTCCGATTATCGAAGGCCCTGCTTCGGCGGGGCCTTTTTGTTTGTCGGGACCGCGAGGGCGCAATTTCTCCGCCCGTCATGGCCGGACTGATCAGGTCACCCATCCGAACGAGCCGCTTGCGGGCGCCGTGAGTTCGGCCGGGTCCGCGGATCAAGTCCGCGGATGACGGAACGAGAGAGCTGTGGTTGGACGGGAGAAAACTACCCCTGCAATTTCCCGAATGCCGCTTTCAGGCGGGCGAGCTGGTCGCCGATCGAGCCTTCGGTGGCCGGCGGGGCGATCTCGGCGATGCCGCCGCGTTCGAGCCTGTCGAACTGCTGCACGCGGTCGAACAGCCTGTCGCCCTGCCCGATATAGTCGCGCAGTTGCTGCGGCAACTGGGCGAAGCCGGGACCGCCGCGCTCGGTGGGGGTGGCCGAGAACTTTACCTTTTCCTTCTCGGCGCGGGCATTTTCAGGCGTCAATTCGCCTTCGTTGACGGCCCGTTGCAGCAGGAGCCACGAGGCCAACTGCATCAGGCGCGTGGTAAGCCGCATGGATTCGGTGGCGTAGACGAAGGACGCCTCGCGCGGCAGGCCGCGGCTTTCGGTGCGGCCGTCACCGTCGAGATAGGCGGCGACATCCTCGATGAGGCTCATGCCTTCGCGATACAGGACCGTAAAGCCGCCCGAGGCCACGATGCGTGGTCCGAGCGCTACCGCGGATTTGTCGTTCGGATCGGTCATGTGCGCGCCAGATGGACCCCGCGAGCGAGGTTCCCAATCATTGCCATGATGCGCGTTGAGGGAGGCTTAATGTGGGCGGACGCCAGAAAAGAAAAGAGCCGTCAAACGGCGGCTCTCGAGAGTTAACAGGGAGGCGTCAAACAGAGGGAGAACCGCTCTGCAAAGTCCAGAAACTGGACGATTGCGAAATTA
>DATMTK010000155.1:0-2517 GCA_035564755.1 Devosia sp. | reverse complement strand
GTTCGGCAAGGGCGGCGTGGTGCTCATCGCCGGCACCGAGGCCGGCTACCGCAACATGTCCAAGCTCGTCTCGCGCGCCTACCTCGAGGGCGAAGCGGGCAGGGCCGCCGCCCAGCTCGATTGGCTCGACGAGGAGAACGTTGCCGGCATCATGTGCCTCACCGGCGGCTTCGAAGGCGCCATCGACCCGTATTTTGCGCAGGGGCTCGACGGCCAGGCCGAGCAGCGGCTCGAGGCGCTGCGCCGGCTGTTCGGTGACCGGCTCTATGTCGAGCTGCAGCGCCACGGCCGGGCGCTCGAGCAATCCAACGAGATGAAGCTCATCGACTACGCCTATCGCCGCGGCGTGCCGCTGGTGGCGACCAACGAGCCGTTCTTTGCCACCCGCGGCGACTACGAGGCGCACGACGCGCTGCTCGCCATCGCCGCCGGTTCGGTGGTGGCGCAGACCGAGCGGCGGAAGCTCACGCCGGAACACTATTTCAAGTCGCGCGCCGAAATGGCTGAGCTGTTCAAGGACCTGCCCGAGGCCCTGGCCAACACCGTCGAGATCGCGCAACGCGCCTCCTATCGCCCCCGCACCCGCGGCCCGATCCTGCCGCGCTTTGCCGCCGCACCCGATCAGACTGCGGAGGAGGGCATGGCTGTCGAGGCCGAGCGCCTGCGCGTCGAGGCCTATGCGGGCCTCAAGCGCCGCTTCGAGAAATACGGCCGCGACGAGCGCTTTACCGTCGCCGAGTATGAGGAGCGGCTGGAGTTCGAGCTCGGTGTCATCATCAAGATGAAGTATCCGGGCTACTTCCTGATCGTTGCCGACTTCATCCAGTGGGCCAAGGCGCACGACATCCCGGTCGGGCCGGGCCGCGGCTCGGGCGCGGGCTCGCTGGTCGCCTATTCGCTGACCATCACCGACCTCGATCCGCTCCGCTACGACCTCTTGTTCGAGCGCTTCCTCAACCCCGACCGCGTGTCGATGCCGGACTTCGACGTCGATTTCTGCCAGGACCGGCGCGGCGAGGTGATCGACTACGTGCAGGGCAAGTACGGCCACAGCCAGGTCGCGCAGATCATCACCTTCGGTACGCTCCAGGCCCGCGCGGTGGTGCGCGACGTCGGCCGCGTGCTGCAGATGCCGTATGGCCAGGTCGATCGCATTTCAAAGCTCATCCCGGCCAATCCCGCCAATCCGGTGAGCCTCGCGCAGGCGCTCGACATCGAGCCCCAGCTCAAGGCGATGCGCGACAGCGACGAGCAGGTTCGCGACCTCATCGCCATCGCGCAAAAGCTCGAGGGTCTGTATCGGCACGCCTCGACGCACGCCGCCGGCATCGTGGTCGGCGAGCGGCCGCTGACTGAGCTCGTGCCGATGTACCGCGACCCGCGCTCCGACATGCCGGTGACGCAGTACAGCATGAAATGGGTCGAGCCGGCGGGCCTGGTCAAGTTCGACTTCCTCGGGCTCACCACGCTCACGGTGCTGCAGAAGGCGGTCGAGATGATCAACCGCAACGGCACGAAGTTCGAGCTCACCGACATCCCCATCGACGACGCGCCGACTTTCGAACTCCTCAAGAAGGGCGACGTCGCCGCGGTGTTCCAGGTGGAAAGTCCGGGCATGCGGCGGGCGCTCGTCGACATGCGGCCCGACCGCTTCGAGGACCTGATCGCGCTCGTGGCGCTCTACCGCCCGGGCCCGATGGCGAACATCCCGACCTATTGCGCCCGCAAGCGCGGCGACGAGGAGGTCGAATACCTGCATCCGCTGCTGGAGCCGATCCTGGCGCCCACCTATGGCGTCATCACCTACCAGGAGCAGGTGCAGCAGGTCGCAAAGTCACTGGCCGGCTATACCCTCGCCGAGGCCGATCTGCTGCGCCGCGCCATGGGCAAGAAGATCAAGGCCGAGATGGATGCGCAGCGCGAGCGCTTCCTTGAGGGTGCGGAAAAGCAGCACCAGATCCCGCGCGGCCTCGCCAACACCATCTTCGATGCCTGCGCCAAGTTCGCCGAATACGGCTTCAACAAGTCGCACTCGGCGCCCTACGGCTACATCACCTACCAGACGGCGTACCTCAAGACGCACTTCTTCCAGGAGTTCATGGCGGCGTCGATGACCTACGTCATGAGCAACACCGACAAGCTCAACGAATTCCGCGAGGATGCCAAGAAGCACGGCATCGAGACCGTGCCGCCCTCGGTCAACACCTCGGAAGCGGTATTTTCCGCCCGCGGTGGAAAGATCTTCTACGCCATCGGCGCCATCAAGGGCGTCGGGCAGGCGGTGGCCGAGCACATCGTCGCCGCCCGTGGCGACACGCCGTTCCGCGACCTCGCCGATTTCGCCACCCGCGTCGATCCGCGCATCATCAACAAGCGGACGCTCGAAACGCTGGTCAATGCCGGCGCCTTCGATTGCCTCGTGCCCCGGCGCGAGCAGGCCTTCGCCGCGATCGACGGCATCATCGCCACGGCGCAGCGCACCGCCGCCAACCAGTCCGACGGCATCATGGACATGTT
>DATMTK010000154.1:0-2506 GCA_035564755.1 Devosia sp. | reverse complement strand
GTCCCGACTGTTACCGCGGTGACTCAGTCGGGCTCCCTCCTCGGCCGCAGGCCGGGGAGGGGGGACCACGCGCAGCGTGGTGGGTGGGGCGCCCAGATCGGTCGCTATTCGGGGGGTGGCGCCGCGTCGAGTATGGCAGCGTACACGCCGTCCAACGCCTGCAACACATCGATGGTGGAAAAGCGGAGCACGCGATAGCCCTGCGCTTCGATGAACCGCGTCCGCTGCGCATCATAGATCTGCGCCGCGTCCTCGAGGTGCTGCGCACCATCGACTTCGATCACGAGTTTGGCGCGGAACGAGGCAAAATCGGCGTAATATGGACCGATCTGCATCTGCCGCCGGAAGTGCAGCACCTTAAACGGCGGCAGGCGCAGCAGGCTCCACATGCGTGCCTCGGGCGGCGACATGCTTTTCCGCAACTGTCGTGCACGCGCAACGCTCACCTTCACTTGCCTCGCACAGCTGGCTCTCGGTCAGGTGGTGATCGTTACCGCCTCCGCGCTTCGCTTGCTCGGGCCGTGATACACCGCCTCGACATTGTTGCCGTCGGGATCGAGCAGGAAGGCGGCGTAGTAGCCGGGGTGGTAGGGGCGCTCGCCGGGCGCCCCGTTGTCGCGGCCGCCGGCGGCGAGACCGGCGGTGTACCAGCGCTCGACCGTCGCGCGGTCGGGCGCCTGGAGGGCGAAGTGGACGTGGCTCGAGGTGTCGCCGTGATCGACCCAGAGCTCATCGGCAAAGAAGTGATCGGGTGCGTTGACGACCGGGATGCCGAGCACCCCGAGTACGGCGGTGTAGAAGCGGCGGCTCGCCTCGAGGTCGCGCGCTCTGAGGTGCAGATGGTCGATCATGCGGCCGCGCTTGAGTTCCATCGAAACGTTCCCTTTCATTTCGTGAAGGTGCCCGGTATCTAACCTCGAAGCCAAGCCGAAGGACATGGGTCATGAGCGCGTTCAAGACGATCGAGGGGATGGATTTTTCGAACAAGCGCGTGCTGCTGCGCGCCGACCTCAACGTGCCCGTGCAGGACGGCAAGGTGACCGATGCGACGCGCATCGAGCGCGTGGTGCCGACGATCCGCGAGATCATCAAGCAGGGCGGCAAGGCGATCCTGATCAGCCATTTCGGCCGGCCCAAGGGCAAGGTCGACAAGGCCTTTTCGCTCGAGCAGGTGGTGCCGGCGGTGGCCGATGCGGTGGGCCATAAGGTGGGCTTCGTCGATACCGACTGGGTCGATGTGAGCAACGCCAAGAAGGCGATCGACAGCGCTCCCGCGGGCTCGATCCTGGTGCTCGAGAATACGCGGTTCTCGCCCGGCGAAGAGGCGAACGACCCGGAGCTCGCAAAGAAGATGGCGTCGCTGGGCGACATCTACATCGACGACGCGTTCTCGGCGGCACACCGGGCGCATGCCTCGACCGAGGGGCTGGCGCATCTGCTGCCGTCGGCGGCGGGACTGGCCATGCAGGCCGAGCTCGAGGCGCTGGAGAAGGGACTGGGCAACCCCAGGAAGCCGGTGATCGCGCTGGTCGGCGGAGCCAAGGTTTCGACCAAGATCGAGCTGCTCCAGAACCTTGTTACAAAAGTCGACGCGCTGGTGATCGGCGGCGCCATGGCCAACACGTTCCTGCTCGCCGAGGGCATCGCCATCGGCAAGTCGCTGGCCGAAAAAGACATGGGCGACACGGTCGACGCGGTGCTCAAGAAGGCCGAGAAGGCGAACTGCGCCATCATCGTGCCGGTCGACGCGGTGGTGGCCTGGAAATTCGAGCCGCACGCGACGCACCAGAATTACGGGCTCGATGCCATGGACCCCGAGGGCATGATCCTCGACATCGGGCGGCAGTCCCGCATCCGCATCAAGGGCGCCATCGACGAAGCCGCGACGCTGGTGTGGAACGGGCCGCTCGGCGCGTTCGAGACGCCGCCCTTCGACGGGGGCACGACCGAGATCGCGCGCTATGTGGCGGAACGGACGAAAGCGGGCAAGCTGGTGTCGGTCGCCGGCGGCGGCGACACGGTGTCGGCGCTGGCGCATGCCGGGGTCAAGGACGCATTCACCTACGTGTCGACCGCGGGCGGGGCGTTCCTCGAATGGATGGAAGGCAAGACCCTGCCGGGGGTGGCGGCGCTGATGAAGTAATTCACAATGGGGGTAGGCATGTTTTCTCAGATTGCGCGGGTCGTCGCGATTATAGGGTTCGTGGGCGGACTACTGCAGGTCGGTCTTGGCCTAGCCATCGCAACAGGTGTCATCGGGCCATACGACGCGGCATTGGCCCGCTACACGACGGCGAGTTCGAGTGGCGAAGTGATAGATGAAGGCACTCGTGTTTGGCTCATTGCTCTCGCTTTGGGAACGCTGGCGGAGATCGGTATCGCAGTGCGAAGAGCCATCCGCTCCGCAGCAAAAGAGTAGACCTACGGCTCTGCGCCCTCCGACTTTCGTCCTACGCCGCAGGTTCAATCGGAACTTTCGCCGGGCGATCCTATTGTCGCCTTATTC
>DATMTK010000153.1:0-32800 GCA_035564755.1 Devosia sp. | reverse complement strand
CCGCATTCCGTCTGCGGCGTCGTCGGCCAGGCGAACCAGTTTGCACCGGGCGTCCTGTGGCTGCCGATGCATCAGGGCGCTGGGCTGGCGCTGGCGCACGAGATGGCCCGCCGCGTACTCAACGGCGAACGCCATCCGCAGGTCGGCGGCGCCGAATTCTTCCACACCGAAGGCTACACTTTCCCCTACGACAACATGCACTATGTCGCCGTCGCCGGAGGGAACGCCTTCTACTGGAAGTCCTGACCGGTTGACTTCGGCGGCCGGTGCGCCAAGCTCCCGGGCTGAGCGGAGACCGTCATGCCCGACACCCCCGAAGACAGCAAGCTCACGCAGACCAAGTCGCGCTGGGCCGAGCTCGGCAAATTCCTGACCGGCAAGACCTCACGTCCCGAGGACACCCGGCTGCCGCCCGGCCAGCACCTGGTCAAGACCTGGCCGATCCTCGATCTGGGCCAGACACCCAATGTCGCCAGGGAGGTGTGGCGCCTCGATATCCGGGGCGCCGTCGAGTTCCCCGTCACCTGGACGTGGCATGATTTCATCTCGGCGCCGCAGACCCATAAAGTCAGCGACATCCACTGCGTCACCAGTTGGTCGCGCTACGACAACACCTGGGACGGGGTCACCACCCACGATCTCATGGACGCCGTGCAGCCCAGACCCGAGGCGACGCACGTCCTGCTCACCAGCAACGACGGCTACACGACGAACCTGTCGCTCAAGGACTTTTCCTCGCCTGAGGCGCTCCTCGCCCACAGCTGGGAGGGCCAGCCGCTGGCCCTCGACCACGGTGGCCCTGTGCGGCTCGTCGTGCCGCACCTCTATTTCTGGAAGAGCGCCAAGTGGCTGCGCAAGATCGAGTTCGCCACCGCCGACCATCCGGGCTTCTGGGAGGTCAGGGGCTACCACAACCACGCCGACCCCTGGCTCGAAGAGCGGTACTCGTAAGCCCAACGCGGTTGGCCGATCGAGCCTCCTTGGGATCGATCTGCCAGAGCAAAACAAGATTGGCGGTTGGCCGCTTCAGCCAGTGAAGTCGCGCTTGCCGACCGGCACGCCCGCATGCCGCAGCAGGTCGTAGGCCGTGGTCACATGGAAGTAGAAGTTCGGCATGGCATTGGTGGTGAGGTAGGTCAGCGCAGGGACCTGCACCTCTTCGCCGCGCACCTTGAGCGGGATCAGCTTGTCCTCGAGCCCGTCGATCTGCGCCGGGGTGATGCCCTTGGCGAAGTCGATGCCCTTCTGCAGCCGCGCCTTGATCTCCTCAAAGGTCTTCTCGTCATCGGCCCAGCTCGGCGCCGCAACGCCGCTGACGCGCGCCAGCCAGAGCTTGGAGCGGTCCGTCGCCGACTGGATCTGGAACGACAGCGGGTGCATGTCCGGCGCGAAGCGCGCGCTCACGTAGTTGTCGGGATTGAATTTTCGCTCCCCGGCATAGGTCTCGGCTTTGGCGAGGATGGTCTGGAGGTTGGTCAGCATGCGAACGAAGACGCCTGCCGAGATGGCGTGAAGCGAGATGGCCATGGTGCGGGATTCCGGTTGATCGTGGACGCTGGCGGCAGACGGGAGCCCCCATCCATCGCCAAATGCCGATCAATTGCCTGAAGCGCCGACCGGATGCAATTCAAATCCTTGAAAATAAAGGGGCCACAGTCCCGCTGAGCGAAACTGTGGCCCTTGAAGAGACGCCCACCGCACTGTTGAGGGCTTGGGGGCAGCGGCAGGCGCCTCAGAGGTTCACCGGTGCATGGGTCGTTTGCAGAATTCCAGCGAACACAAGGGATAAATAGACACCGAGGTTCAGATTAAAAGGGTCCCTCACCGGCTAGTGAAGGACATGGACGGATTTTAAGCCGGGTTGCCCGTGACGGCCAAAATCCATAAGAGAAAGCGGCAACGCCGCGCTTTATCGCCGGCCGTGCAACGAGATCCGAATGGACATCATTTCGCCCCCGCCGGCGCCCCAGAAGGCCTTCAAAAGCCCTGAGGCCGCCTGGACGTACCTTGCGGAAATCTACCACCGCAACACCGACTTCATCCGCGACCAGTTGATCGGCCTCAGCCGCGGCAATGTGCCGAAGGGTCGCGTGCGCGCCTTTTATCCGGAGGTGCAGGTCACCTCGCGCAGCTACGGCAAGACCGATTCCACGCTGGCCTACGGCTATCTGCACACGCCGGGCGTCTATCGCACCACCATCACCGCGCCCGACCTGTTCAAGAACTACCTCCTGCAGCAGTTCTCGGTGATCCTGCGCAACCATGGCGGGACCATCGATGTGGGCGAGAGCGCCACGCGCATCCCGCTGCATTTCGCGCTGGCGCCGGACGAGCGGATCGACGGCGAGGCAATCAACAATCTGCCGATACCGCTGCGCGACCTGTTCGACGTGCCGGACCTGCAGGACACGGACGACGAGATCGCCAACGGCACCTTCGTGCCGCCGCCCGGCGGCCCCTACCCGCTGGCCCATTTCACCGCGCCGCGGGTCGACTACTCGCTCTACCGGCTGAGCCACTACACCGGCACCGACGCCGACCATTTCCAGAATTTCGTGATCTTCACGAACTACGGCTTTTACGTCGACGAGTTCTGCCGGCTCTCCAAGCAGTACATGGCCGAGGGCCATCCGGACTACGAAAGCTTCGTCGAGCCGGGCAATTTCGTCACCCGCAACACGCGCCTGGGCGGCGGCACCAGCGGGACGCCGGCGGCCCGCGTACCACAGATGCCGGCCTATCACCTCAAGATGAGCAATGCGCGCGGCATCACCTTCATCAACATCGGCGTCGGGCCCTCGAACGCCAAGACGATCACCGACCATGTGGCGGTGCTGCGGCCGCACGCCTGGATCATGCTGGGCCATTGTGCCGGCCTGCGCAATTCGCAGGAGCTGGGGGATTACGTGCTGGCGCACGCCTATCTGCGCGAAGACCACGTGCTCGACGCCGACGTGCCGGTGACGGTGCCGATCCCGGCGCTGGCCGAGGTCCAGGTGGCGCTCGAGCGGGCGGTGGGCGAGATCACCCACCTCGAGGGCATCGAGACCAAGCGCATCATGCGCACGGGGACGGTCGCCACCTTCGACAACCGCAACTGGGAACTGCGCGACCAGGCCGAGATCACCCGCCAGCTCAGCCAGTCCCGTGCCGTGGCACTGGACATGGAATCGGCCACCATCGCTGCCAACGGCTTCCGCTTCCGGGTGCCCTACGGCACCCTGCTCTGCGTGTCCGACAAGCCGCTGCACGGCGAGCTCAAGCTCCCCGGCATGGCGTCGGATTTCTACCGGACGCAGGTCAGCCGGCATCTGCTGATCGGCATGCGGTCGATGGAGATCCTGCGCAACCAGCCACCCGAGAAACTGCACTCCCGCAAGCTCAGGAGCTTTGCTGAGACAGCGTTCCAGTAAGGTTTTTCGGTCAAAGTTTTGACGCAAGGACGCGCCATCGAGCGCGCGCCCGCGTTCGGAGCCGAAGCATGAGCCAGCCTGACGAAACTGGGTTCATCCCGCCCGACGATGTCGTGTTCGAGCCGGACGAGCCGGTGATCGACAGCGGCGAGGCGGCGCATCCGGGCAAGGTCACCGGGGAGACCGTCACCAAGGCGCCGTCGAAGCGGATCGCCTCGGCCATCAGCGGCAAGCGCTTCCGCAAGCGCGATCTCGTCCGTTTGGACGTGCTCCGGCCGACGCTGGCCGAGTTCATCCGCCGCGACTTCCCCGATCTCGCCCCCAACGCGCTGATCAGCCTGCGCGAGCTTGCGCGCTACCGCATGCGCTACACCGAGCAGCTCCTGCAGCAGGAGCACGGCGAATTCAGCGAGCTCGACCGGCAGGTGGCGGAATCGATCGCCAAGCAGGACACCATCGCCGAAGACACCGAGGAGGAGTTCGAGGAGAACCGGACGTTCGGCGACAAGGTGTCCGACCAGCTCGCGAGCTTCGGCGGTAGCTGGGCGTTCCTGTTGTCGTTCGGCGCCGTGCTGGTGCTGTGGATGGCGGTCAATGTCGTCGCCGGCATGCACGCCTGGGACCCCTACCCGTTCATCCTGCTCAACCTCTGCCTCTCCTGCGTCGCAGCGGTGCAGGCGCCCATCATCATGATGAGCCAGCGCCGGCAGGAAGTGAAAGACCGGCTGCGCGCCGACAACGACTATCGGGTCAACCTCAAGGCCGAGCTCGAAATCCGGCATTTGCACGAAAAGCTGGACTATCTGATCTCGCGCCAGTGGCAGCGCCTCGCCGAGCTGCAGCAGATTCAGATCGAGCTGATGGAAGACGTCGCCTCGACCAACCGCAAGAACCGGATGTCGATGGCGCGGACCAAGGTGCGACGCAAGGAACCTGGGGCCTGAGACGGCTGCAGGCCGGGTCGGCGCCCGGCCAGGGCGGATCGATGCAGCTGGGCTTGCGTCACCCCCGCCCCTATCGCCAACCGACACGCGTTCATCTGCGCAACCCCCAGCGCTGCTGCGGCTCTGAGCCCGATTTCAAAAAACTTATGCCCGGTCATTCCAGCGGCCGTATATTCACCCCATCCCCTCGCATCTGCGAGGTCGCGACGAACGGTCTGCGGGGGGAGTCGGGGATCACGGGAGTCGTCCCGTGGTGGGCCAATGCTGGAGCCGAGGCGGGTAAGGCAGAGTCCTCCGCCCTCCAGCGGCGTATGCCTGAATCCACCCCGACGCGTCGGCGGGACGAAGGTCCCACAATTGCCGACTACCGGCTTGGACCCAAGTCCCGCCGAGGCCGCATCTTCCCCCATCGCAACCGGGCGACCGGACGCTTTCGCTCGCCCGCATTGACCTTGCTCATTTCCCTCATGCACGTTGCGCCGTAAAGGAGAGTCCCATGTACGACACCCTCAACGGCTCCGCCCACCCGCTTGCGGCGCGCGAGGCGCAGATCATGGCCATCCCCGAGGACGAGCGCGTCTGGGTGCCGCAGGCCGAAGGCGTGTGGTTCCGCCCGCTGCTGCTCAACACCGTGCAGGGCCAGTGGTGCAATTTGCTGCGCGTGCGCCGCGCCGGCATCCTGAGCCGCCACCTGCACCCGGCGCCCGTCCACGGCTACGTCATCCGGGGCCGCTGGCATTATCTTGAGCATGACTGGGTGGCCGAGACCGGCTCCTACGTCTTCGAGCCGCCAGGCGAGATCCACACGCTCACCGTGCCGGCCGACTGCCCGGAGATGATCAGCTTCTTCAACATCTCCGGCTGCATGGTCTATCTCGACGGGGCCAACCAGCAAATCGGCTTCGAGGACGTCTTCACCAAGATCGACATGTGCCGCCGCCACTACGCCTCCGTCGGACTCGGCGCCGACTACGTGGAGCAGTTCGTCAGATGAGCCATTGGGCCACTGAATTCTACGCCGGCAAGACTGCCGTCGTCATCGGCGGCACTTCGGGCATCGGCCACGCCATCGCCAGGGCCTTCCGCGATGCTGGCGCGGTCGTTCATGCCACCGGTGCCACCGAGGCGGAGGTCTCCGCGGCGACAGGCGAGGGCATCGCCTTCACCCGCCTCGACGTCCGCGACATGGCCGCCGTCGCCGCCCATGCCGCCGCCTTCGGCAACACGGCGGCCGTCGTCGATTGCGCCGGCGTCAATCTGCGCGCCGCCGAGCTCACACCCGACGGCTTCGAGACCACCATCGACATCAACCTCAACGGCACCATGCGCGTCGCCTACGCCTTTCGGCCAAAACTGTCGGGCGGCGCTTTCCTCGGCATTGGATCGATGTTCTCCTTCTTCGGCGCACCGCACGCGCCCGCCTATGCCGCGAGCAAGGGTGCCGTGGTCCAGCTCGTCAAATCGCTGGCCATCGCCTTCGCCACCGAGAACATCCGGGTCAACGCGCTGGCCCCGGGCTGGATCGAGACCGCGATGACCGAGGCGCCGCGCGGCAATCCCAAACGCAACGCCGAGCTGCTGACGCGCATGCCGCTTGGCCGCTGGGGCACGCCGGCCGACATCGCCCCGGCGGCGCTTTTTCTTTGCTCGCCGCTCGCTGCCTACATCACCGGCGCCGTGCTGCCAGTCGACGGAGGCTTCCTTGTCGCTTGAGACCCCCTCGATCCATGGGGAGATGCACTACGTTCACCGCATCGGCTGGCTGCGCGCCGCCGTGCTCGGCGCCAATGACGGCATCGTCTCGGTCGCGAGCGTGCTGGTCGGCGTCGCCGCCGCCGGCTCGCCGCACAACACCGTCATCCTCTCCGGTCTTGCCGCGCTGGTCGCCGGCGCCATGTCGATGGCCGCTGGCGAATATGTCTCGGTCAGCTCGCAGGCCGACACCGAGCAGGCCGACCTGGCACGTGAAAAGTCCGAGCTCGAAACCCACTGGGACGACGAGCTCGAGGAGCTTACGACCATCTACGAGCGCCGCGGCCTCGACCCGCAGCTTGCGCACCAGGTCGCCCGCCAGTTGATGGAAAAGGACGCGCTCGGCGCCCACGCGCGCGAGGAGCTCGGCATCACCGAGGTCAGCGCCTCCAATCCGTTGCAGGCGGCGTGGACCTCCGCCGTCACCTTCACCGCCGGTGCCGCGCTGCCGCAGATCGCCGCCTGGCTGACCTCCGGCTGGACCACGGTCTGGACCGTCGCCGGCGTCTCGCTGCTGATATTGATCGTCCTCGGCGCGCTCGGCGCGCAGACCGGGGGCGCCTCGCTGTGGAAGGGCGCCGCCCGTGTCGCCTTCTGGGGTGCCCTTGCGCTCGCCGTCACCTACGCCGTCGGTGCGCTGTTCGGCACGATCACCGGCTAGCGGCCGCTCGACGATGCGGACGACGACGCCGGGGGCGGAGGAACCCGCGGCGCACAGTAATACAGCGCTCCACCGATCGCGGCGAACGAGCCGGTGAGCGGAATGGCTTCGCTCGGCACCGGCGCGCCGTCGAGCGGGTGCAAGTACGCCACCGCGCCGTTGCGGATGCGGTCGATCCCCGCCGCCGCGCCGCCGGTGACCCGCGCATGGTAGGGCGAGGCGTCCACGGCCGTGAGGTCGAGCTGCTCCTCGTCGACCGTCAGCCGCCACCGTCCCGCGTCGCCGCCCGGCCGGCTCGTGTGGATGTAGAGGCCGACGCTGAAATCGTCCTCGCAGCGCACCGCCAGGCAGGTGAAGTTCGCCGCCGTCGAGCCATAAGCACAGCCGAGCGTCGCCCGGTCGCCTTCGCCATTGAGCGGCGAGTAGTGCCAGCCGACCTCCTGCGCCAGCGCCGCAGGAGCGAACAGCAGCAATGCGGCGGCTCCGGCTGCCGCTCTCATCTGCCGGCGTCGGTCAGCTCGCGCAGATCGTCCGCATCGAGCGTGAGCCGTGCGCCCTCGGTCAGGCTCTCGAGCTGCTCGATCGACGTCGCCGAAGCGATCGGCGCACCCACGCCCGGCTGCGCCCCGATCCAGGCGATCGTCACCGCTGCCGGCGTGGTGTTCCGCCGCTTCGCGACCGCGTCGAGCGTCTTGAGGATGCGCTCGCCCTTCGGGTTGAGGTACTTGTCGACCGCGCTTTTGCCGCGCGGGCTCTTGTCCGCATCCGCCGCGCTCCGGTATTTGCCGGCGAGGAAGCCACGCGCGAGGCTGGAATAGCCGATCCCCGACACGTCCTCGCGCACGCAGATCTCCTGCACCTCGCCCGCAAAGCTCGAGCGGTCGTAGAGGTTGAACTCGTTCTGCACCGTCTGGTAGCGCGCCAGCCCCTTGTCCTTCGAGATCTCGAGCGCTTCGCTCAGCAGCCTGCCGTCCTGGTTCGAGCTGCCGATCCAGCGCACCTTGCCCGCCTTCACCAGCCGGTCGAAGGCGCTCAGCGTCTCCTCCTGCGGCGTCTGCGGGTCAGGCCAGTGGCTCTGGTAGAGGTCGATGACGTCGGTCTGCAGCCGTTTCAGCGACTGCTCGACCTCGCTCTCGATCCATTTCGCGCTGAGGTCGCGATGGCCCTGGCCCATGTCCGAGCCGACCTTGGTGAAGACCAGCATCCTGCCGCGCTTGCCGCGCGCCTTCATCCAGTTGCCGATGATCGTTTCCGACTTGCCCTTGCCGTAGGAGTCCGACGTGTCGATCGCCGTGAACCCGGCGTCGGCATAGGCGTCGAGCACCCGGAAGCCGGCCGCCTCGTCGAGTGTCCAGCCGAAGACATTGCCGCCCAGGATCAGGGGTTCGATCGAAAGGTCGGTGCGGCCAAGTCGGCGCAGGCTCATCTGAAACTCCGGCGTGGAAAAGCAGGGAAGGGGTGGCCGAGCCAGCACGGCTCAGCGCTTGGGTTCGATCATATCCCATTTGTTGCCGAACGGATCCTCGAACACCGCCACCGTGCCATACGGCTCGTGCCGCGGCGCTTCGAGAAACGTGACGCCATGCCCAAGCAACGCCGCGTGGTCGCGCGCGAAATCGACGGTCTCGAGGAAGAACCCGACGCGCCCGCCGGTCTGCCGGCCGACCGCCGCGCTCTGCTCCGGGCCAACGGCCTGCGCCAGCAGCATCCGGCTGCCGCCGGCGCCTTCGAGCACCACCCAGCGCTTGCCCCCGCCCATCGGCGTGTCCTCGATGAGCCGCAGCCCGAGCGCGTCGCGATAGAACGCAATCCCGCGCTCATAGTCGTCGACGAGCAGCGTAAACATTGCAACGCGCACCGTCATTCACGTCCTCTTGGTCAGCAAATTGACCTTTTGGTCAAACGGAACAGAGCTTTAGCCCGCGGCATTGGTAAAATCGCCTTGAAGTGCAGGCCACTAGATGAATATTCCCGTTGCGTGACAGTGGGAAAAACGCTTTGTTGCCCGTTAGGCTCGGGGTGGAAAAATGCCCGGAGCGTAAAATTCTTCGGGAGACATCCACTATGAAATTGATGCACACCCTGCTGACCGCAGCAGCGGCCGTCGCGTTGATGACCGGCAGCGCGCTGGCGGACAAAACGCTCGTCTATTGCTCGGAAGGTTCGCCCGGCGGTTTCGATCCGGGCTTCTACGAAGACGGCACGACCCAGGATGTTCAACTCGCCGCCTATGAGGGCCTGGTGAAGTTCAAGCTGGGCACCACCGAGGTCCAGCCCGCGCTCGCCGAGAAGTGGGACATCTCCAAGGATGGCCTCACCTACACCTTCCATCTGCGGAAGGGCGTCAAGTGGCAGACCACCGACTGGTTCACCCCGACCCGCGATTTCAACGCCGATGACGTCGTCTATTCGTTCCAGCGCCAGCTCGACGGCAAGCCCTACGACTCGACCCAGACCTACGCCTATTTCAACGACATGGGGCTGCCCGACCTGATCGCCGGCGTGAAGAAGGTCGACGACATGACCGTCGAGATCACCCTCAAGACGCCGAACTCGCCGTTCATCGCCGACATGGCCATGCCCTTCGCCGAGATCGTCTCGAAGGAATACGCCGATAAGCTCGCGGCGGCCAACAATTCCGCCCAGATGAACGACAAGCCGGTCGGCACCGGCCCGTTCATTTTCGTCGACTACACCAAGGACTCCAACGTCCGCTACAAGGCCAATCCGGATTGGTGGAACGGCAAGGTCAAGATCGACAACCTCGTGTTCTCGATCAACACCGACGCTACTGCGCGCCTGCAGGCGCTGCTGGCCGGCGACTGCCAGGTCATGGCGTACCCGAACCCGGCCGACGTCGCCTCGATCAAGGCCAACAAGGACCTGACGGCCATCCAGGAAAGCGGCCTCAATGCCGGCTGGCTGTCCTACAATGTCCAGCAGAAGCCGTTCGACAATGCCGACGTCCGCAAGGCGCTCGACTACGCCATCGACAAGGAAGCCATCGTCAAGGCCGTCTACCAGGGCCAGGGCGCACCGGCGACCACGCTGCTGCCGCCGAGCATGTGGGGCTTCAACAAGTCCGTGAAGGGCTACTCCTATGATCCCGCCAAGGCCAAGGCCCTGCTGGCCAAGGCCGGCGTCAAGAACCTGACCGTCAAGCTCTGGGCGATGCCCGTCAGCCGTCCGTACATGCCGGACGGCAAGACCACCGCACAGATGATCCAGGCCGACTGGGCCAAGGTCGGCGTGACCGCGAACATCTATACGGTCGACTGGGCGGAGTATCTGAACTCCAGCAAGCCCACCGATCGCGACGGTGCCGTGATGATCGGCTGGACGGGCGACAATGGCGACCCGGACAACTTCTTCACCAACAACTTCGGCTGTGCCGCGGTCGGCGGTGGCAACCGCTCCGAGTGGTGCAACAAGGATTTCGACGCGCTGCTCAAGCAGGCGGCGGAAGAAACCGATCAGGCCAAGCGTGCGGCGCTCTATGAAAAGGCGCAGGTCATCATGAATGACGACGATCCGGCGGTTCTGATCGCGCACTCGGTCGTCACCATGCCGATGTCCAAGAAGGTCACCGGGTACACGATCGATCCGTTTGGTCTCCACCACTTCGAGACCGTCGATATCGCCCAATAAGGACTTTGCGGGCGGGGGCCCTTTGGCTCCCGCCCCTTTTCCATGCTGCGTTTTATCCTCAATCGACTGGTCTTGGTGATCCCGACCTTCATCGGGATTTCCATTCTCTCGTTCGGATTCATCCGGCTGCTGCCCGGTGATCCTGTCGACGTGCTGTCCGGTGAGCACTCGATGTCGGTGCAACGGCACGACGAGCTGCTGCATCAGTTCGGTCTCGATCGTCCGATCTGGCAGCAATATTTTGAATACCTCTGGCGTGCGCTGAATGGCGACCTGGGCATTTCGCTCAGCAACCATCATCCGGTCATGCAGCAATTCCTGCAGCTGTTTCCGGCGACGATCGAGCTGTCGATCTGTGCCATGGTCATCGCCATCGTGCTGGGCGTCACGCTCGGCATGCTCGCGGCAGCGCGCCGCGACACCTGGGTCGACCAGCTCACCATGGGAGGCGCGCTGGTCGGCTACTCGATGCCGATCTTCTGGTGGGGTCTGCTGCTCATCATCGTTTTCGCTGCCGGCCTGCATTGGTTCCCCGTGCAGGGCCGCATGGACCTCGCGATCTATTTCAAGCCGGTGACCGGCTTCATGCTCATTGACAGCCTTCTGAGCGGTCAGAAGGGCGCGTTCCAGTCGGCCGTCCAGCACCTGGTGCTCCCCTCCGTCGTGCTGAGCACCATTCCGCTCGCCGTCATCGCGCGTCAGACCCGCTCGGCCATGCTCGAGGTGCTCAACGAAGACTATGTCCGCACCGCCCGCGCCAAGGGCCTGCGCGAAGCCCGCGTTACCGCGATCCATGCCTTCCGCAATGCACTGATCCCGGTCGTCACCACTATCGGCCTGCAGGTCGGCACGCTGCTGGCCGGTGCGGTGCTCACCGAAACCATCTTTTCCTGGCCCGGAATCGGTAAGTGGATGATCGATGCCATCGGGCACCGCGACTACACCGTCGTCCAGGGCGGGCTGTTGATGATTGCCATCGTCGTGATGGTCGTGAACCTGATCGTCGACCTGCTCTACGCTTTCATCAATCCGCGCATCCGGGTGCAGTGATGGCTGACTCCGCCTCCACCGAAGCCCCGACCGAGACGGCGACGCCCGAGGTCGCGACCTCGACCGAGATCGCCCCGATCGTCAGCACCCGCCGCTTCGCCGCCCTCAGCGAGTTCTGGGGCTATTTCTCCAAGAATCTCGGCGCCCTGATCGGCCTGGTCGTCTTCGCTTTGCTGATCCTCATCGCCATCTTCGCGCCGTTCGTCGCCCCGCACGATCCGGACAACCAGTTCCGCGATTTCCTGCTCGCGCCCCCGGTCTGGCAGGGCGGCACCTGGCAGTTCGTCCTCGGCACCGATCCGCTCGGCCGCGACATGCTTTCGCGCCTCATTTTCGGCTCGCGCTTCTCGCTGCTGATCGGCCTGATCGTGGTGACCGGCGCGCTGTTCTCGGGCGTCATCCTCGGCCTGCTTGCCGGCTACTTCCGTGGCTGGGTCGATGTCGTGATCATGCGCATCATGGACGTGATCCTGGCCTTCCCGTCGCTGCTCCTGGCGCTGGTGCTGGTTGCCATCCTCGGGCCCGGCCTCGTCAATGCGATGATCGCCATCGCCATCGTGCTGCAGCCGCACTTCGCCCGCCTGACGCGCGCCTCGGTCATGGCCGAGAAGAATCGCGAATACGTCGTCTCCGCCCGGCTCGCCGGTGCCGGCGCCATCCGGCTGATGCTGCTGACGATCCTTCCCAATTGCCTCGCGCCGCTGATCGTGCAGGCGACGCTTAGCTTCTCGAACGCCATTCTGGAGGCGGCGGCGCTTGGCTTCCTCGGCATGGGTGCGCAACCGCCCACGCCCGAATGGGGCACCATGCTCGCCGATGCCCGCCAGTACATCCTGCGCGCGCCGTGGGTCGTGACCTTCCCCGGTCTGTGCATCCTCGTCACGGTGCTGGCCATCAATCTGATCGGCGACGGGCTCCGCGATGCCCTCGATCCCAAGCTCAAGCGGAGCTGATTGTTTTGTCGCTCCTCGAAATCCGCAATCTCACGGTCTCCTTCGATACGTCCGTCGGCTTGTTCCACGCCGTCGAGGGTATCGATCTGAGCATCGATCCGCGCGAAGTCCTCGCCATCGTCGGCGAATCCGGATCGGGCAAGTCGGTCGAGATGCTGGCTGTGATGGGCCTGTTGCCGGCGACGGCCACCGTCACTGCCGACAAGCTGGAATTCGACGGCAAGGACATGCTGGCCATGCCGCGCGCCGAAAAGCGCAAGATCGTCGGCCGCGATATCGCGATGATCTTCCAGGAGCCGGTGGCATCGCTGAACCCCTGCTTCACCATCGGCTTCCAGCTCGAAGAGGTGCTGCGCTTCCATCTCGGCCTCGACCGCAAGGCGCGCCGCATCCGCGCCATCGAGCTCCTGCACCAGGTGGGCATCGGCGACGCCGCGCAGCGTCTCAATGCCTTCCCGCATCAGATGTCGGGCGGCCAGTGCCAGCGCGTCATGATTGCGATGGCCATTGCCTGCAACCCCAAGCTCTTGATCGCCGACGAGCCGACGACGGCGCTCGACGTGACCATCCAGAAGCAGATCCTCGACCTGCTGGTCGGCCTCCAGGAAAAGACCGGCATGGCGCTGATCATGATCACCCACAATATCGGCGTTGTCGCTGAAACGGCCGACCGCGTCATTGTTCAATATCGCGGCCACAAGATGGAAGAGTCGGACGTGCTGACTCTCTTCGAGGCGCCCAAATCCGCCTACACCCGCGCGCTGCTCTCGGCGTTGCCCGAAAATGCCACCGGCGACCGCCTGCCCACCATCTCCGATTTCCGCGAGTCCGCCGTATGACGGAGACGGTTCTTGAAACCCGGCACATCGTCCGCGACTACCATGTGCGCGGCGGCGCCTTCTCCAGGTCGGGCATCGTCCATGCCGTCAAGGATGCCTCGCTCAAGGTCGAGAAGGGCAAGACCCTTGCCATTGTCGGCGAGTCGGGCTCCGGCAAGTCCACCCTTGCCCGCATCCTGACGCTGATCGACGCGCCCACCTCCGGCGAGCTTTTCATCGCCGGCGAGCAGGTCGATATCGCCAGGACCGGCGTCAGCCGCGAATTGCGCCGCAAGGTGCAGATGGTCTTCCAGAACCCTTACGGCTCGCTCAATCCGCGCCAGAAGATCGGCGACGTGCTCGGCGAACCGCTCGCCATCAACACGCGGATGTCGGCTGCTGAGCGTGACGAGCGCGCCCAGCAGATGCTGCGCAAGGTCGGCCTCGGCCCCGAGCATTTCAACCGCTATCCGCACATGTTCTCGGGCGGCCAACGCCAGCGTATCGCCATCGCGCGCGCGCTGATGCTCAATCCGTCGCTGCTGGTCCTCGACGAGCCGGTGTCGGCGCTCGATCTCTCGGTGCAGGCGCAGATCCTCAATCTCCTTGCCGATCTGCAGGACGAGTTCCAGCTCACCTATGTCTTCATCAGCCACGACCTGTCGGTCGTGCGCTACATCGCCGACGACGTGATGGTCATGTATCTGGGCGACGTGGTCGAGCAGGGGACTCGCGACGCGCTGTTTGCCAACCCGCAGCACCCCTATACGCGCCAGCTCTTCGCGGCGACGCCGCGCGCCGATGTCGAGCACATCAGGGCGCGTCTCGCCAAGCGCGCGGCGGCGGCAAGCGCCTGATTTCACTGCACGCTTCGGCCTTAGGCGGAAATTAAGTTCGCGTGGTTACCTTTTCGTCACAAAACGAGAGGGAGCGCCGAGCGCCTTGGCCAAGGCCCCGGAAACATCGCCGTCAGCCGAGCTTGCCGTGCCCATTCCGGCAATCGAGATCGCGCCCTTCGGCAAGCGGCCGCTGCGCACATTTGCGCTTTTCATCGGGCTGCCGGCCTTTCTCCTTTACGTCGTGAGCGCCGGCCTGGTGATCATGGCTCTCGCCGGCATGGCCAGCGAAATGGATCGTACCGCGGATCAGCGCGGCATCACCTCGATGCACGCGGCCCTCGATTCCTTCCTCAACGATCTGGCCGGCACGGTCTCCGACAATGGTACCTGGGACGAGGCCTACCTCAACGTCGTTGTCACCCCCGATCCCGCCTGGATGGATGCCACCTGGGGGGCCACGGCCCGCCTCGGCCAGACCTATGACAATGTCTTCGTGACCGATCAGTCCGGCGCCATCGTCTTCGGCGAAAACGGTGCCGGGCCGCTCAAGGGCAACATCGTCTCCCGCTACCCGGCCGCCGCGACCATGCTGCGCAAGCTCGATCAGGGCATCGCCGCCACCACCGACGCGACGACCGTCAGCCTGTTTTCGGCCGATCCTGACGGCACCGTCGGCCTCGCCGCCATCAGCATCCACCAGACCGCACCCGCCCAGGCCGCGGTGCCGCGGCAGACCCGCCGCGTCCTGTGGATCGCCAAGCACATGACGGCAACGCTGCTGCAGGACATCGCGGTGCGCTATCAGACGCCGCTCGCCGTTCTCACCAAGGATCCAGATCCCGACGCTTCGTCGATCGGCCTCGTCGATGCCGACAACCATATCGTCGGGACCGTCGCCTGGTTTCCCGATCGGCCCGGCGACAGCGCCCTCAATCACATGGTGCTGATTGCAACGGTCATCTTCTTTGCCATCGGCATGCTGCTGGTCGTCGGCCTCGGGGCGCTCCGCCGCGCCATGCTGCGTCGTGTCCGCGCCATCACCGAGTCGCACCAGGCGGCCATCGAAACGGTGATCGCGGCCGTTGCGCCCAAGCCCGCGCCCGCCGCCAAGCGAGACGAGGCGTCGGGCGAAGACGTGGCCGGTGAGGATGCCGATCCCAATTCCGCGCTGGCGGGCGTTTCCGCCGGCGACTTCGTCATCGAATATCAGCCGATCTTCGACCTGCGCTCCGAAAGCCTGATCGGCGTCGAGGCCCTGCTGCGCTGGAACAAGCCGGACCGCTCGCAACTGCTGCAGGAGACCCTGAGCCCCGCTGATCGCGCCAAGCTCTTCGATCGCGTCGGCCCCATTGCGATCCGCCACGCGGCCGGCGAGATCGCCCCGCTGCTCGGCGTTACCATGAACATCGCCGCCACCCCGACGCAGTTGCTGACCGAGGTTTACGCAGAAAAGGTTGTCGGCACGCTCGGCGCCACCAACTTCCCGGCCCGCCGTCTGCAGCTCAGCGTCAGTACCAGCCTGCTGCCGCCGCTGGAACAGCTCCGCCCGGCGCTCGCCCGCCTGCGCCAGAGCGGGGTTGCCATCACGCTCGACGACTTCGTGCTCAACGACACCAGCGTCGCCTACCTCGACGCCAGGCTCGCCGACCGCGTTCGCCTGTCGACCGCGCTCACCAGCGATGATGCCCAGGGCCCGGCCCGGCAGTCGTTCCTCGCTGCCGCCATCGAGGCGGCTCGTGCATCAGGCCTGCCCGTGACCATTCCCGGGCTCGAACGCAAGGAGCAGGCGGCTCGCCTGCTCAAGCTCGGCTGCCGTGAATTTCAAGGCAGCCTGCTCGCCGCGCCGATGCCGATCGGCGCGCTCACTCAGTTGATCCTGGCCCCCGCCAAGCCCCGCAAGGCCGGTTGATAAGAACGAGACTCTAAGCGTCGCCGGCGCACGCCTTGCACAGGCCACGCAGCTCGAGCGTCATCCGGCTCGGCCGGAAGCCTGAGGCCTTGCTCCAGCGCTTGAGCTGCCCCTCCAGCGTCGGCTCGGCGAACTCCTCGACGTGCCCGCAGCGCTCGCAGATGGCGAACGCAATCGTCCCCGCCTCGTGGCAATGCGCATCGGCGCAGCAGACGAAGGCATTGAGCGATTCCAGCCGGTGCGCCAGCCCGCGCTCCGTCAGCTTGTCGAGCGCCCGGTAGACCTGCAGCGGTGCCCGCAGGCCATCTCCGCGCAACTGGTCGAGGATATCGTATGCCGACAGCGGCCCCGCCGCGTGGGCCAGCGTCCCTAGCACCAGCTCCTGGTTGCGGGTCAAATCGTCGGCCCAGACATGGTCGTGTCCGTGATGCGAATGCGAGTCTGTCATTACCCGAAATCTAGTCCGTCTCCGTCACACAAGCCACCGGCAGGGCAACACGCCCGCTTGACACGTCTGCCGTCTCCTCGTACGTAATGTTATAACATGCGGTCAGTTGATTGGCCAGCCACAAGAAAATCGATGCCTCGCCTCATCCTTACCCCCGTCGCCCTGGCGCTTTTCGCCGGTTTCGTCGTCCCGGCCCTGGCTGCCGGCCCTATCGGCATCGTTGCGGCCGAGAACTTCTACGGCGATCTTGCGACCCAGATCGGCGGCAGCCACGTGCAGGTGACCAGCATCCTCGCCAGGCCCGACGATGACCCGCATCTCTTCGAGTCGACGCCCTCCACCGCCCGTCTGCTCGCCGACGCGCAGATCGTCCTCTACAACGGCGCCGACTACGATCCGTGGATGGACAAGCTCCTGTCGACCGCCGCGACCGGTGACCGCACCGCCATCGTCGCGGCCGATCTGACCGGCCACAGGAGCGGCGACAATCCGCATCTCTGGTACGATCCCAAAACCTTCCCCGCGGTCGCCGCGGCGCTCGCCGCCGAGTTGGAAAAGCGCGACCCCGCCGATGCCGCCGATTACCAAGCCAATCTCGACAGATTCGACGCTGCCTTTGCCCATGCCATCGAGGGTATCGGCGCGGTGAAGGCGAGCTACGCAGGCATCTCCGTCACCGCTACCGAGCCGGTTTTCGGCTACATGGCCGACGCGATGGGCCTCAGGATCCTCAACGTACCGTTCCAGTTCGCCGTCATGAATGAGACCGAGCCAAGCCCCCGCGACGTTGCCGGATTTGAGGATTCGCTCAAGGATGGCACTGTCAAAATCCTGTTCTACAATAGCCAGGTCACCGACGACACGACGACCCGCCTGCTCGATCTCGCCAAGGCCGGCCATATACCGGTGATCGGTGTGACCGAGCTCGAGCCCGCCGGCGAGACCATCGAGAGCTGGTTCTCGAGCCAGATCGCGGCGGTCGCCGCCTCTCTCGCGAGCCACCATTGAGCGCCATCGCCTTCAACGACGTCACCGTCGAGCTCGGCAAGCGCCCGATCCTCTCCGGCGTCTCCTTCGCCGTCGAGCCCGGCGAGTTCGTCGGCGTCATGGGCCCGAACGGCGCCGGCAAGACCACCATGATGCGGGCCATCCTCGGCCTGCTGCCGGTCGCCTCCGGCACCATCGATGTGCTCGGCCAGCCGCCCCGCCGTGGCAACGCCGCGATCGGCTATGTCCCGCAGTCCCGCCGCACGCCGCAGCACTCCGGCATCATGGGCTCCGAGCTGCTGGTCAGCGCCTATGGCGGCGAGCGCTGGGGTTTCCCGTGGTCGACGACGGCCAATCGCAAGGCAGTCGATGCGGCGCTCGACCGTGTGGGGGCCTCCGGTCTCGCACGTCGGCCCATCGCCGAGCTCTCGGGAGGCGAGCGCCAGCGCCTGTTCATCGCCCAGGCCCTCGTCGGCGCGCCGAAGCTGCTGCTGCTCGACGAGCCGCTGATCAGCCTCGATCCGGCGTATCAGCGCTCCATCGTCGAGCTGGTCCGCGCCATCTCGCGCGAGCGCGGCATTGCCGTGCTGTTCACCGCGCACGAGATCAATCCACTGCTCCGGGCCGTCGATCGCGTCCTCTACCTCGGCAATGGGCACGCCGCCATCGGCACCATCGACGAGGTGATCGATGAGCACGTGCTCTCGGCCCTCTACCACACGGAAGTCCGCGTCATCCGCACCGGCGGCCGCATCTTCGTCATCGCCGAAGACGGCAGCGCGTTAGACGGTGAGGGCGGCCATCACCACCACGACCACGATGACGACCACCATGACCATGCGCACGAGGACTGAGCGGTGCTGAGCCTGTTCGACTACGAATTCATGCGCAACGCCTTCGCCGCGGCGACCATCGTCGCGATCGTTTCGGGCAGCATCGGCTACTTCCTCGTGCTGCGCGGCGAAACCTTCGCCGGCCATGCGCTGGCGCATGTCGGCTTCCCCGGCGCGACTGGCGCGGTGCTGATCGGCGTCTCGCCCTTCCTCGGCCTGACCGTCTTCACCCTCGCCGCCGGCCTCGGCATCAGCCTCATCGGCGACAAGGCGCACCGCGACGTCGCCATCGGCCTGGTCCTGACGCTGTCGCTCGGCCTCGGCCTGTTGTTCCTGCACTTCTATACGGCCTATGCGGGCATGGCGACGAACCTGCTGTTCGGCAATGTCCTCGGTATCAACCACGCGACCGTCTGGGTGCTGTTTGGCCTCGCCGTCGTGACGCTCGTCGGTCTCGGCATCGTCAGCCGCCCGCTGCTGTTCGCGAGCCTCCAGCCCGAGCTCGCCGAAGCGCGCGGCGTTCCCACCGGCCTCCTGACGGCCGCCTTCATGCTGATCGTGGCGCTCGCCACCGCGCAGGCCATCCAGATCGTCGGCGTGCTGCTGGTCTTCGCGCTGATGGTCGCGCCGGCCGCCACCGCGCTCCGCGTCACGCGCCGCTTCGCCACCGGCTTCACGCTCTCGATCGGCATCGCCGTCGGCATCGCCTGGCTGAGCCTGCTGCTCGCCTACGCCACCGACTGGCCCACCAGCTTCTGGATCACCGCGCTGGGCGGCGCCTCTTACGGCCTGAGCTTCCTGGTGCGACGCCCCGTCCGCTAAAACTCGATCCCGGCCTGCGCCTTCACGCCGGAGCGGAACGGGTGCTTGATCTCGGTCATCTCGGTTACGAGGTCGGCGATCTCGATCAGCTCGTCCTTGGCGTTGCGCCCGGTCACGATCACATGCAAATCGCGCGGCTTGTTCCTGAGCACTTCGATGACCTCGCCGATCGGCAGGTACTCGTAGCGCAGGACGATGTTGAGCTCGTCGAGCAACACCATCTTGTAGCTTGGGTCGGCGATCATCTCCTTGGCCATCTCCCACGCCGCCCTGGCCGCCGCGATATCGCGCTGCCGGTCCTGCGTGTCCCAGGTGAAGCCTTCGCCCATCGCCTTGATCGTCACCAGCTCCGGATAGTTTTCGAGGATGTCGCGCTCGCCCGTACCCCACGCACCTTTCACGAACTGCACGACACCCACCTTGAAGCCATGCCCGATGGCCCGGAATACCATGCCGAACGCCGCCGTCGATTTGCCCTTGCCCTTGCCGGTATGGACGATCAACAGCCCGCGCTCCTCGGTCTTGGTCGCAAGCATGCGCGTCCGCGCGTCCTTCTTCTTGCGCATCTTTTCGGCGTGATACGCGTCGCGCTCCGCCTCGCTCATGCCGTCGGTCTTCTTGGGCTGCCTGTCGCTCATCGCTTTTCCGATCTCTCAGTCTGTTCCCTTGGCCCCTCTGGGGTGACGGTGGCGCGTCGCGCCGGGTGAGGGGTGGCCAGGTACTCCGCTGCCGAATTGCTCCGCGGCGTCCAATACCCCCGCGCCCGCGCCTCGTTGAATTTCGCAATCAGCTCGTCATAGCCGAACCGGTTGTTCTCGCGGATGAACGCGCGCGTCGCCTCGTCTTCGACGAAGGCCTCGAAGGCGAGGTCGAAATGGTGCGTCTTCACCGCGCCCGTCGTCGCCGCGAAGGCGAACATGTAGTCGACGGTCGCGATGATCTCGAACGCGCCCTTGTAGCCGTGCCGCTTCACCCCATCGATCCATTTCGGGTTCACCACGCGGCTCCGCATCACGCGCGAAATCTCTTCCTCGAGCGTCCGGGCCACCGGCCGCTCCGGCCGCGAATGGTCGTTGTGATAAGCGAGGGGGCGATGCCCCGTCAGATGCTCCGCCGTCGCCACCAGCCCGCCCTCGAACTGGTAGTAGTCGTCGCTGTCGAGCAGGTCGTGCTCGCGGTTGTCCTGGTTGTGCACCACCGCCTCGATGTTGCCGAGCCGCGCCGCGAACCGCTCGAGCTCCGGCGTGCCTGCTGCATGCGCGCCGTAGGCGTATTGCCCCCAGTTGAGGAAGGCGCGGCCGAGATCGGCCTTGCTCTGCCATCGGCCCGAATCGATCAGCGCCTGCAGCCCTGCGCCATATGCCCCCGGCTTGCTGCCGAACACCCGATGCCCGGCCTTCATCGCTGCCTCGGCCTCATCGGTTCCGGCCTTCATCAGTGCAATCGCATCGTTGCGCATCTGCGCAGAAACCGGGTTCTGGTCCGCCGGCTCGTCAAGCGCCCCGATGGCCCGCACGGCGCGGTCGAACAGCGCGATCTGCTGCGGGAACGCGTCGCGGAACAATCCGGAGATGCGCAGCGTCACGTCCACCCGCGGCCGCCCGAGTTTGGCGAGCGGAATGATCTCGTAGCCCGAAAGCCTCAGCGACGATGGGTCCCACACCGGCCGCGCCCCGATCAACGCCAGGGCCTGCGCGATGTCGTCGCCGCCGGTCCGCATGTTCGACGTGCCCCAGACGCTGAGCGCCAGCGACCTGAGGTACACGCCATGGTCCTGGAAGTGCCGCATCAGCAGCGCCTCCGCCGACTTTCGTCCCAGCTCCCAGGCCGTCGGCGTCGGCACCGCGCGATTGTCGACCGAATAGAAATTGCGTCCCGTCGGCAGCACGTCGAGCCGCCCGCGCGATGGCGCCCCGCTCGGCCCCGGCACGATGAACTTGCCGTCGAGCCCATCGAGCAGCGCCTGCACCTCCGCCGGTCCCGAGGCCCCGAGCCGCGGCCGCATCACCGCCTCGACCTCGGCCATCACCGCCGCCGAAGCGGAACCCGGCGCAGGGGAGGCACCATCGATCAGTTCCGCGGCGATCATCTCCAGAGACTCAACGACATCACCCACTGTGCGCGCGACCACCCTTCCCCTCGCGGGGAGGGGCGGGGAGGGCGGCGCCACAATCTCGATCTCCGGTCCCTTCCACTCATCCCCCAGGCCCGCCGTCAGCGGGTCGAACCCCAGCTTCAGGTCGTCCGCCAGCGCCCGCATCAGCGACTGGTCCTCCGCCCGCTCGCCCCGCGGCACCCGCGCCAGCGCCGCCAGCAAATCGCGCTCCAGCCGTCCCGTCGGCGATTGCCCGAACACGTGCAGCCCATCGCGGATCTGCGCTTCCTTGAGGTCGCAGAGAAATGTGTCGATCCGCTTCAGCGCCTCCGTCTCGTCGTCCGGCAGCGCGATGTCGCGGTCGAGCCGCGCGTCACGGGTGAAATCGAGGATGCGCCGCCTGAGGTCGCGCAGCCGCCGCCGGTCCATGCCGCTCGCCGCATAGTATTCGTCGAGCAGCGCCTCGAGGTCCTTCAGCGGCCCGTACGTTTCGGCCCGCGTCAGCGGCGGCACCAGATGGTCGATGATCGCCGCGCCCGCCCGCCGCTTCGCCTGCGTCCCCTCGCCGGGGTCGTTGACGATGAACGGATAAAGATGCGGCAGTTCGCCCCACAGCAAGGCCGGATAGCTGGCCGCATCGAGCGCCACCGCTTTGCCCGGCAGCCACTCCATCGAGCCATGCTTGCCGTTGTGGACCAGCGCCTGCGCGCCGAACGCGTGCCTGAGCCACAGATACGCCGCGAGATACGCATGCGGCGGCACCAGGTCCGGATCGTGATACGCCGCCGTCTCGTCCCGGTCATACCCCCGCGCCGGCTGCAGCACGATTGCCACATTGCCGAACCTCACCACCGGCAGATGAAACGCCGCTCCACGAAAGAACGGATCGTGTTCCGGTTCGCCCCACCGTGCCGTAACCGCCGCCCGCACCGTCTCCGGCAGCGCTCCAAACAGCTCGCGGTACCTCGCGACCGGGAACGACACGCCCTCCCCACGTTCCGGATGCGCGTTCGTCGGGCCCGACTGCAAAAGCTCGATCAGGCCGTTGCCGCTGCGCGGCACCTCCCCCCTTGCGGGCGAGGACGGGAGGTGGGGCGAGGTAAGCCCATACCCTGCCTCCGCCATCACCCGCAAAATCTCCACCGTGCTCGCCGGCGCGTCATACCCCACGCCGTTCGCCAGCCGTCCGTCGCGGATCGGATAGTTCGCGAGCACGATCCCCACCTTCCGCTCCGTCCGCGGCGTCGCGCGCAGCCGCACGAAGTTTTTCGCCAGGCGCACCGCTCGCGCGATGCCGTCGGCATCCGGCGCGTAGGCCGACAGCGGACACTCCGTCGCCGTGTGCCACACCGCGTCGGCCTTGTGCCCGACGATGATCCCGCCGATCCGGCCGTCGAGCTCGGGCAGCACGATCTGCATCGCCAGGTCCTTGGCCGTCAGCCCCTGCACGTCGGCCGCCCACTGCGCCTCCGGCCGGCCGCCTTGCACCAGTTGGATCACCGGCGCGTCGACGCCGGCGAAGGGGTTGAGCTTGTCCTCGAGCCCGTCGAGCCCGAGCGCGAACCCCGTGAGGTTGAGGATCGCCTGCGGCCGGTGCGCCGCAAAGGCCGCCTGCACGAAGCGCACGCACGCCGCTTCCTTGAGCGTCGAGATCATCAGCGGCGCCGGCGCCAGCCCCTGCCGTTCGACCTCATTGTACAGCGCCTCGAGCGTCGCCGTTCCCGCGCCCTCCAGCGCCGCCCGATAGAACAACAGCGGTACCGCCGGCCGTTCGCTTACCGGCATCTCGAACGCGACTCCACCCGCCGGCGTCCAATAGCCGAAGCGCGGAAATGGCCTGATTTCGCCGCTTGCACCGGACCGCACCTCCCCCCTCGCGAGGGAGGTTGGGAGGGAGGGCGCCATATCCCGGAAAAGCTGCAGCACCGCATCCGCATTCTCCGGCCCCCCCGCAACGAACAGCGAGTGCAGCCGCGTCCACACCTCCCCCGGAACGGTAGAACGCGATTGCAGGATCGGGTCCGGTGTCGCATCGCCCGGCAGTAGTGCCAGCCTGAACCGTCCGGCCGCCGCCAGCGTCGTCATTTGGTCCACGCCATACGGCCAGTAGGCCGGCCCGCCCAGCAGCCGCACCACCACCAGGCCGGCATGCTGCACCGTCTTTTCGATCCACAGGTCGACCGAGAGGTTGTGCGACAGCCGCAGCAAATTGGCGAGCCGCACGTCCTTCATGCCGGCCCGGTCCACCGCCCCGGCCAGCAGCGCCAGCTCGGAATCGGCAGCCGAAGCAAAAACGATCCACCCGGGCGACTGCCCGAGGTCGATCGCCTCGCCCTCCTGTTGCAGCGCCCCCGCCTGCGCCGAAAGCAGGTGCATCACGCCGCGATGCGGCTCGCCCGCATCAGGCTCTGGCGGATGCCGTCATGGTCGAGTGGCGACTCGCCGATCACCACCAGTGCGGTTTCGCGTGGCTCGCCCGGTTTCCACGGCCGGTCGAACCAGGCATTGACGCGTGGCCCCACCGCCTGGATCGCAAGCCGTGCATCGCTGCCTGGCAGCGCCGCCCAGCCCTTGAGCCGCAGCACGTCGTGCGCGCGGATCGTCTCCTCGATGATCCTGAGCAGCTCCTCGCGGCTCTGCACGCCGTTGAGCTTCACCGAGAACGAGTCGAAATCGTCGTGCTCGTGGCCTGCGCCGCCATGCTCGAGCTCGTGCGCGCTGTCGCGCCCCTCGAGATGGTCCTCGCTCGCCAGCCCCATGCCGAGCAGCGCGCCGATATCGACATGCCCGTTCCTGGCGCGGATCACGCCGGTACCCGGCCGGATTTCGGCGCCGAGCCGCGCCTCGACATCGCCCAGCGCCGCCTCGTCCACGAGGTCGGTCTTGTTGACCACCACCAGGTCCGCCGCCACCAGCTGGTCCTTGAACAGCTCGCCCAGCGGCGTCGCATGGTCCAGCATCTGGTCGCTCGCCCGCTGCCGCGCCACTGCCTGCTCATCCGCCGCAAATCGCCCTTCCGACAAGGCCGCGGCATCCACCACCGTCACCACGCCATCCACCGTCACCTGCGACTTGATCTCGGGCCAGTTGAAGGCGCGGATCAAAGGCTGCGGCAGCGCCAGCCCCGACGTCTCGATGACGATGTGGTCGGGCTTCTCGTCGCGGCCGAGCAGCGTCTCCATCGTCGGGATGAAGTCCTCGGCCACCGTGCAGCAGATGCAGCCATTGCTCAGCTCGATCATGTCCTCTTCCCGGCAGGTCTCGTGCCCCACCGCGGCGAGTACTTCCTTGTCGACGCCGAGATCGCCGAACTCGTTGATGATGAGCGCGATGCGCTTGCCCTTGGCGTGGCCGAGCAGATGACGGACCAGCGTCGTCTTGCCCGCGCCCAGAAATCCGGTGATCACCGTGACCGGGATCTTGTTCATGCCGACACCCTCCGTGCGGACGTTGAAATATGAGCGTTGAGCTCGTCTGCGTGGGTCGCATTTCGCAGCGGAAGAGTGGTGCCCACTTTTCCTGAAACGCTCCCGTCGTGCCGGCAGGTCTCCTGGCTCGCGGGTCCTTGTGACTCCCCGCCTTCCCGGCGCTTTGTGGGTCGCCAGTGGCATTTGGGGGCACTCGCCGCTTACAGTTGCGGGGGCAGCCACGGTTTTGGTCCCTGCTGGGTACGCCGCACCGTGTTCCCTTTTGATCCCGTCGCCTCTTCGGCGTGGGAACCGACCCCCGATCTATCGCGCGTTGTCCCCGTCGTGGTCAATCGTCTGCTGTCGGGAACTTCTGCAGCGAACGGTGCAGCCGAAAGGGTTCCCCCTTGCCCGCCGCCTCGCCATGGAACAAAAGCAGGCGCCCCGCACCTTTGCGGAACTCGCCTCCCGCCGCAGCCGCCAGCAATGTTTCTCACCGTCCTCACCTGGGTCGTCGTCGCCGTGGCCGTCGCCGGCGTGATCGTTCGCCCATTCCATTGGCCCGAATATGTCTGGGCCGTTGCCGGCGCGATCCTCGTCGTCCTTCTCACGACCGTTCCCGTCGACGCCGCGCTTGCTGCCGCCGCGCGCGGCACCGACGTCTATCTCTTCCTCATCGGCATGATGCTGCTGTCCGAGGTGGCGCGCGGCCAGGGCCTGTTCGACTATCTCGCGCGGCTCGCCGTGCAGGTCTCGGGCGGCTCCAGGGCCAGACTCTTTGCCATCGTCTACGCCGTCGGCACCGTGGTCACGGTGTTCCTCTCCAACGACGCCACCGCCGTCGTCCTCACCCCTGCCGTTGCCGCCGCCACGCGCACCGCCCGGGTCGAGCCGCTGCCCTATCTCTTCATCTGCGCCTTCATCGCCAATGCGGCGAGCTTCGTGCTGCCCATCTCCAATCCGGCCAACCTCGTGCTCTACGGCGACCACATGCCGGCGCTGCCGGTCTGGCTGCTGCGCTTCGCCGTGCCCTCGGCGCTTTCGATCGTTGCGACGTTCGTCGCCCTGCGCCTTGCCCACCGCCAGGACCTCGGCGGGCCTGTCGATCAGTCGGACAAGCCGCAGCCCTTGAGCGCCGGTGGTAGGCTCGTCGCCGCCGGCATCGTCGCGACCGCGATCGTGCTGCTGGTCGCCTCCAGCTTCGGCTGGCAGCTCGGGCTGCCCACTTTCATCGCCGGCGCCATCGTCGCCGCTATCGTCCTCGTCCGCTCGCGGCAGTCGCCATGGCCCACCCTGCGCCATGTCTCGTGGGGCGTCCTGCCGCTCGTCGCTGGGCTCTTCATCCTGGTCGAGGCCTTGAACCAGACCGGCGTTCTATCCAGGCTCACCGACCTGCTGCGCGCCGCCGCTGGCCAGTCGGCTGCCTCGACCGCCGCCATCGTCGGCCTCGCGGTTGGCGTCGGCACCAATCTCGTCAACAACCTGCCGCTCGGCCTCGTCGCGGCGTCCACCAGCCACGCCGCGCAGGTCCCGGTGCCGGTGACGAACGCCCTGCTGATCGGTATCGACCTCGGTCCGAACCTTTCGGTCACCGGCTCGCTCGCCACCATCCTCTGGCTCATCGCGCTCCGCCGCGAAGGCATCGGCGTCAGCGCCCTGCGCTTCCTCAAGCTCGGCGCGCTCGTCATGCCGCCGGCCCTGATCCTTGCGCTCGGCTCGATGCTGCTGCTGTCGCACTAGCGGCTATTGCTTCCGCGGGCAGGCGGCGCTGCCGTCGGTCGGCTTGAGGCTCGCGACCAGCTGGTCGATGCTCGGATTGAACTTCTGGATGTCCGCCTTGGAATAGGCGAGGTCGAACTCGGCGAACGCATCACCGCAGAGCGGGATCATTCGGGTGTAGCTGATGCGTCCGACCTTAACGCCCGAAAAGCTCGCATAGCGCGGCGTCGAGACCGCATAGGTAATGGCCCAGCCATCCTGCTTGGCGTAGTCCTGCTCGGCCCGTACCTGGTCCTCGAATCCGCCATCGACAATATACCGCCCGAACACGCTCAGCGTCGCCGTCGGCGTCTTGAACGCTTGCCCGTCGCCGTTCGCCGACTCGCCCTGGCCGATGAACCCCGGCGGCACGTCGATCGCGTAGCCGAAGCGCGCATTGCTGTAGTGGCTCCAGCCGGCCGCCATCGCGGACAACGGCATGAGCAGCAACAGCACCAGCAGCACGCGCATCAATGCGCCTTCGGATCACCCGGCGGCGCCGCGATTCCCGTCCGCTGGCTCTCCCACTGCGCCATCGCAGCCCTGAGCTCCGGCACCAGCGTCACGAAGAACAGCACCACGATCACGCCCGCGACCGTCAGGTCCGGCACCGCATTGTCGACCAGCGCCACCACACCCGCCGCGATCAGCACGGCCGCCGACCCCACCAGGTCGGTGCGCGCCGCAAACCATAAGCCGCGCAATACGCTGGTTCCCTCGCGCTCCTCGCGCAGCAGATAAAGCGTCGTTCCATTTGCCGCCAGCGCCACCAGCGCCGCGGCCCCCATCAGCGATGGTTCCGGCGTCACCCGCGCCGCAAAGCCGTGCAGCGTCGCCAGTGCCACCGCCAGGCCGATCAGCCCGAGCACCACGGTGATCACCAGCCGGGCGCCGGCCCGCATCGCCGCTGGCGCCTCCTTCAGGATCAGCGCCAGGCCGGTCGACACCGCCAGCGCCGCAAAATCGAGGCCATCGGCGATCAGCGCCTGCGATCCCGCCAATGCGCCGGCGATCAGCAGGAACGCGAATGTCCCGCCCGCTGCCGCGCCGGCCAGCATCAGCCGCCGCCGCTGCTCGTCGTTGAGGTCGCTGATGTCGAGGATGGCCATGGCCCGAGCCTGATTCGCCGCAATGGGCCATCTGAATCCGCCGATGGCGGCGAGGCAAGGGGCCGGGCACCTTTCGCCCGGTCGCTGCCCGAACGCTTGAGGCTCAGCCCTTCTTCAGGCCGTCATTCCACACCCAGCCGGTGCGGCCCTGGTCGTCCCTGATCTTCATCCAGCCATGCTGGGTGTCGAGCACGGTGACTTTTTCGCCGCCGGCGATGGCGAACAGGATCTTGTTGCCCTTGCCGTAATTGGAGTGGACGTTCACGCCCGAGCCGAGCACGACATAGATATTGCCGCCGCTGCTGCCGGTCTTGTCGGCCGGCGCACTGGCCTTGGCCGGCGGGTGCACTTCCGCCACCCGCGGCGCCGGGGCCGGTTCGGCCGAGGGCGGCTGGCCCGCGCCGATCCGCGTCGCGGCATCCACTGCCGGATAGGACGAGGCGTTATCGGCTGCCGGCGGGCTCTCGGTATAGCCCACCGCTTCAGTGCCCGTCAGGTCAGGCGTGCCGTCGGGCCGGATGCTCACGGCCTTGACGATGCGTTTGTTGAGCCCGGTATCTGGATCGGTCACCGTCTGCGCCGAGCCCGGCGTCGATACCGGCGGCAGCGCGGCGGCCACCTGCACCGGGCTGGTGCTCGGCTTGCCCGGCGCCTGCAGTTCCACGCGCAGTTGCGCGAAGGTCGCGGCCAGCACGTCGTTCTGCGTCAGCGACGGGGCGGGCTTGGCCACCACCGGCACGATCTTCACATTGGGAATCTGCGGCACCGTCCCGGGCGCCGGCTCGGTCGAGCTCGATGCTGCCGGCTGCTGCACCGTCGGCGCGGGGGAAACCGCGGCCTGCTCGACGCTCGGCACCGTCTTGGTGGCCGTCGCTGCCGTCACTGGCGCCGTGGTATCGCACACCTTGCCGATCCAGCAGCGCACGGGCAGCGCTCCGCTGCCCACTGCAAAAAGTCCAAGCACGACGATGGCGACAGCGAATGTGCGAACCAGCACATTACCTGTCGTCCGCTCCAGAAGAGAGTTGGCCATTTAAGAACACCCCGGTCTAACTCTGACCTCTCGCCTGGCCAGTACGCACCCCCGCCCCATCGCGTTAACGCTTGGCCGTGAAAACGGCCTCAATAAGGCGTGTGCGGCCTTGCATTCGCCGCGGGGCCGTGAGGCACCTGCAAACGCGGAGCTTAGACCACCACGATGCCCGAATGCTTGGCCTTGTTCTCGGGCTCCACATGAATCGTGATCTGCGCATCGCCGACGGTTTCTCGCAGTTTCGCTTCGATTCGGTCGCAGATCGCGTGCGCCGCCTGAACGCTCATCGAGCCGACAACGACCAGGTGGAATTCGATAAAAGTGTAGCGGCCCGATTGCCGGGTGCGGATGTCGTGCGCCTCGATCGCCCCCTCGGCATTGGCCGAGATCGTCTCGCGAATCTGCGCAAGCCGTGCCGGCTCGACCGAAACGTCCATCAGTCCGATCACGCTCTGCCGCACCACCTGCCAGCCCGACCACAGCACGGCGATACCGACGCAGGCGGCAAGGATCGCATCGAGCTGCCGGAAGCCGCTGATGAACACCAGCAGCACGCCGATCAGCACACCCGCCGTCGAGATCACATCCGTCAGCAGGTGCTTGCCGTCGGCCGCGAGCGAGGCCGATTTGTACCGCGCTCCTTGCCGGACCAGCACCCAGGCCCAGCCGCCGTTGATCGCCGTCGCCAGCAGCGACACGCCGATGCCGACCGGGTCCGGCCGGATGTCGTGTGGCGCTATGAAGCCCGCATAGGCCTGCCAGAAGATCAGGAGCGCCGCGAGGGCGATGAACACGCCGATGATCACCGCCGAGAAATACTCGGCCTTGCCGTAGCCATAGGGCAGGGCGGCATCCGCCGGCCGCGCCGCGAACTGCACCGCGACCAGAACCACGATGGCGGTCACCACATTGACCACGCTCTCGAGCGCGTCCGAGCCCAGCGCGATCGAGCCGGTGAGCCACGCGGCAATGGCTTTGAGCGCCAGCACCGCGATGCCGAGCCCCAGGCTGATGAGGGCCAGTCGCGCCGCCGCTGCTGCCGAGTCGTCCGTCATGCCGTGCCGCCCCTTCTCAAAAGGCGCCCATAGACCTCCCGCCACCCGGCTGCAAGTGCTTGTTTTCGCGAATGATTTTCAACTGCATTCGCAATCGCGGCAAACCGCACCAAGCCCTTGATTGACCGCGAGGATTGCCTCCGCCTACAACAGCCGTTCGCGCGGCAGCCCAGTCATGCGGCTGAAACACACGTCCGGTGCGGCCGACCCAAATCGGGGGCCAAGTCCGGAGCTCGCGGAGGATTGATTGACGGATTTGCCTCTTCTGCCACCCGGCACGGGTGTCATGCTCTGCGGCCATGGCAGCCGCAACCGCCGCGCCGTCGACGAATTTGCCGCCCTGGCTGGCGCCCTCAAGCAAAGGCTTCCCGGCATTCCGGTCGAATACGGCTATCTCGAATTCGCCAATCCGGTCATCCACTACGGTCTCGACCGGCTGCGCGCCGAGGGGACCAGGCATGTCCTTGCCGTCCCCGGCATGCTGTTTGCTGCCGGCCACGCCAAGAACGATATTCCATCCGTGCTCAAGACCTACGAGGCCGCCCATCCTGGCGTCCGCATTACCTACGGTCGCGAGCTGGGCGTCGATCCCAGGATGCTGCGCGCCGCCGGCGACCGTATCGCCGAGGGCCTTGCGACCTCGCCGCGCCAGATCCCGCTCAGCGAAACCCTGCTGCTCGTTGTCGGCCGTGGCGCCTCCGATCCCGATGCCAACTCCAACGTCGCCAAGGTCATGCGCATGCTGTGGGAAGGCCTGGGCTTCGGCTGGGGCGAAGTGGCCTATTCCGGCGTCACTTTCCCGCTGGTGGCGCCGGCGCTCGATCATGCGGCCCGCCTCGGCTACCGCCGCATCGTCGTCTTCCCGTACTTCCTGTTCACCGGCGTCCTGGTCAACCGCATCTACGACGCCGCCGAGGCCGCGCAGGCGAAGTACCCCGGTATCGAGATCCTCAACGCCCCCTATCTCGACGACCATCCGCTGGTCATCGACACGGTCCTTGACCGTATCCGCGAGATGCTGGTCGGCCAGAACCTGATGAACTGCGCGATGTGCAAATATCGTGAGCAGGTGCTCGGCTTCGAGGCCGAGATCGGCCTGCGCCAGGAATCGCACCACCACCACGTCGAAGGCATCGGCGGCGGCCTCGAAAACTGCCCCTGCGCCGGCGACTGCGACGGCTCCTGCCGCGATGAAGCCTTCTGCAAGAAGCATGGTCTGCCCTGGACCCCGCTGCACACGCACGAGCACGACCACGCGCGTGCGCACAGTCACTCGCATGCGCTTGCAGCCGGCGCTCCCTCCCCCTTCTTGGCGGGGAGGGTAGCGCAGCTCGGGCCGGTGGCCCGCAGCGGAGCTTGGGTGGGGGGTGCCGCAAGTTCAGGCCGTGTAGTCAGCATGGATGAATGGGCGCCCTCGCATGACCACGATCATCCACACGACGACCACGACCATCACCACCACCCATACCCCCGGGCCGATCACCCGCTCGGCCCCGTGACTCTCCCAAAAATCCTCGGCAAACGCGCCCGCGAGGACCGCAAATGATCGACTATCTCCGCGACCCCGACGCCATCTACGCGCAGAGCTTTGCCACCATCCGCGCCGAGGCGGATTTGCGGGCCTTCGGTGACGACATGCAGGAGGTCGTGGTCCGCATGGTCCACGCCTGCGGCATGGTCGAGATCGCAAAACACGTCCGCGCCAGCGAGGATGTCGTCGAAAAGATCGAGTTCGCGCTGGTCGAAAAAGCGCCGATCCTCTGCGATGCCGAAGCCGTCCGCGCCTCGATCATCCGGAAGTATCTGCACGGCAACGACGTCCTCACCACCATCGGCGACGACCGCGTGCCGGACCTCGCGCGACGGCTCGGCATCACCCGCTCTGCGGCCGCCGTGGAGCTCTGGCGCGATCGGCTGAAAGATGCAGTGGTGGTCATCGGCAACGCTCCGACCGCTCTGTTCCGGCTGCTCGAGCTGATCGATGCCGGCGCGCCGCGCCCCGCCGCGATCATCGGCACCCCCGTTGGTTTCGTCGGCGCGGAAGAGTCCAAGGCTGAGCTCGCGCTCGATACCCGCAATATCCCGTTCATTACGCTGCTCGGCCGCCAGGGCGGCTCCGCCATCGCCGCCGCCGCCCTCAACGCCATCGCCAAGGGCATTGCCGAGTGACCCCCTGGCTGGAGGTCATCGGCGTCGGCGAAGGCGAGTTGCCCACCCTGCCGCCGGCCAGCGTTGTCCTCGGTTCGACTCGCGTGATCTCGCGGTTATCGTCCTCTCCCGCGCCAGCGGGGCAGGGGGACCATGCGAAGCATGGTGGAGGGGGCGGCCCAAAACTCCAACCTTGGCAGTCTCCCCATCTCGACGCCATGCTCGAGCAGGTCGTCGCGCACCGCGGCACACCGACCGTCGTACTCGCCACCGGCGACCCGCTGTGGTTCGGCATCGGCGCCACGCTGGCACGCGTCCTCGCGCCCGACGAATACCGCATCCACCCGAGCCCATCCTCGTTCCAGCTCGCCGCCGCGCGTCTCGGCTGGCCGCTGCAGCACGTCACCACCCTGTCGCTCCACGCCCGTCCGCCCGAGCTGATCCATCCGCACCTCACCCCGGGCCACCGCATCCTGGCGCTGACCACCGACGCCACCACCGCGCCACACGTCGCCAACCTTCTCGTGGAGCGCGGCTACGCCCGCAGCGTCCTCACCGTGCTCGAAAACCTCGGCGGCTCGAACGAGCAACTTCGATCCGCGCAAGCTCTCGGCTTCGACCTGAAGATCGGCGACCTCTACGTCCTCGCCATCGACTGTGTGGCGGACCCCGGCGCGCCGCTGCTCACTCCGACGCCGGGCCTGCCCGACGACGCCTTCGTCAACGACGGCCAGCTCACCAAGCGCGAAGTCCGCGCTGCGACGCTGGCGCGCCTTATGCCCTATCCCGGCGCGCTGCTCTGGGACGTCGGCGCTGGCTGCGGCTCCGTCGCCATCGAGTGGATGCGCGCGGCCCGCGATGCCCGCGCCGTCGCCTTCGAGCGCGAAGGCGAGCGCCTGCAGATGATCGCCGTCAACGCCGACCGCCTGGGCGCGCCGACCCTGCGTATCGAAAACGGCGATGCCCCCGCGAGTCTCGCCGGGATGCCCACCCCCGACGCCATCTTCCTCGGCGGCGGCGTCGCCAATGAAGCGCTGTTCCACGCCTGCTGGACCGCGCTGCGCTCCGGCGGCCGCTTCGTCGCCAACGCCGTGACCCTCGAGGCCGAAGCCGCGCTG
>DATMTK010000152.1:0-20572 GCA_035564755.1 Devosia sp. | reverse complement strand
GGCCATGGCTGCCGGTCGCATAAAAAAAGGCCCCGCACAAGGCGGGGCCCAAAATGGCGGTTGGGCGCGGAACTCAGAAGTTGAGACCTTCGGACTTGAGCTCGGCACGGACCTTGGAGACGAACTCGGTGCCCAGGTTGTAGGTATAGACCTGCATGATCTTGCCCATCGCCTTGTTGACGTCGAACGCCGAGGTGGCGAGCTTCTGGCCGGCCGGGGTCGAATAGAAGTCGACGATCTGCTTGAGCTCGTCGGGCGTGAAGCTCACGGCGTAGACGCGGGCGATCTGGTTGAACAAGTCGTCGTTCTTGCCCTTGTAGGTCTCGAGGATCTTGCCGATGGCGGCATCGATCTTGTCGACGTTCTTGGGGTCCTGCTGCGACAAGAGTTTGCTGGTCTGCGCCGCCGTCTGGGCAAGAATGGCTTCGTAGATCTGGGCCTTATTGGTGAGATCGACGTATTTACGCGCCAGAGCGAGCTGATCGGGCGAGATTTCCTGCGCCATGGCCGGAACGGCAGCGCCGAACGTCAGCGTCACCGCCACGGCAGCGGCCGCCGCCCATTTGCTGAGGCGCGACAGGTTCATCATCGTCATGGTCTCCAAAACCCCCGGTTGGTGACGCTTTCGGTCACGCATCGATTGTTGCAACGCCGTTTTGGCCGGCGATGTAGGCCCTTTGGCAAAGCTTCAGGAACAGCCCGTGCTCGACCACGCCCGGTATCTCGTGCAGGCCGGTCGACAGCGCTTCTGGATTGGAAATGCGGCCAAAAAAAGCATCCAGAATGAGGTGCCCGCCATCGGTCACAAAGGGTTCGCCGGAGGCGGAAAGCCTGAGTTTTACCGGCCCCTCGGCATGGTGGGCGCGGGCAATGCGCTCGACCTCGCCGGTGGTCGAGCGAAGCCCGAATTTGTTGACTTCGATCGAAAGAGGAAAACGGCCGAGCGCCGCGACGTGCTTACTGGCGTCGGCGATGACCACCATGCGGCGGCTGGCGGCGGCGACGATCTTTTCGCGCAGCAGCGCGCCGCCGGCGCCCTTGATGAGAGCAAGACCGGGCCCGACCTCGTCGGCGCCGTCGATGGTGAGGTCGAGCTCGGGGGTATCCTCCAGGGTGGTCAGCGGGATGCCGAGCCCCCGCGCCTGCGTGGCGGTGGCCTCCGAGGTCGGAACGCAAACGATCTCGAGGCCGTCGCGGATGCGCGCGCCGACGAGATCGACCAGATGCCGGGCCGTGGAGCCGGTGCCGAGGCCAAGGCGCATACCGGGGCGAATCTCGTCCAGCGCCGCGGCGGCCGCCTGTCGCTTGAGTTGGTCGCTGTCGGTCATGCATGTCCCCCGCGCGGCGTGCTAGAAGCCGCCCGGGGCGCTGTCAACAGCGCCAAGTCACGCGGCCGTGACCGAAAATGTCGCTTTACCGCAACACCACAAGGATTTGCGCGAGTCCCTTCCCTCAAATCCTCAGGCGCTGCCCTTCCGGGGAGTCGGCATTTTCGGTAAGAAAATCCATACGACCTGCCGGGGTCGCTCGCCCCGGCATTCGCTCAGAGGCAACACATGAATCGACGTCATTTTACGATTGCGGCCCTTGCCGCTGCTGTCGCTGCGGCCGCGACGCCAGCCTGGGCCCACCTGACTTACGATGCGGATACCAACAAATGGGTCGACGTCCCGGACACCGTGACGGCCCCCAACCGCATGCACTACACGCCGATCCCGCGGACCGTGGTGCCGTACGATACCAAGTTCAAGCCGGGCACCATCGTGGTGGAAACCGGCGAACGCCGGCTATATTTCGTGCTGCCGGACGATCAGGCGATCCGCTACGGCATCGGCGTGGGCCGCGATGGCTTCCGCTGGTCGGGCCAGCACGCCATCACCCGCAAGGCCGAGTGGCCCGGCTGGACGCCGCCGGCCGAGATGCGCAAGCGCGTTCCCGACCTGCCGGCCTACATGCCCGGCGGCCCGGACAATCCGCTCGGCGCCCGGGCGCTCTATATCGGCTCGACGCTCTATCGCCTGCACGGCACCTCGGAGCCGTGGACGATCGGCCAGGCGGTGTCGTCGGGCTGCATCCGGCTGACCAACGAAGACATCATCGACCTCTACGACCGGGTGAAGGTCGGCTCGCTGGTGGTCGTCCACCAGTAAGGCGGGTCAGCGAGAATTTGAGGCCGGTCCGATGGGCCGGCCTTTTTGTTTGCGCGTTCGCCCGCTATCCTGATGTCCGATGACCACCCTCCTCGCCCAGCACGATATTTCCCCGAACACCGGCCGGCCGCTGATCGACCGCTATGGCCGGCAGATCAGCTATCTGCGCATCAGCGTCACCGATCGCTGCGACTTCCGCTGCGTGTACTGCATGAGCGAGCACATGCAGTTCCTGCCGAAGTCCGAAGTGCTCAGCTTCGAGGAGATCGACCAGATCGCTTCGGCGTTCATCGCCCGGGGCACGCGGAAGATCCGGCTTACCGGCGGCGAACCGCTGGTGCGGCGGGACATCATGGCGCTGGTCGAACGGATCGGCAGCCATCTCGAACACGGCCTCGACGAGCTCACGCTGACGACCAATGGCAGCCAACTCCGGCGTTATGCGAGGCGGCTGCGGGCGGCCGGCGTGCGCCGGATCAACGTGTCGCTCGATACGCTGGACGAGGCGAAGTTCCGCGAGATTACCCGGCGGGGGCGGATCGCCGACGTGTTCGACGGCATCGACGCGGCCGCCGAGGCGGGGCTCAAGGTCAAGCTCAACATGGTCGCGATGCGCGGCATCAATGAGGACGAGATCGAGCCGATGATGGCGTTCGCGCACGGCCGCGGCTTCGGGCTCACGCTGATCGAGGGCATGCCGCTGGGCGAAGTCGGACTCGACCGCGTGGAGTCGTACCTGCCGCTCAAGGAATTGCGGGCGCGGCTCGCCGCCAGGTACACGCTGGCGCCGACGGAGCATCGCAGCGGCGGCCCGGCACGCTACGATTGGGTCAAGGAAACCAACGGCTTGCTCGGCTTTATTACGCCGATGAGTCACAATTTCTGCGAGAGCTGCAACCGCGTGCGGCTGACTGCGACGGGCCAGCTCTACATGTGCCTCGGCCAGGAGGACATGGTCGACCTGCGCCAGGTCCTGCGGATGGATGGGCCGGCGGCGCTCGATGCGGCGCTCGACCGGGCGATGATGCTCAAGCCCAAGGGACATGACTTCGTCCTCGACCGGGACCACAAAGGTCCGGCGCTGAGCCGGCACATGAGCGTGACGGGCGGCTAGCCCCTGGCCTTGCGCGCAGGCTTGGTGGCCCTCGACCTCATATGCACCCGCAGGTGCCCACCCTCGGATTTGAGCTCGAAGGCGTCGATATGCCGGACGACGTCGCTGAGCTTCTTGAACCCATAGGTGCGCGGATCGAAATCGGAGGCGAGGTTGGCGAGCTGGGTGCCGATCTGCCCGAGAGGAACCCCGCCGCCGTCGGTGTCCAGGTCGGAAATGATCTTCTTGAGGATGCGCTCGGCATTGCCGAGCGGCTCGAGCGGCTTGGCCGCCGCCCCCGCCTCGGTGGCCGGTTGGGGCAGCAGGTTCTCGGTGTAGATGAAGCGCCGGCACGCCTGGCGGAAGCTCTCGGGCGTCTTCTGTTCGCCGAAGCCATAGACGTCGACGCCTTCTTCGCGGATGCGGGCCGCAAGCCGCGTGAAATCGCTGTCGGAGGAGACCAGGCAGAAGCCGTCGAACCGGCCGGTGTGCAGCAGGTCCATCGCTTCGATCACCAGCGTGATGTCGGAGGCGTTCTTGCCGGTCGTGTAGGCAAACTGCTGGCGTGGAATGATCGCGTATTTGGAGAGCACATCGGCCCAGGCCTTCGACCGCGAACTCGAAAAATCGCCGTAGATGTTCCGGACGCTGGCCTCGCCGAGCTTGGCGATTTCCTCGAACAGGCCGTCGACGATCTTGGCCGACGCATTGTCGGCATCGATCAGGACGGCGAGACGGCGCGGCCGCGCTTCATCGGGCAAGAGGGCCTCCGGTTATTTGTCGTCGTCGGCGATGTTGACGAACTCGAGCGGCAGGGCCGTGGTGTACTTGATCTGGCCCATGGCGAAGGACGAGCTCACATCGGTGAGGTTAATCTTGCTGATGAGCTTCTTGTAGAAGGCATCGTAGGCGGCGATGTCGGGGACGACGACGCGCAGCAGGTAATCGACGTCGCCGCTCATGCGATAGAATTCGACGACCTCGGTGAGGTCCTCGACGACGGTCGAGAACTTCCGCATCCAGGCTTCGTTGTGCTCGTTGGTCCTGATCGAAACGAAGACGGTGACGCCGGCATTGATCCGCGCCGGATCGAGGATGGCGACGCGGCCCTTGATGACGCCGTCCTCTTCCATCTTCTGGATGCGGCGCCAGCATGGGGTGGTCGAGAGCCCGACCTTGCGGCCGATTTCGGCCACCGGCGTGGTCGCATCTTTCTGCAAAAGCGCAAGAATCTTGCGGTCGATCTTGTCAAGCGCCATCGAGCCCCCCGATAAAATCACTTTGCGGAAAATGCCGCACAATTGGCAGTGCGCGCAAATAGCCCCGCCGCATTTGCCTAGTCAACGCAATTTTGTTGCGCCAGTCAATGTCGCAGAACGACCGGCCGGCGGCCCCTATTGGAACCAGCTTCTGATCCAGTCCCAGAGGGTGGGACGGCCTTCGCCATGGTCGTGACGCCACTGCGCGGGCGGCTCGAAGGTGCCGGCCCAGATGCCGCGCTTCGCGGCGCGGGCGTCGCCCTCTTCCCCCGCATAGGGCAGCTCCGCGACGGCCCAGCCGGCATCGACGATGGCGTGGCCGAGGTCGATGCCAGCGATCGTGCAGGCGGCAAGCGTGCGGCGATAGATGTCGCGGCCGGACGGAGCGCAGGAAACGTCTCCGGACCGCAATTGATCGACGACAAAGTCGCGCGCAGCGGCGCCACACGGCCAGCTCCCACCCGAGGCATCGGTGCAGGTCTGCCGGAGCTCCGGTGCATCGAGGCCAGCCAGCCGGATGCGGGTACGGCCGAGGCGCAGGGTGTCGCCGTCGACGGCCTCGGCATGGCCCACGAGCGGCAGAGGACGCGGCGCAAGGCTCGCATCGACAAGCGCAATGCCTCCCACCAGCACCAGGGTCAGGACAACTCCCAAGAGAGGTGGAAAATGTCGGCTTTGTCGCCATGCCGAGCGCCGCATTATACCCCCTGTTAACCACGATCTGCGTAGGTTTTGGGCTGCAGCGTAGCGAATGCGTAGCCCGTTCGCAGCATCAGTTGAGTTGAGTACCGCGTCATGCCGTTCGAGCCGGCGCATCAGGCCGATGTACGCTCCCAGATGGGACGCGAGCTGCGCCGCAACGCGCAGAGGACGGTATTTGACGCCCGGCAGAAGCTGACGTCCTCGTCGGGGACGCGCGCCGACTTCGATTTCGAACTACTCGATGAATATGCCGATGCGCGCAATTCGAGCGCGCTCGTCCTGCCGGTGGTGCTCGGCATCCTGGCGCTGTTCTCGAGCCTCTGGGTCCCGGTCTATGTCGCCGCCGGCTGGGCGGGCATGGTGATCGCCGCCAATCTGGCGGTGATCTACGCGTGCCGCCGGTTCAAGCAGGCCTCCGGCCCCTTCAACGCGGCACGCTGGACGGCCAGCTTCATTTCGGCCGAGACCGTCTACGGCGTGGCCTGGTCGGCCCTGGCGCTGTTTTCGCTGTTCGCGAGCAACCGCGGAAGCATCGCCGTAGTGATGTTCGCCGTCGCCCTGGTCGGCATGGCCACCAACGCGGTGACGACGCGTACCCTGCCCGGGGCGACGCTGATGTCGACGCTGCCGGTCTCGCTGACGGTAGCGATCGACTTGGTATTTTTGCACGGCCTCGACACGCTCAATCTGTCGCTTGCGGCGGTGACCATCGGCGCCGAGGTATTCTTTTTCTACCTGGCCCGGCAGCTTCACAATTCGAAGCTCGAAGAGATCATGCACCAGGCCGAAAAGGACCAACTGATCAACGAGCTCGAAGAAGCGCGAGAGATGTCGGACGAGGCGCGGCGGCACGCCGAGCAGGCCAATATCGCCAAGTCGCAGTTCCTCGCCACGATGAGCCATGAACTGCGCACGCCGCTCAATGCGATCATCGGCTTTTCGGAAGTGCTGAAGTCGGAACTGCTGGGGCCGCACCAGGTACCGCAGTACAAGGAATATGCCGGCGATATCCATCGCTCGGGCCAGCACCTGCTCAACCTCATCAACGAGCTTCTCGACCTCAGCCGCATCGAGGCGGGCAAGTACGAGCTCAACGAGGAAGCGGTGTCGCTGGTCGATATCGCCGAAGACTGCCGGCGCATGATGGAGATCCGCGCCAAGGCCAAGAGCATCGAGCTCACCTTCAACTACGGCAACAATCTGCCGAAGCTCTGGGGGGACGAGCGGGCGATCCGGCAAGTGCTGCTCAACCTGCTCAGCAATGCGATCAAGTTCACGCCGCAGCAGGGCAAGATTCAGTGCGTCGTCAACCGCTCGCCCGACGGCGGGCAGATGATTTCGGTGCGCGACAACGGTCCGGGCATCCCCGAGGAAGAGATCGAGACGGTACTGAGCTCGTTCGGACAGGGCTCGCTGGCGCAGAAGACGGCAGAACAGGGCGCAGGATTGGGCTTACCGATCGTCCAGAAGATCATGGAGCTGCACCAGGGGCGGTTCGACCTGTTCAGCAAGCTGCGCTTCGGCACCGAAGTGATCGCGACCTTTCCGCGAGCGCGGGTGATGGACGCGCTCGCGCCGGTGGTCGAGAAGCGCGAGAAGCTGCAGATCTACTCGGAGGCCGACGGCACCCGAGGATGAGGCTCAGTCCTTATTGCTGACGCCGGCGCTTGCGAAGGTCGCCATGTGCAGGTGCAGGTTGAGGGCGGTCTTGGCCAACAGCATCGCGAGCGCGGCCCCACTCCCCTCGCCGAGCCGCATGCCCAGGTCGAAATAGGGCCGAACGCCGAGCTGCTGGAGCACCTTGCCGTGCGCGTGCTCGGCGGAAACGTGGGCGAAAATACAGTGGTCGATCGCAGCCGGGTTGACGGCGTGGGCAATGGCGGCGGCCGACGTCGCGACGAAGCCGTCGACGATAACGGGTGTGTTGTGGTGCCGGGCGGCGACGAGGGCGCCGAGCATGGCGGCGATCTCACGGCCACCCAGGCGCGCGAGGACAGCGAGCGGATGGCCGAGCGCATCCTTGTGCCGCGCGAGGCCGCGATCGACCGCATCCGCCTTGCGGCGAAGACCGGCATCGTCGACGCCAGTGCCGCGACCGACCCAGTCGGCGCCGGTGCCGCCATAGAGCGCGGCGTAGATGGCGGCGGCGACGGTGGTGTTGCCGATGCCCATTTCCCCGATCGCGAGGCAGTCGGGCTTGCCGGCGATCGCTTCCATGCCGTAGGCAACGGTGGCGGCGGCGGTCTTGTCGTCCATGGCGGCCACTTGCGTGAAGTCGCCGGTGGGCAGCTCGAGCGCGAGCTCGAAGACGCGCAAATTGAATTCGTGCTGAGCGCAGATCTGGCTGATGGCGGCGCCACCTTCGGTGAAGTTGGCGACCATCTGCGCCGTCACCTCGCGCGGGAAGGCGCTCACGCCCTGGTCGGTCACGCCGTGATTGCCGGCAAAGATCGCGACCATCGGGTTTTCGAGCGTCGGCCTGGATTTGCCCTGCCAACGCGCCAGCCATTCGACCAGCTCCTCGAGCCGGCCGAGCGAGCCGGGCGGCTTGGTGAGTTGCGCGTCGTGCATACGGACGGCATCGACCGCCTGTTCATTGCCCTCGGGAACGAGCATCAGGAGGTCGAGAATCTCAACGAACGGATCGGCGGTCATTTTTGCTGGGCACCTGCTAAGGCTGGGGTGATGGGCCGAGTCTTACCATCTGCATAGCCCCCCGGCCCGCCGCTTGCCTTAGGTTTTGGCAGGTGAAACCATCGTTCGACCGATATCGAGCCGAAGCTGAATTGCATTGACCGAGCCTGCGCCGGGTCCTCCCGGACCTCTCCCCACCAACGACAACAACCCGTTGAAGTCGGATCTGCGGCTCAGCGACGATCTGCTGATGGGTCTGCGGTTCTTTTCGCGGCTGCCGACCGGGTCGGCGCCGCATGTGCGGCCGAATCTGTCGCGCATCGCGCTGGCGCTGCCCTTCACGAGCGTGGTGATCGGGGCCGGTCCGGTAGCAGTGCTGCTGGGGCTCGAATGGCTGCATGTGCCGCATCTGTTTGCCGTCGCGGCCGCCGTCGCCGCCATGGTCGCCGTGACCGGCGCGATGGCGGAGGATGCGCTTGCCGACGCCATGGATGGCCTATTCGGCGGCCATGACATCGAGCGCCGGCTTGAGATCATGAAGGACAGCCGGCACGGGACCTACGGGGTGTGCGCGATCGTGCTGCTGCTGGCGCTGCGGATCACCGCGGTCGGCTCGATCGCCAATCCGCTGGCGGCGGCCGGGGTATGGCTGGCCGCCGGCGTGATGGCGCGATCGGGGGCGCTGTGGCTGACGGTGGCGCTGCCCCCTGCCCGCTCGGGCGGCGCCGCGGCGACGGCAGGTCGGGTCAGCCGGCAGGCGTTCGGAATCGGGGCGGTATTCATGGTGGTGCTGAGCTTCGTGCTGAGCGCCTTTGCGGTGGGCGTGTTCGGGTTGATCCTCGCTTATGCGCTCGGAGCGCTGGTCGTCTGGGGCTGGGTCACGCTCTGCCGAAGGCTCGCCGGTGGCCAGACCGGCGACCTGATCGGAGCACTGACGGCGCTGCTCGAGGTGACGGCGCTGGCTGCCTTCCTGATCTTCGCATGAGCCTCAACCGGCATTAAACCTCGGTAAGCCGCTCGCCAGAACGCTTGATTTCGCCCCAATCGGCCCCATTATCTGAGCCATGCTGTTTGTGGGCGTCGCGCTGCTGGTCGCAATCGGGCTCGGGCTCCTCGTGAGCGCCGACGCCGGATCGCTCATCGGGCTCAACCAGGCGCAGTTCGGGCAACTGATTGTCCTCGTGATCCTGGCGATCATCTTTGCCGCCGGCGCATTCTCACGGCGGCAGCGGTTCTCGACCATCGTCGCCAATGTCGCGGTATGGGCCGGCATCTTCGTTCTGGTGCTGGTCGGCTACACCTATCGCGAGGATCTCAAGGCGATGGCGGCGCAGGTGTTCGGCGAACTGTCGCCGACCTCGGCGATCATCGATTCCCACGACGGCACCGCAACGTTCCGGCGCGGGCTCGACGGCCATTTCCTGCTGTCCTCGAACGTCAACGGCGCCGAGGTTCCGCTGCTGTTCGACACCGGGGCCAGCGCGGTGGTGCTCTCTTATGCCGACGCCAAGAAGGCCGGCATCGACGTCGCCAATCTCACCTTCGATACGCCGGTGACCACGGCCAACGGCACCGGCCGCGCCGCCGTGGTGACGCTCGACCAGATGGTGGTGGGCGGCATCAAGCGGAGCCGCGTGCCGGCGTTCGTCGCCGAGCGGGGGGCGCTCGACGGGAGCCTCTTGGGAATGACGTTCCTGTCGACACTCAGCCGCTATTCGGTGACCGGCGACAAGCTCGAGCTCGCCGACTGACCCCTCTTTTGCCGGTCGCGGGGCGCGTGCATAGTCTCCGCAAAAGAGGAGACGTGCATGCCCGAACGCGATTACGACCGGCGCCTGCTGCGCCAAGCGTTTGCCGTTGCCAAACGCGCCCGCGACGGAGGCGACCATCCCTTCGGCAGCGTGCTCGCCGACAGGAGCGGCAAGGTGCTGCGCGAACAGGGCAACGGCTTCACCTCCGAGGGCCTTGACCGCACGGCGCACGCCGAAAGGCTGCTCGCGTCCTGGGCAGCGAAGACTCTGAGCCTCGACGAGCTCAAGCACTGTACGCTCTACACCTCGGCGGAGCCCTGCGCGATGTGCTCGGGCGCGATCTACTGGGCGGGCATCGGCCGGGTGGTGTTCGGGCAGACCGAGCGCGACCTCAAGGCGCAGACCGGCGCGCATGAGGAGAACCCGACGCTCGATTTGCCCTGCCACATCGTGTTCGAGGCGGGTCAGAGGCCGACCGAAATCGTGGGGCCCCTGCTCGCCGACGAGGCGGCGCAGCTCCAAGCCGATTTCTGGACGCACAAAGGCTAGGCGGCGACGGCTTCGGGCTCGACGGCAGCCAGGGCGCGCAGCAGGATTTCGGGCCCTGCCCCGCGCCTGGCGGCATCGACGCTGAGGATCTGTCGGAACAGGCGCGCGCCGGGCCGGCCGTTGGCGAGGCCGAGCATGTGGCGCGTGACGTTGCTGAGACGCGCACCGGAGACCAACGCCGTTTCGGCATAGTCGGCCATGGCGTGCATGATTGCAGGAAGGTCAGGACGGCGTTCTGCATCGTCGAAGAAGCGGGCATCGACGTCGGCGAGGAGCATCGGCTCGTGATACGCAGCACGGCCGAGCATGACGCCCGAGACGTGCTGCAGGTGCGCTTCGGCCTGATCGAGGTCGGCAATGCCACCGTTGATCGAGATCGCATATGGCGCCAGGCGCTGCGCCAGCCGATAGACACGTGGATAGTCCAGCGGCGGGACGGTGCGGTTCTCTTTCGGCGACAGGCCCTTGAGCCATGCCTTGCGGGCATGGACATAGATGTGCGCCGCCCCCGCTTCGACCATGAGGTCGACGAAGCGGTCGAGGCTCTGCTCGGTATCCTGATCATCGATCCCGAGACGACACTTGACGGTGACTGGAACGTCAGTCGCATCACGCATGGAGCGGACGCAGTCGGCGACGAGCGCCGGCTCGGCCATGAGGCAGGCGCCGAAGCGGCCGGACTGCACGCGATCGGACGGACAGCCGACATTGAGGTTGATTTCGTCGTAACCGAATTCGGTGCAGAGACGGGTCGCCACCGCCAGCTCCTTCGGATCGGAGCCGCCGAGCTGCGCGGCAAGCGGGTGCTCGACCGGGCTGTAGCCAAGCAGCCGCTCGCGATCGCCGTGGACGATCGCGGCACTGGTCACCATTTCGGTGAACAGCAGCGTGTACTTCGTCAGCAGCCGGTGAAAGACCCGGCAGTGACGATCCGTCCAATCCATCATGGGCGCCACCGAAAAGCGGCGGCTTGCGTCGATCATTGTCGCTCGGTCGAAGTTGAAGACGGTTTCATCTAGTGCGGCTGGGCGGCGCGCACAACGGCTGGGCGTGAAAAGCGCTATTTCGCCCGCGGCGCAGAGCTGTTGCGGGCGACGAGGCGCGGGGTCACGACGAAATGCTCGGACTGCTCGCGGCCCTTGATCCGCTCGATGAGCAGGCGAGCGGCCTGCAGCCCGAGAACCTGGCCGGACTGGTCGATCGAGGTCAACGAATTCTGCGCGAGGTCGCAGTAGCCAGTGTTGTCGTAGCCGACGACGGCAAGGTCGCCGGGGACGCTGAGGCCCAGGTCGTGGGCGACACTCAGGACCTCGAGGGCCACGAAGTCGGTCCAGCAGAAGATGGCCTCCGGACGGTTGCGCGACTGCAGGAGGTGACGGGCGATGGTCTGCAGCTCGCGCGAGGTCTGCGGCGCGGGAACCACCTGAAGGTAGCGCGACAGCCCCTCCTGCTGCATGGCGCGGCGGAAGCCGATCTCGCGATGGGTCGTCACCATCATCTGCTCCGGGTCGTCGAGCGCCTGGCTGATGTAGGCGATGTGCTTGTAGCCAGAGGCGACCAGATGCTGCACGACGAGCGTCGCGCCGAGCTGGTCGTCGTTGTTGACCGTATCGAAATGACGCTGCTCGTCGGAGTGATAGCCAATGAGCACCACCGGGACCTGCTCGGTGATGCGCGCCACCTCTTCGCGGGGCATGCGCGGTCCGATGATAATCAGGCCATCCATGCGCCGGTCGATCATGTTGTCGACCAGCGCGCGCTCCATGGTGCGGGCGGAATCGCTGACGCCGAGCAGGGTCTGGTATTGTGTTCGTTCTAGAGCGGTGTTCACCCCCGCCATAATGTCGGCGAAGAACGGGTTATGCAGGTCGGGGATGAGAAAGCCCAGTGTATAGGTCTGGCCGCGCATGCCGCGGGCGGCCGCATGCGGCCGGTAGCCGAGCTTTTGCATCGACGCCTGCACCTTGTCGCGCAGGGCGTCGCTGACGCCGTAGGCATCGCGCAGCACCTTCGACACGGCGGCGACTGAGACGCCCGCGTCCTCGGCGACGGTGCGGATCGTCACCCGGTCGGATTTCTTCGGCGCCATTGCCCCTCCACCGCCGTCAGGTACCAGCTTAATAGAATCTTCAATACCCTCTTGACGGGTCGCAATGAGTGTAGAACGATGCACGTAGAACGATGCACACGCTGGCAGCGTTGGTAAAGAGGCCGGCAACGGCCCAGGGAGAGATCAGCCGATGAACGAATTTGCGCCCCTGCGGGCGGACGCTTCGTCACACCCGAAATTCGCCTGGACGGCGCAGATGGTGCGCCCGACGGCGGACGCCGGCATGGGGCATCCGGCGAGCTTCCTGCGCAAGGACTTCACCATCGACCGGCCTTCGGGCAACGAGGTGCTGCGGATCAGCGCCCTCGGCCTCTACCGCGCCTACATCAACGGCACGCGGGTCGGCGAGGACCTGCTGACGCCGGGCTGGACCGCCTACGACAAGCGCCTCGCCTACCAGACCTACACAGTCGGCAACCTGCTGATGCCGGGCCGCAACGTCATCGACATCTGGCTCGCGGACGGGTGGTACCGCTCGCAGATGATGTGGAAGCAGAACCCGATCTACAACACCTGGGGCAAGGAAATCGCCGCCATCGCCGAGCTCCGCGACGGCGCAGGACCGGATGCCAAGGTGCTGCTCAAGACCGATACGAGCTGGGGCAGCGGCACGCTGCCGATCCTCAGGTCGGGCATCTATTTCGGCGAAATCTACGATGCGCGGAAGGACCTGACGGTCACAGGCCTCGCACAGGCGCTCGGGTTCGATACCTCGATCCTTTTGCCGCAGGAGACGGCGCCGGTGCGCGAGCTCACTCCGTTCGCGCCGGTGCTGTCATGGGCCGACGGCGAGGGCCGGATGATCCACGACTTCGGCCAGAACGCGGCGGGCTATGTCGCCTTCACCGTGCGCGGCAAGGCCGGCGCGAAGGTCATCCTCGAGCACTCGGAGATCGTCGACCGCGACAACAATTTCGACAACCGCAACTACCGCACCGCGGAGGCGCGGATCGAGTACGTCCTGCGCGGCGGCGAAGAGGAGGCGTACCGGCCGACGTTTACCTTCCAGGGCTTCCGCTACGCCCGGGTGACGATCGAGGGCGAGGCAGAAATCGTCCACATCGAGGCGGTGCCGATCAGCTCGGTACACGTGCCGACCGCGAGCTTTTCGTCGGGGCATAGGCTGGTCAACCGGCTGGTCGAAAATACCCTGTGGTCGCAACGCTCGAACTTCATCGAAGTGCCGACGGACTGCCCGCAGCGTGACGAACGGCTGGGCTGGACCGGCGATGCGCAGGTGTTTGCCTCGACAGCCTGCTACCTCCATGATTCCGAGACGTTCCTGCGCAAATATCTGCGCGATTTGATGGCCGACCAGCGCGAGGGCGGCGAGATTCCGCACGTCTCGCCGGATCCGACGCGGATGCAGCCTGACCAGTATCCGGGGTTCTTCGGCTCGACCGGCTGGGGCGACGCGATCACGGTAATCCCGTGGACGCTCTACCTCCATTATGGCGACACGGCAGTGCTGCGCGAGACGCTGCCGGCGATGATCAAGTGGGTCGACTTCGTCTATTCGATCAGCAACGGACCGATCGTCCGGCCGCCGCGCGATCGCGGCGCACGCGGCGCGACATTCGGCGACTGGCTGCAGCCGAAGGGCCCGAGCGAGAAGCCGCTACCGACGATCGGCGACGACGCGGCGGCGACGCTCTATCTTTACATCTCATCGGTGCTGACGGCGAAGGCCGCGGCACTTGTGGGCGACATCGCGGCGGCCGAACGCATGCAGAGGCGCGCCGACGAGGTCAAGGCCGCGTTCGCGCACGAATTCATCACGCCGTCGGGCCGCGTCGCCAATGACGACCAGACGTCGTATGCGCTGGCGATCCTCAACGACCTCATTCCTCCTGACCTGCTGCCTGCGGCCGGGGACTACTTCAAGGCCACGATTGCCCGTTCCGATGGTCGCATCGGGACAGGCTTCATCGGCACGCCGGCGCTGCTTCCGGCCCTGCTGAAAATCGGCGCGCCGTCCCTGGCCGCGGCAGTCTTTTTGCAGGAGGAGGTGCCGGGCTGGCTGTACCAGGTCAAGAACGGCGCAACGACAATCTGGGAGCGCTGGGACGCGATCCAGGCGGACGGCACGATCTTTGCGCCCGACATGAACTCGTACAACCACTATGCCTACGGCGCCGTGTGCCAGTGGCTGTTCGAGGCGGTGGCCGGATTCCGGCCGGACGAGAGCGAACCGGGGTTCAGGCACATCGTCTATGAGCCGCTGGTGATCCCCGCTCTCGCACCGGTCAAAGCCCACCACGACTCGCGGGCCGGCCGGATCGAAGCCGGCTGGACGCTCGATGGCGAGGACGTGGCCTACATCGTCACGGTCCCGGCGGGAGCCAAAGGTACGCTGGTGCTCAACGAGACCTACAAGGACGCCGTGGTCGACGGCAAGCCGCTCGCCACCCCCGGCGGACACGAGAAAGCGCGCAGCCTGCTCGCGCCCGGAACGCACACCATCACGTTCCGGATCAGCAGGACGGCCGGCTGAGAACGCCGCAGCCGACATCTACGCCGACTAAATCCGGGCCCGGGACATGGCCCCAATGGGAGGACTAGAATGACATCTTTGATGACCAGGCGTCCGGTACTGCTGACGATCGCAGGGCTGGCGCTCAGCACCGCGCTCGCGTCGCCGAGCTTTGCCGACACAACCACCCTGAGCTTCCTCATCGACAACGCGCCGAGCACGGTCGCCTGGGCCAACCAGCTCAAGACCGATTTCGAGGCGGCCAATCCGGACATCAAGATCGAGATCGAGCAGCGGCCGGGCGGCGCCGACGGCGACAACCTCATCAAGACCAAGCTCGCCACCGGCGATATGGACGATGTGTTCAACTACAATTCGGGCTCGCTGTTCCAGCAGATCAACCCGGTGCAGAACCTGGTCGACCTCAGCAACGAGCCGTGGGAAGCCAACGTCCTGCCCTCGTTCAAGCAGGTGGTGACGGCAACCGACGGCACCGTGCGCGGCGCGCCGTTCGGCGCGGCCATGGGCGGCGGCATCCTCTATAATATCCCGATCTACAAGAAGCTTGGCCTCAGCATCCCCAAGACCTGGGACGACTTCATGGCCAACAACGCCAAGATCAAGGCCGCCGGCGACGTGCCGGTGATCCAGACCTTCGGCGACACCTGGACCAGCCAGCTCTTCGTGCTCTCGGACTATTTCAACGTGCAGGCGGCCGACCCGACCTTTGCGGCGGACTACACCGCCAACAAGGCGAAATACGCCACGACGCCGGCAGCGATGGCGGGCTTCCAGCACCAGGCCGACGTGCTCAAGGCAGGGTACCTCAATGCCGACTATGCCGCCGCCAAGTTCGAAGACGGTGTCAAGGACGTAGCCACCGGCAAGGGGGCGCAGTACCCGATGCTGACCTTTGCCATCAGCTCGATCCAGACGCTGGCCCCCGATAACCTCAAGGATGTGGGCTTCTTCGCAACGCCCGGACCGGACGCCGCCAAGAACGGCGTGACGGTATGGGAGCCGGCCGGGCTCTATATTCCCGCGAGCAACAAGGACCATCTCGATGCGGCCAAGAAGTTCGTGGCGTTCGTGGCCAGCAAGCCGGGCTGCGACTCGCTCAACAAGGCGGGCGGCGGCACCGGCCCGTATCTGATCAAGGGCTGCACGCTGCCCGCAGACGTGCCGCCGGCGGTCTCAGACCTGCAGTCCTACTTCCAGTCGGGTGACACGAACGCGCCGGCCCTCGAGTTCCTCTCGCCGGTCAAGGGGCCGTCGCTCGAGCAGATCACGGTGGCGGTCGGATCGGGGATCACCTCGCCCGCAGATGGCGCTGCGCAGTACGACGACGACGTGAAGAAGCAGGCGCAACAGCTCGGCCTCCCGGGCTGGTGATCGCAGACTGATTGATCTTGGCTGCGTCCGGCGCAATGCTGGGCGCAGTCGTCGTGGAGGAGAGACCGATGGCTGCTGTGGCGGAGAGCGCCGTCTCGACACCGGCCAACGCCAAAGTCCGCCGGGCGCCCTCGCCTTACCCGAACTGGTTCTATCTGCCCGCGGCGATCGTCTTCGGCGTGCTGTATCTGTTTCCGACCATCGCCTCGCTGTTCTTCAGCCTGACACGGTGGAACTTCCAGAGCGCGACGTTCATCGGGTTCGCCAACTTCATCCAGTTCTTTCACGAGCAGAACCTCTACCAGGGCCTCATCAACACGCTGATCTACGGCGCGATGACCTCCGGCCTCAAAGTCGTGCTCGGCCTGCTGCTCGGAATGCTCCTCACCAGCACCATCTGGGCGCGCGGCTATCTGCGCGGCGTGGTGTTCTTCCCCGTGCTGGTCTCAACGGTCGGTGTCGGCATTACCTTCACCGCAATGATGCATCCCACCGAGGGCGTCATCAATACAACGCTGGCCCTGTTCGGCATTCACGGTCCCGGCTGGCTGACGGACCCACACCTGGCGCTGATTTCGGTGGCGTTGGTCGATGTGTGGAAGGGCGTGGGACTTGCGACCGTGATCTACATGGCGGGACTCGTCTCGATTCCGCTGGACTACTACGAGGCCGCCGCCATCGACGGCGCCACGGGCTGGCAGCGCTTCTGGAACATCACGCTGCCGCTGGTGATGCCGGCGACGACGACTGTGGTGATCCTGAGTCTCATCGGGGGTCTGCGCTCCTTCGACCTCATCTGGGCGATGACGCGAGGCGGACCGGGCTTTACGTCCGATGTCATCGCATCGGTGATCTACAAGCAGTACCAGGCCGGCTTCTATGGCCTGTCGACGGCCGGCAACGTGGTCCTGTTCGTGGTGGTGTCGATCATCATCGTGCCGCTCTCGCTGTTCCTCAACCGCCGGACGACCGAAGCATGAAGCGGCGCACACGCGATATCGTGGCGGGTGTCGTCGCGATCCTCGTTTCGATCGTGGTGTTCCTGGTGCCGTTCGCCTTCATCGTCATCAACGCGCTCAAGGACGTGCGCGAGTCGTCGGACCGCAGCTTTGCGCTCCCCACCACCTGGCACTTGTGGGACAATCTGGTCGAGGTGCTGTCGACGCGCGACTACATGCTGGTGACCGCCTTCATCAATTCGATCATCCTGACCGTCGGCAGCGTCACGCTGCTCGTCGTTTTCGGCGCGATGGTGGGCTTCGTACTGCAGCGGCGACCGTCGCGCTGGACGAACATCATCAATTTTTTCGTCCTGGCCGGACTCATCATTCCACCGGCAGTGGTGCCGACGATCTGGGTGTTGCAGGGCCTCGGGCTGTTCAAGACGCTGCACGGGATGATCCTGATCGAGGTCGCCTATGGGCTGAGCTTTTCGGTGCTGCTGTTCCGCGCCTTCATCGCGACGGTGCCACGAGAGCTAGATGAGGCTGCGATCATCGACGGCGCCGGCCCGATCAAGCTGTTCTTCGGCATCGTGCTGCCGCTGCTGCGGCCGGTGGTGGTGACGCTGATCGTCACGCAGTCGGTCGCGATCTTCAACGATTTCACCAACCCGCTCTACTACCTGCCGGGCAACAAGAACGTGACGCTGCAACTGACGCTGTTCAACTTCCAGAGCCAGTTCAATACGTCGTACAATCTGCTGTTCATGAACATCCTGTTGATCACGATCCCGCCGCTGATCGTCTACATCTTCTTCAACCGGCAGATCGTGGCGGGCCTCACGGCGGGCGCGGTGAAAGGCTAGAGCGGCAGTGGACCGTCGTTCTTGACCTCTTCCATCACGGCATAGGTGCGGGTTTCGCGGACGCCCGGCATAGCCAGCAGAGTTTCACCGAGGAAGCGGCGGTAGGCGGCCATGTCGGCGTGCCGCGCCTTGACCAGGTAGTCGAAGCCGCCCGCCACCATGTGGCATTCGAGCACTTCGGGCGCGCGTTGCACCGCCTGAGCGAAGCGCTCGAAGATGTCGGGCGTGGTCTTGTCGAGCGAGACCTCGACGAAGGTGAGCAACCCAAGCCCGAGCGCATGAGGATCGAGCCTGGCACCAAAGCCGGCGATGTAGCCCTGGCGGACGAGACGGCGGAAGCGGTCGCTCATCGAGGTGGGCGGCAGGCCGACGCGCTGTGCGAGCTCGGTATTGGTGATGCGGCCATCCCGCTGCAGTTCGGCGAGGATACGGCGGTCGATCTGATCGAGGATCGTCATTGCTGCATTATCTTTGACATTTCTCCGTCATTTCTACGACCAACCACGGATTATCGCAATGGAGCTACGCCAAAACGCCGTTAGGCTCGGAAATGAGGGGCAGGAGAGACAATGGCGCTGGCAAGCGAGCTTGAGCACGCGAGACGGCAGGATGGGCTTGGCCCGTTTGCACGTTTCGACGTGGGCGGCGTCGCGCCCTCCCCATTGCGCCAGGCCATCCGTGCCGCGCTCCGACCATCGGAGCCCGACTGTGTTCCGCCGCTGATCAACGCGGCACGAGTCGATTGGGCAACCGCGGAGCGAATTGCACGCACTGCGCGCAAGCTGGTGGAGCAGCTTCGGGCTGAGCGGCCCAGCCGCGGCATCGCCGGCATGATCCACGAATATTCGCTGTCGAGCGAGGAAGGCGTGGCGTTGATGTGCCTCGCCGAAGCACTGCTGCGCATCCCGGACGACGCGACACGCGATGCGCTGATCCGCGACAAGGTCTCGCAGGGCGACTGGCGGGCACATCTGGGCGCGGAGCGCTCGCTGTTCGTCAACGCCGCGACCTGGGGGTTGATGGTCACCGGGCGGATCACTTCCGCTGTCCCCGAAGAAGGGCTGGCGCGGGCGCTCGGGCGGCTGATCGCGCGCGGCGGCGAGCCGATCATCCGCGCCGGCGTCGATATCGCCATGCGGATGATGGGCGAGACGTTCGTCGCCGGCCAGACGATCGAGGAGGCACTCGGCAATGCGCGGCGGATGGAACGCCGCGGCTTCCAGTATTCCTACGACATGCTGGGCGAGGCGGCGACGACCGAGGACGACGCGGCGCGCTACCTCAAGGCCTATGAAGACGCGATCGACGCGATCGGGCGCGAGGCGGCAGGACGCGGACCGGGCAGGGGACCGGGCATTTCGATCAAACTCTCGGCACTGCACCCGCGCTACCGGCGCAGCCAGGTCGAGCGGGTGACGAGAGAGCTGCTGCCGCGGCTCAAGCGGCTGGCACTGCGGGCCAAAAGCTTCAACATCGGGCTCAACATCGACGCCGAGGAATCGGACCGACTGGAAATGTCGCTCGACCTGCTGGAGGCGCTTTGCCTCGACCCCGACCTTCGCGGCTGGGACGGCATCGGCTTCGTCGTGCAGGCCTACAGCAAGCGCTGCGTGTTCGTGATCGACTGGCTGATCGAGCTGGCGCGGCGCTGCGGCCACCGGCTGATGGTGCGGCTGGTCAAGGGCGCCTACTGGGACAGCGAGATCAAGCAGGCGCAGGTGGACGGCCTGAGCGGCTACCCGGTGTTCACCCGCAAGATCTATTCGGATGTTTCGTACATCGCCTCGGCGAAGCGGCTGCTCGCCGCGCGGGACGCGGTGTTTCCGCAATTCGCAACGCACAACGCGCAGACGCTGGCGAGCATCCATGAGCTCGCCGGACCGGTGTTCCAGGTCGGCGACTACGAGTTCCAATGCCTGCACGGCATGGGCGAGCCCCTTTACAGCCACGTCGTGGGGACCGAAAACCTCAACCGGCCGTGCCGTATTTATGCGCCGGTGGGCACGCACGGAACACTGCTGGCCTATCTGGTGCGGCGGCTCCTCGAGAATGGCGCCAACTCGTCGTTCGTGAACCGGATCGCGGATCGATCGGTGGATGTCGCGACCCTCGTGGCCGATCCGGCTGAGGTGGCGAGCGCCATCGTTCCGCCGGGGGCGCCGCATCCGCAGATCGTGCCCCCACGCGACATCCTTGGAGCCCGGCAGAACTCTGCCGGGCTCGATCTTTCGGATGAGACGGTGCTGGCGCAACTGGGCGACGAACTGCGCGAGAGTCCGCAGACATGGACGGCGCAGCCGGTGCTGGCGGCGGGGCCGGCACCGGGCGCTGCGATCGAGGTCCGCAACCCGGCTGACGCGGGCGATCTGGTCGGAATCGCGCAGTTTGCGCCTGCGGCTCTCGTCGAGCAGGCCTTTGCCGGGGCAACGCCGGGCTGGGCTCCCCTGCCCCGGCGCGTACTCGCCCTGCGAAAGGCGGCCGATCTGCTGCAGATGCGGATGCCTGAATTCATGGCGCTGATGATGCGCGAGGCGGGGAAGACCGCGAGCAACGCCATCGCCGAGGTGCGCGAGGCAGTCGACTTCCTGCGCTACTATTCCGACCAGGCGGAAGCGATCGGGCCCGAGGCAAAACCGCTCGGCACGATGGTCT
>DATMTK010000151.1:0-6415 GCA_035564755.1 Devosia sp. | reverse complement strand
TTCGCAGATCGTCTGAACCACGCGCCCGAGCTCCTCGACGCATGTCCCGAGCCACGCCAGCTCTTCGGCAGAGATGCGATAATGCCTGGAATAGCGGGCCTTCACGTAGGCATCCTTGAGCTTCTCGAACATCGCCCGTTCTTTGCGCGTATCGGTCGGCCAGACATATGTGAGGCGCCGATCAAGCCGCTGCGCCTGCGTGCGGAGGAAAGCCAGGTTGTGAACGTGCGGCGTGTAAAAGGTGCAGACCAGAAGCACGCAATGGTAGAGTTGCTCAGTGGCTTGATGAAGCTGGAAGGCGGCGTTCTTGGGGGCTCCGTCGGCGACTGAGTGCTGGAAGCTGCGATAGAAGCTGTTTGCAGACGGAAACCACTCCTGGAAATACTCTCGCGCCATCGCCAACGCCTGGTGCGGACTCTTCGGCTTCGGCTCCGCAAGCTCACTCTCATCGGCCTGGTAGAGCGCGATTCCGTCTCGCGCGACGTCCATGAAGAAGAAGCGCCCGTGTGCGAGCCCGTCGTTCACCTGGCGCAGGGAATGGACGATGAAGTTGACGGGAATCTTCAGGCTCTTCGTGATCGCGAGCTCACGGTTGAGCCTCTCCTCTGCCTTGGCCCAGTAATCGACGCGGTCGGTCAGGCGCTCGTCGTTGACGATGATCAGGAGGTCAAAATCGGACTGGTAGCCCTTGGCGGTATGCGGCTCGTCGATCCAGCCGCCCCGCGCGTAGCTTCCGTACAAGATGATCTTGAGGATGCGTCCCTTCTTCTTCCAGTCCTGTGTCGATAGGACGCGGGCCTCCTCGAATTCCTCGAACAGGATCTGCACCACGCGCTCCAGTTCGCGCTGCTTGGCCGCCGGGAGATGATCGAGATCGGTGCGCATGAGCCTTCAATCCTAAGGTCTGGAGCAGTCTCTGCAACATAAGCGATGCTGCCGGCGGCAACGCCGACGAGCCGTGAGCCTCCGCTCAGAACCATCGCTCCCATCAGCGGAGCGGCTCGCCGTCGACCTGCTTCCCGATCTTGTACAGCGCCTTCGCAAGCTGGCGTTCGATCGTGCGCACGTTGGTGCCGAGCAGCAGGGCGATTTCGGGATAGGAGAGCTGTTCGATCGCGTGCAGCTTGAAGATTTCCCGCTGCACCCACGGAAGGTTCGCGATCGCCTCCAGGTATTTGCGGCGCATCTTCGGGTCGAGACGGGGCATCATTTCCTGTCCTTCTTCGATCATCGGGAGCCGACAGCCCAACGTGAGGGCCTCACGCCACTCGGCGTCACGGCAGGAACCACACGCACCCTCTGCTCTCGATGGCCCAGCACGGCCGCGCCTAGGGGGCAGCACTCGCAAGCCGCGCCGCATGCTTCGGATTGGTGCCGAGCGGCCCACGCCGGTCGACGACCGCGACGCCTTTCTGCTTCGCCTGGATAACCAGCCGCTCGACCACGCCGCTTCCGGCGAACGCGACCACATAACGCGGATTGAGCGACAGCATCTGCTCGTTGCGGCGGAAGCCTGCGCGCTGACCGAGCCGCCGGTCCAGCGAGAACGCGACCTGCGGCACCTTGCGCTGCTCGGCCCAGGAGGCGGCAAGCCGGTCGACGCCCTTGCTGTCACCGCCGTGCACGAGGACTAGATCGGCGACATTCTCGCGCACGCGGTCGAGCGTGATCCACACGTTGTTCGCAAACGCCTTCGCCTCGGAATCGGTCGGAAAGGACAAACGACCGCCGGCGAACACGACCGGCGTTCCCTCGGGCAGGATGGCCTTCCGCCGCCGCTCGGCCCGGGCGCGCAGGAACTCGCGGCCATCGATCACGGCAGACGTCAGCTTCGCGGAGTGGCAAAGGCGTGAGCTCCCGGCCGGCCTCCAGGAGGAGCCGGTTTCATTGAGGTAGAGGGCGGCCGCGGCCTCGCGCAGGTTCTCCAGTCCGATCATCGCGGCTTCAGCCGCACGCGCACGGTCGATCTGCTCCTCGAGCTCGGACGCATGCACTTCCGAGCCGTCGTTGGACGCGATGAGACAACGGATCTCATCCGTGGCCCGGTCGATCTGGGCCGACCGCTTGGCAGCCGCCCGATGGAACAGGTTCACGAACGCCCAGGCGATCTCCTCGGCGTCGTCCTCGAGGGCAGTTTCAGGGAACAGCTGGAACAGGTCCGACCACACGGCGGCAAGGGTCTGCTCCAGCGCGTCTTCAGGTGGCAGATCGCTCACGCGATCGGCGGGCTGACGCTGGACAGTAAGGGTTCCGAGTTCGAGCTGGGCAAGCTGGGCGGCAAGCGTGGTGCGCATGATGACGTCTCCCGATCGGGACGCCGGACCGTCCGGCGCCGGCGTCCCCAGCAGCCCGCCGTACAAGGTCGCCGGCACCGCGCCCCGGCGCGGGAAACCCGAGAGGCGGAAGGCTGGCGCGGGCCGCGCGGAGCGCAACACGGGCCGAACGCCGATGGGTTGCCGGCGACCTCGGCGGGCTATGGACGCCGCTTTGCGCCGGTGGGCCTCCCTCCCGAGGAGACTCCGCTTCCGCCGCCGCCTGAAGCCGCAGATCTACGCTTGAACTTTCCCGTTTTGTTCTTACCTCGCGCCGGTGGTACAACAGGAGGCATCATGGCCAGGAACGACAGGTTCGTCGTGAAGCGCGACAAGGGCTGGGCGGTGGAGAAGCCGAAGGCGAAGCGAGCGAGCGCCATCACGAAAACGCAGGCCGAGGGCGAAAAGCGCGCCAAGGAGATCGTGCACAATCTCGGCGGCGGCGAAGTCCGTATTCAGAACCGCGAGGGCAAGTGGCGCGATTCCGATACCGTTGCCCCGGGCAGGGATCCCAATCCGCCCAAGGACAAGAAGCACTAGGGGGGCCAGGCTATGAAGCTTCGCATCCTGTCGATCCACGAGCAGGGCAACGCCGATAAGGAATATGTCTGGCTGGAGGTCCTCGAGGACTGCAACCTCGACTATTATGGCCTCGCCGACACCACCTACACGTCGAACGACTCCATTTCTAACAAGCTTCGCCACTTCTTCTGGTTCCCCAAGAAGGACGTGAAGAAGGGCCAGCGCCTGGTTCTGCGGACCGGAACCGGCACGAACGACGAGTACGTGACTAGCGACGGCAAGACTGTCCACCGGTTCTTCTGGGGCCTGAAGTCGGCGGTCTGGAACAATGACGGCGATGCCGCCGTCCTGTTCGAGATCAAGACGTGGAAAACGACGCGGGCCTAGCCACAGGGGCTGCCTCGCCACCGGCCGACACGGCAGGGAATCCGGGCGACGATCCGTACCGGCTCGGGGCCGGCTGCAATCGCGGCGGAAAGTAGGGCGCGCCTGCATTTCCCGTTGGACGCGCCCTCCGTACGGTTTTCACAAGGTCCGGTACGCCGTCCCAGCTGGTGGCGAGGGTGGGCGGCTCCCTCCGGAGAGCCGCCCGTCGAGGAACTGCCCGGAGACGTCAGGCAGCTTCCTCGATGCTGGCAGACGGCTCATTCCCATCCAGCTGTGGATCGCTCCCTTCGCTCTCCTCCACAGTGCCATCGGACTGCTCGCCGTCGGCAGCAGGGTCATCCTCCCACGGCGGCGTTTCGTCGGCATTGGCCGCGGCGCGCACCGGAGCCGCGAACCGCATCGGCTCCGGAACCCAGACGAGCGCCCGTTCCTTGATCTCGACCTCGGCGATTATCTCGCCGGCGAAGATCCGCTCGGCCGACTGCGAAAGCTCGGCCTTCTTCATGCCGGCATAGCGCGAGGCGAAAGCCGGCCCGCCGACTTCCTCCAGGGCGGCGAGCGTCACCGTCTTCGGCGCCCGGTCGAAGTAATTGGCGCCGGTCGGCCGCCACCATTTCGAAACGTCGATCCCGAGCAGCTCGCCGAGATGATCGTGGAAGGCGCAGCGGCGCTCGCCGGAGACGTTGGCGCTCGCTTCCAGGGTCCGTGCGACGGCATGGGCGAGCCACGCGGCCCGGGCCTTTTTCGGCAACGCGCGGAAGGCGTCGAACCGCCCGGAACGCGTTCTTCCGGAGGTCCAGCTCCGGTCGAGCCCAACCACCATCTTTGCCCGTGCGACGGTTGCCTGGGCTTCCGGCGTCTTGAAACCGAACACCGGCTCGGTCCGCGGAACCGCGAGCAGCGACGATCCGCTGGGCTCGCTCGAAAGGACGGCCTCGCGGTCCACCATCAGGAAGTTGGCGAGGTCGAGGGCCACCTCCGGATTGGCCGCAACAGTGGCCGCGAGAATGTCGCGGCGCTGGATGGCGAGCTCGTCGATCAGGGCGCGCGAGAGCGGCTTCGGCTGATCGCTCGCTTTGGCTTCGGCGGCGGGCACATCCCCATCGACGGACTGGGCCGCCGAACGCTCGCCATCCCCGGCTTCCGGCTCCGATTGCACCTCGGCGTAGAAGACACGGTCGAGCCGCGCTTCCCCGGTGTCGTCGAGCATGAGGAAGCCGCCAAGCCTCGGCCTCAACTCCTCATCGATGACCGGCGGCTTGTCGCGTAGGATTTCGATTTCGCGGTCGAGCTCGGGCACCTTGTCCTCGGCTTCCCGGCGCTCCTCGTCGGGCGTGTCCTCGGCGTCGATCACAAGGATGAGCGCGTCGATCTCAGCCTCGGCCGCGACGATGTGCGCCTCCTCCTCGGCGGTGAGCGGCTCCCGATCGGGAACGATCCGCCGCAGGCCCGCGGTCAGCTCGCAAGGCACCCAGGGCTCCAGCGTCGGGCGCACCCAGGCAAGGCCCACCTCGGCGGCCTTCTCGACAGCTAGGGCTTCCATCCTCTCGCCCGCGAGCCGCTCGAGCAGGGGAAGGTCGAGCCAGCGCTCGCCGGCGTCCTCGGAGAAGAGGTCGCGCTCGATGCGTCCACCGGCGGCGACATAAGCGTCCTCGCCGACAAGCCGCGCCCGGCGATCGTTGGGGCCTGCGGTCGCCTGGGTCATCATCCGCCGGATGCTGTCGGGATGATTGCCGGAATAGCTCCCGTTGAGCTGGTCGAAGACCCAGGCCTGCCGTTCGCGATCTGGCGTGGCGGCATAGGCCTTGGCGACGTCGAGGCTGATCTCGCCGGCCCCGAGCGCGTCGAACACAGCTGGTGCCAGAGAGGAGAGCCGCAGCCGACCCTCCACGAAGCGGACCGTGAGCCCGAAGCGCCGCGCGATTCCCTCGACGTCGGCGCCCTGCTCGATGAGCTGCCCAAACGCGAGGCACTCGTCGGCGGGGTTCATGGCAAGCCTCTGGAAGTTCTCGGCGAGGCTCGCCTCGCGGGCATCGTCCATCTCCCCGTCGAGGATAAGGCAGGACACCTCGTGATCGGCTTCGAACACGCCGTCGCCGACAAGGGCTTTCAGTGCTCGGAGCCGTCGACCGCCGGCTTCGACCGTGAAGCTTCCTTTCGGTTTCCTGGCAGGCGCAACGACGAGGTTCTGGAGCAGCCCGCGGACCGCGATGTCGGCCTTCAGCTGAATGTCGGCCTGTTCGGCGCTGCCGCGGCGAACGTTTCGCGGCGAGGGCATCAGTTTGTTCAAGGGGATGGACTTGATCATGGTCTTGTCTCCGCTCCTGGAGCCGGCGCGGACCATCCGCGCGCGTCGCTCCGGGCGAAGACCGCCCCCTCTTCTCTGCTGTGAGGAGCCGCGGGCACCGTCAGAGGCCGAGCAGGCGTTCCCACCAGCGGCGCGGTTCGTCGTCGAGCTCCCGGCACAACCGGCAGATCGCTTTCGCCATGTGCCGTTCCACTTGCCCGACAGTGAGGCCGGTCCGGTCGGCGATCTCCTGGTAGGACATGTCGTCGAGCCTGTGCGCGAGAAAGATCTCGCGCGTCGGGCGCGGGAGCTTCAACATGGCCCGCTCGAGTTTCTTAAGCAGTTCGGGGTCCGGGTTGCGATCGTCGGCCACGGAAGGCCTCCTTTGGACGTGATCCGCGCGGCGTTGACGCGCTGCGCGGCGCCCCCCGGGCCGCCGCCTCCACTCTTGTGAGGGTGCCTCGCTGACGAACTTGGCGGGTCTCCAGCGAACCGCGCGCCGCAGCGCGGTGCGGCCATGCCCCGCTCCGGCCGATGGCGCGCTGGCAGCAATCAGGAGGTTCCATGCCGACGGAAAGCCTCGCGCGCATTCTGCGCCTGAAAGCCGTGCTCGAGCGGACCGGCCTCAGCCGGTCGACGCTATATCAAAGATGCAGGAGGGCACGTTCCCGAGGGCGCTGCGGATTTCCGCACGGTGCACGGGTTGGCGGGAATCCGACGTCGACGCGTGGCTACGGAATTCCGAAACCTATCCGCTGCTGCGATTGCCGCGCGATCCGCTCGCACTCGGGTTCGACTGAGGCCCGTAACACATCCCGATAGCCACAGTGGCTGCTTGGTTTGCAGGAACAGAGGCCCATAAACGAGTAAACCCCGGCAGCCGAAGCTGCCGGGGTTCCATGCTTCG
>DATMTK010000150.1:0-8951 GCA_035564755.1 Devosia sp. | reverse complement strand
GAGGTGCGCGACGTGCACCCGACGCATTACGGCCGCATCTGCCCGATCGAGACGCCGGAAGGTCCGAACATCGGCCTCATCAACTCGCTCGCGACCTTCGCGCGCGTCAACAAATACGGCTTCATCGAGACCCCGTACCGTAAGATCGTCGACGGCAAGGTGACGGATGACGTCGTCTACCTGTCGGCGATGGAAGAGGCCAAGCACTACGTTGCCCAGACCTCGGCGCTGCTCACCAACAAGGGCGAGTTCGCCGACGACCTGGTCGTGGCCCGCCATGCCGGCGACAACGGCCTCACGCCCAAAGAGTCGATCGACCTGATGGACGTGTCGCCCAAGCAGATGGTCTCGGTGGCCGCGGCGCTCATTCCGTTCCTCGAGAACGATGACGCCAATCGCGCGCTCATGGGCTCCAACATGCAGCGCCAGGCCGTGCCGTTGCTGCGCGCCGAGGCCCCCTTCGTGGGCACCGGCATGGAGCCGGTCGTTGCCCGTGACTCGGGCGCCGCGATCGTCGCCAAGCGCAAGGGCATCGTCGACCAGGTGGACGCAACGCGTATCGTGATCCGCGCCACCGAAGAGACCGATGCCAGCAAGTCCGGCGTCGACATCTACAATCTGATGAAGTTCCAGCGCTCGAACCAGTCGACCTGCATCAACCAGCGTCCGCTGGTGGTTGTCGGCGATCACGTCGACGCCGGCGACATCGTTGCCGATGGTCCCTCGACCGATCTGGGCGATCTGGCGCTCGGCCGGAACGTGCTCGTCGCGTTCATGCCCTGGAACGGCTACAACTTCGAAGACTCGATCCTGCTGAGCGAGAAGATCTCGATGCAGGACGTGTTCACCTCGATCCACATCGAGGAATACGAAGTGATGGCCCGCGATACCAAGCTCGGGCCGGAGGAAATCACCCGCGACATCCCGAACGTGTCGGAAGAGGCGCTCAAGAACCTCGACGAAGCGGGTATCGTCCATATCGGCGCCGATGTCGGGCCGGGGGACATCCTGGTGGGCAAGATCACGCCGAAGGGCGAAAGCCCGATGACGCCGGAGGAAAAGCTCCTTCGCGCCATCTTCGGCGAAAAGGCGTCTGACGTGCGCGACACCTCGCTTCGGGTTCCCCCAGGCGATGCCGGCACGGTCGTCGAGGTCCGGGTCTTCAATCGCCACGGCATCGACAAGGACGAGCGTGCCATGGCCATCGAGCGCGAGGAAATCGAGCGCTTGGCCAAGGACCGCGACGACGAGCAGTCGATCCTCGACCGCAACGTCTATGCCCGTCTCAAGGAGATGCTGTTCGGCAAGACCGCGACTGCCGGCCCCAAGGGCTACGTCGTCGGCACCAAGCTGAACGACCAGATCTTCGAGGCCCAGCCGCGCTCCAAATGGTGGCAGTTCGCCATCGGCGACGACAAGCTGATGCAGGAGAAGGAAGCTCTCAACGCCCAGTACGAAGAGAGCCGGCGTCTTCTGGAACAGCGTTTCATCGACAAGGTCGACAAGCTGCAGCGCGGCGATGAGCTGCCGCCCGGCGTGATGAAGATGGTCAAGGTCTTCGTCGCCACCAAGCGCAAGCTGCAGCCGGGCGACAAGATGGCCGGCCGTCACGGCAACAAGGGCGTGGTTTCCCGCATCGTTGCGCAGGAAGACATGCCGTATCTGCAGGACGGCACCTCGGTCGATATCGTGCTGAACCCGCTGGGCGTGCCATCGCGCATGAACGTTGGCCAGATCCTCGAGACCCATCTGGGCTGGGCCTGCGCCGGCGTCGGTAAGAAGATCAACGAGATGCTGCGCATCTACCAGCAGAAGGGCGACCTGAAGCCGCTGAAGAAGGAGATCGCGTCTCTGTTCGACGGCGACAAATCGGTGACCGATCTGGACGACGATTCCATGGCCCGCCTCGGCGAGCATCTGAGCAAGGGTGTGTCGATCGCCACTCCCGTGTTCGATGGCGCCAAGGAAGCCGACATCGTCGAGATGCTGCAGCGGGCAGGGCTCGACTCCTCGGGCCAGTCGACCGTCTTCGACGGCCGCACCGGTGAGCCGTTCGACCGCAAGGTGACCGTGGGCTATATCTATATGCTCAAGCTCCACCATTTGGTCGACGACAAGATCCACGCCCGCTCGATCGGCCCGTACTCGCTCGTGACCCAGCAGCCGCTGGGCGGCAAGGCGCAGTTCGGCGGCCAGCGCTTCGGCGAAATGGAGGTGTGGGCCCTCGAAGCCTACGGCGCCGCCTACACGCTGCAGGAAATGCTGACCATCAAGTCCGACGACGTGGCCGGACGGACCAAGGTCTACGAAGCGATCGTCCGCGGCGACGACACGTTCGAAGCCGGTGTTCCGGAAAGCTTCAACGTTCTGGTGAAGGAAATCCGTTCTCTCGGTCTCAACGTCGAACTTGAGATGGCCGAGACGGACGAGCTTCCGACGCCCGGACCCGAAGCCGAACTCGAAGCTCCTCAGAAGGCGGCGGAGTAATCCGCCGCACTCGCCCTTCCTTTGGAAACACGCCTCGTCAGGTTCTCGGGCACTCCCACCCGACCCTGACGGAGACGAGGAGATACTAGATGCATACCCACAATCACGTGATGGACCCGTTCAACCCGCAGGTTCCGGTGCAAATGTTCGATCAGATGAAGATCAGCATCGCCAGCCCGGAGAAAATCCTGAGCTGGTCGTATGGCGAGATCAAGAAGCCCGAAACCATCAACTACCGGACCTTCAAGCCGGAGCGCGACGGCCTGTTCTGCGCCCGCATCTTCGGGCCGGTGAAGGACTACGAGTGCCTGTGCGGCAAGTACAAGCGCATGAAGTTCAAGGGCGTCATCTGCGAGAAGTGCGGCGTCGAAGTGACGCTGAGCCGCGTGCGCCGCGAACGCATGGGCCACATCGAGCTCGCCGCGCCCGTCGCGCATATCTGGTTCCTGAAGTCGCTGCCGAGCCGCATTGCGCTCTTGCTCGACATGACCCTCAAGGACATCGAGCGTATCCTCTACTTCGAGCAGTACGTCGTTCTTGATGCCGGCCTGACGCCGTTCACCACCAACGAGCTGCTGACCGAAGAGCAGTACCTCGATGCGCAGGACGAGTACGGTGCCGACAGCTTCACCGCCAAGATCGGTGCTGAGGCAATCCGCGACATGCTGCTCTCGCTCGATCTCGAAAAGATCGCAGCCGACCTGCGTGTCGAGATCGCCGAGTCGACCACTGAGCTCAAGCCCAAGAAGCTTGCCAAGCGCCTGAAGATCGTCGAGCAGTTCATCGTCTCGGGCAACAAGCCCGAGTGGATGATCATGACCGTCATCCCGGTCATTCCGCCGGAGCTGCGTCCGCTCGTCCCGCTGGACGGCGGCCGTTTCGCGACGTCCGATCTCAACGACCTCTACCGTCGCGTCATCAACCGCAACAACCGCCTGAAGCGCCTGATCGAGCTCCGCGCGCCGGACATCATCATCCGCAACGAAAAGCGCATGCTGCAGGAGGCCGTCGACGCGCTGTTCGACAACGGCCGCCGCGGCCGCACCATCACGGGCGCCAACAAGCGTCCGCTGAAGTCGCTCTCTGACATGCTCAAGGGCAAGCAGGGCCGGTTCCGCCAGAACCTGCTCGGCAAGCGGGTGGACTATTCCGGCCGTTCGGTGATCACCGTCGGTCCGGAGCTCAAGCTCCATCAGTGCGGCCTGCCCAAGAAGATGGCGCTCGAGCTGTTCAAGCCGTTCATCTACTCGCGGCTCGAGGCCAAGGGCTTCTCGTCCACCGTCAAGCAGGCCAAGAAGCTGGTCGAAAAGGAAAAGCCCGAAGTCTGGGATATCCTCGACGAGGTCATCCGCGAGCACCCGGTTCTGTTGAACCGCGCGCCCACGCTGCACCGTCTGGGCATCCAGGCGTTCGAGCCGCATCTGATCGAGGGCAAGGCCATCCAGCTTCACCCGCTGGTGTGCGCCGCGTTCAACGCCGACTTCGACGGCGACCAGATGGCGGTCCACGTGCCGCTGAGCCTCGAAGCGCAGCTCGAAGCCCGCGTGTTGATGATGTCGACCAACAACATCCTGCACCCGGCCAATGGTCAGCCGATCATCGTGCCGTCGCAGGACATCGTGCTCGGCCTCTACCATCTTTCCCTCATGAACGAGGGCGAGCCGGGGCAGGGCATGGCGTTCTCCGACATGGGCGAGATCGAGCACGCGCTCGCCAATGGCGTCGTGACCATGCACACCAAGGTCAAGGGGCGTGTGAAGGTCTGGGACGACAAGGGCAACTACACGACCAAGATCGTCGAAACGACGCCGGGCCGTATGCTGCTGGGGCAGTTGCTGCCGCACCAGAGGGCCGTTCCGTTCGAGACCGCCAACCAGCTCATGACCAAAAAGACCATCTCCAAGATGATCGACACGGTCTACCGCGGCTGCGGCCAGAAGGAGACGGTGATCTTCTGCGACCGCATCATGGACCTCGGCTTCAAGCACGCGGCCCGTGCCGGCATCTCGTTCGGCAAGGACGACATGGTCATCCCGCCGACCAAGCAGAAGATCGTCGAGGATACCCGCAAGCTCGTCGAGGAGTTCGAGCAGCAGTACAATGACGGCCTCATCACCCAGGGCGAAAAGTACAACAAGGTTGTCGACGCCTGGGCCAAGTGCGGCGACAAGATCGCCGACGAGATGATGAAGGGCATCGCTGCCGTTCAGATCGACAAGGAGACCAAGCGGCAGAAGCCGATCAACTCGGTCTACATGATGAGCCACTCCGGTGCACGCGGTTCGCCGGCGCAGATGAAGCAGCTCGCCGGCATGCGCGGCCTGATGGCGCGTCCGGACGGCTCGATCATCGAGACCCCAATCACGGCGAACTTCAAGGAAGGCCTCAACGTGCTCGAGTACTTCAACTCGACGCACGGCGCCCGCAAGGGTCTGGCCGACACCGCCCTGAAGACCGCGAACTCGGGCTACCTGACCCGTCGCCTCGTCGACGTGGCGCAGGACTCGATCATCACCGAGCTCGACTGCGGCACCACCGCGGGCCTCACCATGGAGGCGATCATCGACGCCGGCCAGGTCGTGGCCACTCTGGGGCAGCGCATCCTGGGCCGCACCACGGCCGAGGCGGTGCACCACCCCGAGACCGGCAAGGTCATCGTCAAGGCCAACGTCCTGCTCTCCGAGAAGGATGTGGATGCCATCGAGTCCGCCCGCGTGCAGTCGGTCAAGATCCGTTCGCCGCTGACCTGCGAGCTGCGGATCGGTTGCTGTGCGGCCTGCTACGGTCGCGACCTCGCTCGCGGCACGCCGGTCAATATCGGCGAGGCCGTGGGCGTCATCGCGGCACAGTCGATCGGCGAGCCGGGCACGCAGCTCACCATGCGTACGTTCCACATCGGTGGCACCGCGCAGGTGGTCGACACGTCGTTCCTCGAGGCCGGGGCGGAAGGCAAGATCGCCATCCGCAACGCCAACGTGGCCAAGGTGTCGGGCGGCAAGCTCGTGGTCATGGCGCGCAACGTCTCGCTCGCCATCCTCGATCATGACGGCAAGGAGCGTGCCTCGCACCGCGTGGCCTACGGCGCCAAGCTGCTAGTCAACGAGGGCGACGAGGTCAAGCGCGGCCAGCGTATCGCCGAGTGGGATCCCTACACCCGCCCGGTGCTGGCCGAAGTCGACGGCGAAGTTGCCTTCGAGGACCTGGTCGACGGGGCGTCCATGGCGGAAACCACGGACGAAACGACGGGCTTCACCAAGCGTCTCGTTACCGACTGGCGGACCAACCAGCGTGGCGAGAACCTGAAGCCGGCGATCACCATCACCCGCAAGGGTACGGTGGCCAAGGTCGAGCGCGGCGGCGACGCGCGGTATCTGCTTTCCGTGGATGCCGTCATCGCGGTCGAGCCGGGCGACAAGGTTTCGGCGGGCGACGTGCTTGCACGTATTCCGCTCGAGAGCGCCAAGACCAAGGACATCACCGGCGGTCTGCCGCGTGTGGCCGAGCTCTTCGAGGCCCGCCGTCCGAAAGACCATGCGATCATTGCCGAGATCAACGGCACGATCAAATTCGGACGCGACTACAAGAACAAGCGCCGCATCATCATCGAGCCCGAGGACAAGACTTCGGAGCCCGTTGAGTACCTGATCCCGAAGGGCAAGCCGTTCCATCTTCAGGAAGGCGACGCCATCGAGAAGGGCGAGTACATCCTCGACGGCAATCCGGCCCCGCACGACATCCTTGCCATCAAGGGCGTCGAGGAGCTGGCGCGCTACCTCGTCAATGAGATCCAGGAGGTTTACCGCCTCCAGGGCGTGCTCATTAACGACAAGCACATCGAGGTGATCGTCCGGCAGATGCTGCAGAAGGTCGAGATCACCGAGCCGGGCGACAGCGGGATGCTCAAGGACGAGCAGCTCGACAAGCTCGACTTCGATGAGCTCAACGACCAGTTGGTCGCCGACGGCAAGAAGCCGGCCAAGGCCGTGCCCGTGCTGCTCGGCATCACCAAGGCGTCGCTGCAGACCCGCAGCTTCATCTCGGCGGCCTCGTTCCAGGAAACCACCCGCGTCCTCACCGAGGCGGCGGTTTCGGGCAAGGCCGACCTGCTCGAGGGGCTCAAGGAGAACGTCATCGTCGGCCGGCTCATCCCGGCGGGCACCGGCGCCGCGACGTCCAAGCAGAAGTCGATCGCCGCCAAGCGCGACGAGCTCATTCTCGAAGAGCGCCGCCGCCAGGCCGAGACCGTGCAGATCCCGGCGCCGGCCGAACCGGCCGAGTAACTGTCGATCATCAACGAGAATTGAGAGGGCCCTCCGGGGCCCTTTCTTTTGCCGTCTTGCGGCGGCCGTCCCGCAGGCGTATCGGCACCCCGAAAGGGACCACCGGGATGGCCGACAAAAAGCAATCCGACAGCGAGCGTTACCTCGCCGAGCACCGCCGCACCACCCATCGAACCGAAGGCCAGTGGGCCGCGGTCGATACCTATATCGGCGACCACCTGCTGGCCGACGTCGACCCCGTCTTCGAGGCCGTGCTGCGCGCCAACGCCGCCGGCGGCCTGCCGTCGATCGACGTCTCGCCGGCTCAGGGCAAGTTCCTCAATCTCATGGTCCGGATCTCAGGAGCGAGGCGCATCCTCGAGATCGGCACGCTCGGCGGCTATTCGACCATCTGGATGGCCAAGGCGCTGCCGGCCGACGGCCGGCTGATCACGCTCGAATACTCGGACAAGCACGCCGCCGTGGCGCGCGACAACCTCGCCCGGGCCGCCGTGCATGAGAAGGTCGAGGTGCGGGTAGGGGCTGCGCTCGACCTCCTGCCCAAGCTCCAGGGGCCGTTCGACCTCATCTTCATCGACGCCGATAAGCCGAATAATCCCAACTACTTGGAATGGGCGCTTAAACTTGGCCGGCCGGGCACTGTGATCATCGTCGACAACGTCGTCCGCGACGGCCGCGTCGTCGACGGGCATAGCGCCGATACCGGCGTCCAGGGGACTCGGGCTGCATTCGAGCTGCTGCGTCGCGACGGGCGTATCGACACCACCGCCTTGCAGACGGTCGGCGCCAAGGGTTGGGACGGCTTCATCCTCGGCCTCGTCCGCTAGCCGCCTTCATGCGGGGAGGCCTTGAATCCGGGCATTCTGCTCGCCATTTGCCCAGCCATGCTTCTCAGCGTCTGAGCCTTGCATTTCCTCGCGCAAAGAATCCTTGACGCGATGAATCAGGGCCTATAGAGAGGCGCCACCTTAGCGGTCGGTCGTGAGCGCCAACCGGGTATCTGCCACCCTGTGCGGGCATCCAAGGCTCTCAAACACACCGCCAAAGGCGAGACTTGTAGCAAATCTTTGTGCGCATGAACGCTCTCTCCTTGGGAGTGGTCCGCTGCATTGAGAAGGCGCCGCGATCCAGCATGCAGGATCGGTGTGGCGCCCTTTCGGTTTGCTTATGGCCTTGAACTCGAATTTGGCGATGGAAAGAGCGTGAATGCCGACCATTAATCAGCTGATCCGCAAACCTCGGACGACCAAGCCGAAGCGGAACAAAGTTCCGGCGATGGAGCAGAACCCGCAGAAGCGCGGCGTGTGCTCCCGCGTCTATACCACCACCCCCAAGAAGCCGAACTCGGCGCTGCGCAAGGTCGCCAAGGTCCGCCTGACCACCTCGCGCGAAGTCATTTCGTACATCCCCGGCGAAGGCCACAACCTGCAGGAGCACTCCGTGGTGCTCATCCGCGGCGGCCGTGTACGCGACCTGCCGGGCGTTCGCTACCATGTGCTCCGCGGCGTGCTCGACACGCAGTCGGTCAAGGACCGCAAGCAACGCCGTTCGAAATACGGCGCGAAGCGTCCGAAGTAAGGAGATCGAGACATGTCCCGTCGTCACCGCGCCGAGAAGCGCGAAGTCATTCCCGATCCCAAGTTCGGCGATATCGTCGTCACCAAGTTCATGAACTCGCTCATGGAAGACGGCAAGAAGTCCGTCGCCGAGAGCATCGTCTACGGCGCCTTCGAGATCGTGCAGCAGAAGGCCAAGCAGGACCCGGTCAACGTCTTCCACACCGCGCTCGATAACATCCGTCCGGCGGTGGAAGTGCGTTCGCGGCGCGTCGGCGGCGCCACCTACCAGGTGCCGGTCGAAGTCCGCACCGATCGGCAGCAGGCCCTGGCCATCCGCTGGCTCATCGAATCCGCCCGCAAGCGCGGCGAGCACACCATGAAGGAACGCCTGTCGGGCGAGCTCATGGATGCCCTCAACGGCCGCGGTCAGGCCGTCAAGAAGCGCGAAGATACGCACCGCATGGCGGACGCCAACCGCGCCTTTTCGCACTACCGCTGGTAATTGGAGATTTAGGACCGATGGCCCGCGAATATCCCATCAACGAATACCGCAACTTCGGCATCATGGCCCACATCGATGCCGGCAAGACCACCACGACCGAGCGCGTGCTCTACTACACCGGCA
>DATMTK010000149.1:0-5477 GCA_035564755.1 Devosia sp. | reverse complement strand
GTTATAAGTTTCGCCGACCGTCCCGTGTTCGAGCACCAGCGTGAGCGCCTTGGCGTGATCCTCCACATAGAGCCAGTCGCGGATGTTCTTGCCGTCGCCGTAGACCGGCAGCGGCTCGCCGGCCAGTCCCTTGATGATCATGTGGGGGATCAGCTTTTCGGGAAAGTGATAAGGCCCGTAGTTGTTTGAGCAATTGGTGATCATCGTCGGCAAGTCGTAAGTCTCGCGCCAGGCGCGCACCAGATGATCGGAGGAGGCCTTGCTCGCCGAATACGGCGAGTTCGGCGCATACGCCGTCGCCTCCGTGAAGAAGCCGTCATCGCCGAGCGAGCCGAACACCTCGTCGGTGGAAACGTGATGGAAGCGGAAGGTCTTGCGCTTGTCGGCCGACAGCGTGTGCCAGTAGCGCAGCGTTTCCTGCAGCAGGGTGAACGTGCCGACGATATTGGTCTGGATGAATTCGCCGGGGCCGTCGATCGAGCGATCGACATGGCTTTCGGCGGCGAGGTTCATCACGGCGTCCGGCTGGTATTTCGCGAAAAGCTGGCGCAGGCCGGGGCCGTCGCAAATGCATTGCTTTTCGAAGGCGTAGTTCAGGTTGTCGGTCGTGCCGGGCAGTGAATCGAGATTGGCTGCATAGGTGAACTTGTCGATGTTCACGACGCGGGCATGCGTGTTGCGCAGGAGGTGACGGATCACCGCCGAACCGATGAATCCGGCACCGCCGGTGACAAAGATGGTTGAAGCCTTGAAGCGCATGATCGTTCGTCTCCGTGCAACTGGAATCAATTCTCATACGAGCGGGCGACCGACATCAGATACTCGCCGTAGCTGCTTTTCGCGCTCATCTCCGCTGCTTTCTCGAACGCGGCTAGCGAGATGTAGCCCTGGCGCAGCGCGATCTCCTCGGGGCAGGCGATGCGCAAGCCCTGGCGTTGCTCCAGAATCTGGACGAAGTGACTGGCCTCGACCAACGAGGAATGCGTGCCGGTATCGAGCCAGGCAAAGCCGCGGCCGAGGGTTTCGACGGTCAGCGCCCCACGCTCGAGGTAGAGCCGGTTGAGGTCGGTGATCTCGAGCTCGCCACGCGCCGAGGGCTTCAGCGACTTCGCCAGCGAGACGGCCTCCGCATCGTAGAAGTAGAGCCCCGTTACGGCGTAGCTGGACTTCGGCTGTCTCGGCTTTTCCTCGAGCGAAGTGGCGCGCCCTCCGGCATCGAAGCCGACCACGCCATAGCGCTCCGGATCGACCACATGATGCGCAAAGATCGTGGCACCGCTGGTTCGCGCCTCGGCGCGCTGCAGCATCACCGGCAGATCGTGGCCGAAGAACAGATTGTCGCCCAGCACCAGCGCCGACGGGCCACCGCCGATGAAATGCTCGCCGATGAGGAACGCCTGCGCCAGCCCCTCGGGCTTCGGCTGCGCCGCAAAGCTGAGGTTGAGGCCCCAAGCCGCAGCCCCCGCGAACAGCCGCTCGAACAGCGGCAGATCGTGCGGCGTCGAGATGATGAGGATGTCGCGTATGCCGCCGCTCATCAGCGTCGACAGCGGATAGTAGATCATCGGCTTGTCGTAGACCGGCAGCAACTGCTTGCTGATCGGCGCCGTCGCCGGCATCAGTCGCGTCCCGGCCCCACCGGCGAGAATAATGCCCTTGCGCGTCACACCCTGCCCTCGTTGCGGAGCGTCGTTATCAACTGCCTTATGCCGTCTTGCCAAGGGGGCAGCGTGAGGCCGAACGCGGTACGCAACTTGGTGGTGTCGAGCCGCGAATTGGCCGGTCGCCGGGCCTTGGCCGGGTAGTCCGCCCCGGCGATCGGCGCGATGGCGTCCGGCGTGACCTTGAGCGCGGCACCGGCGGCCAGCGCCTCGGCGACGAGGAACTGCGCGAGACCATACCAATTCGTCTCGCCCGCCGCCGCCAGATGATAGACGCCGAGCTTGCCCGGATCGCCGAGCGCCTGTGAGATCGCCGCGGCAATGACGCTGGCGATAAGACTCGCCGGTGTGGGCGCGCCCCATTGGTCGTCGACGACGGTCAGCCGGTCGCGCTCTCTCGCCAGCCTCAGGATGGTGAGGGGAAAGTTCTTGCCCTCGGGCGCAAACACCCAGCTGGTGCGAAAGATGAGGCAGCGCGCCTCGGACTGGCGCAGCAGCGCCTCGCCGGCGAGCTTGCTGGCGCCATAGACCGAGGCCGGGCTGGTCGGCTGTTCCTCGGTCTGAAAACCCTCGCCGAGCCCGTCATAGACGTAGTCGGTCGAGTAGTGAACGACGAGCGCGCCCACCTCGTGCGCCCCCTTGCCGATGGCGCCGACGGCATCGGCGTTGATCGTCCAGGCGCGGGCCCGGTCGTCCTCCGCCGCGTCGACCGCGGTGTAGGCGGCAGCATTGACCACGACGTCCGGGCGCTCGTCGACGATCCGCGCCATGACCTGTTCGGGATGTTCCAGGTCGGCCTCGGCGCGGCCCAGCGCCACTACCTGGCCGAGCGGCGCCAGCGCCGGCTGCAACGCGCGGCCGACCTGCCCGTCCTTGCCCAGAACCAGCAGTTTCACGCGTAGTGCTCGGCAACCCAGTCGCGATAGGCGCCGGAGGTGACGTCGCGGACCCAGTCGCCGTGGTCGAGATACCATAGCACGGTGTCCTCGATGCCCTGGGTAAACGAGCGCGACGGCGACCAGCCGAGCTCGCGCGCCAGCTTGCCCGCATCGATCGCATAGCGCCGGTCGTGCCCGGGCCGGTCTTTTACGAAGGCAATCTGTTCGCGATAGGAGCCCGCATTCTTCGGCCGGTGCCGGTCGAGCAGGTCGCAGATCGTGCCGACCACCTCGAGATTGGTGCGCTCGGCATCGCCGCCGATGGCGTACGTCTCACCCGGCGCACCGCGCGCAAGTATGCTCGCCAGCGCCTCACAATGGTCGCCGACATGCAGCCAGTCGCGCACCTGCTGCCCGTCGCCATAGATCGGCAGCGGCTTGCCGCTGAGCGCATTGTTGAGCACCAGCGGGATCAGCTTTTCGGGAAACTGGTACGGCCCGTAATTGTTCGAGCAATTCGAGATCAGCGTGTTGAGCCCAAACGTCTCGTGCCAGGCGCGCACCAGATGGTCGGCGCCGGCCTTGCTCGCCGCGTAGGGACTGTTGGGCGCATAGGGCGTCGTCTCGCAGAACTTCGGATCGTCCGCGGCGAGTGTGCCGAACACCTCGTCGGTCGAGACCTGCAGGTAGCGGAAGCGGTCGCGCAGCGCCGGATGCGCATCGACATACCCCCTAGCCGCTTCGAGCATCCTCAGCGTGCCGGTGACATTGGTCTCGACGAACGCTTCCGGCCCGCGGATCGAACGGTCGACGTGGCTCTCGGCAGCCAGGTTGGCGACCGTATCGAGCCGCTCGCTCTCGAGCAGCTCCGCGACCAGCGCCTGGTCGAGGATCGAGCCCTTGACGAAGCGGTAGCGCGGGTCGGCCTGCACCGGCGCAAGGTTCTGCAGATTGCCCGCATAGGTCAGCGCATCGAGCACCACCACGCGCTCCGCGCCGTGCGCCAACAAATGCGCGACGAGATTGGAGCCGATGAAGCCGGCGCCGCCGGTGACGAGAATGCGCAAACGACAACCCCCTTCGCGTGCCGGGACCGTAACGACGGGGACGGCTCCTGCCTAGTGCACTTTGCATCACCGATCTCAAGTTTGCGCAAAACATGATCATCAATCGCGTGGAGCCTACAGATTAGGCAAAGACTCGCCATGCCATGGTGATCAGCGTTCCCTAAGCCATTGATTCCAAACGACCGCGGCGCTGGCATGCTTCCTGCATTTTTGTTCGCGAGCGCACCTCCCGCGCTGCACCGCGCGTCCGGAACGGGATGCGTCCATTGGCAAAGCCTCGATCGGCATGTCTCCGGCCCTCCCCGGAGCCGTGACCCTGGAAGCTGTGCCGTTTTCCCCGCCCAGCCGAGGCGCATGGGCCAACACGAGGGACGACATGTACAACGACACGATCGACCAGTTCGCCGAGACCGCCGCCAAAAAGGTGAAAGCACTCGGCGACAGCCCGTTGGGCTTCCTCATCGGCTCGATGATGGCGGGGGCCTATATCGGTCTCGGCATCATCGCCATCCTGTCGGTCGGGCAAGGACTCGACCCCTCCGTCCGCCCGCTGGTGATGGGCCTGACCTTCGCCCTGGCGCTGACGCTCGTGGTGTTCGCCGGCGCCGAGCTCTTTACCGGCCACACCATGCTGATGACCTTTGGCCTCGTTCGCCGCAAGATCGGACCGGGCGGCCTCGTCGCCGACTGGGTCATGACCTGGGTCGGCAATCTGCTCGGCGCCATGGTGCTGGCCGCGATCTTCTGGCTCGGCGGCGGTGGCGCGATCCTCAAGCAGGGCGCCGACCTGATCTACGCGACCGCCGACGCCAAGATGCATGCGGCACCGCTGGCGCTGGTCGCCAAGGGCATCCTCTGCAACTGGCTGGTCTGCCTCGCCATCTGGATGGCGGCGCGCACCAGCAACGACATGGCCAAGCTCGTCATCCTCTTCTGGTGCCTGTTCGCCTTCGTCGCCTCCGGCTTCGAGCACTCGGTGGCCAACATGACGGTGTTCGCCATCGCGCTCCTCGGCAACCACCCCGACACGATCAGCATTGGAGGTGCGTTCTACAATCTGGGCTGGGTGACACTCGGCAACATCATCGCCGGCGTCATCTTTGTCGGCTTCGGTTACGCGCTCTCCTCAGGCCGCGGCGAGGCCGCCAACGCCCTGTCCGCAGACGCCGTCGCGGTGCCCGCCGAATGACCGACGCCGCCACCACCGATTTCACGCCCGAGCAGCGGCGCTATCTCGAAGGTCTCGTCGCCGGTATGAGTGCGGCGCGATCGGTGGTGGCGGCCGCTCCGGCGCAGGGCGAGCCCACCGGGCCGGATGCGCCGCAGCTCATCGCGCAGGCTCGGGCTGAGGCCGGCGGCAACAAGCTGACCGACCAGGAAAGGTTCAAGCGCGACGAGCATCCGCTCGACGCCTATCAGCGGCTCAAGGACGAGGCCACATCCGGTGCCTATCCGAAGCCGCCGGACAATTTCCGCTGGCGCTGGCACGGCCTGTTCTATGTCGCGCCCAACCAGCAGAGCTTCATGTGCCGGCTGCGCATTCCCAACGGCATCCTCAACCATTGGCAGATGGCGGGCCTCGCCCTGCTCGCGACCACGCACGGCGGCGGCTATGCGCATGTCACGACGCGCGCCAATCTGCAGATCCGCGAGATCGCCGCCGAGCGGGCCCCGAGCCTGATCGAGGCCATCCAGGATCTCGGGCTCGTAACCCGCGGCTCCGGCGCCGACAACATCCGCAACGTCACCGGCACGCCCACCGCCGGCATCGACCCGCAGGAGCTCATCGATACCCGCCCCTATGCGCGCGCCTGGCACTTCCACATCCTCAATTCGCGCGCCCTCTACGGCCTGCCCCGCAAGTTCAACGT
>DATMTK010000148.1:0-7499 GCA_035564755.1 Devosia sp. | reverse complement strand
CGCGGGTCCTTGGCGGCGAGCTCGGCGAGCTTGATGATCGCGTCGATCACCTTCTTGCTCTGTTCGTGGCCGAACATCACGGCGCCGAGCATGACCTCTTCGGAGAGCTCCTGGGCCTCGGATTCGACCATCAGCACGGCGTCGGCGGTGCCGGCCATGACGAGGTCGAGCTTGGAGTCGGCGCGCCTGTCGACCGCGAGGTTCAGCACGTACTGGCCGTCGACCCAGCCGACGCGGGCGGCGCCGATCGGGCCCATGAACGGGATGCCCGAGATGGTGAGCGCCGCAGACGCCGCGACCATCGAGAGCACGTCCGGGTTGTTCTCCATGTCGTGCTGGAGGACGGTGACGATGACCTGCGTCTCGTTCTTGTAGCCATCAGGAAAGAGCGGGCGGATCGGGCGGTCGATGAGGCGCGAGATCAGCGTCTCGGACTCGGTCGGGCGGCCTTCGCGCTTGAAGTAGCCGCCCGGGATCTTGCCGGCGGCGAAGTACTTTTCCTGGTAGTTGACGGTCAGCGGGAAGAAGTCCTGGCCGGGTTTCGGCGACTTGGCCGAGACGACGGTGGCGAGCACGACGGTCTCGCCCAGGGTCGCGAGCACGGCGCCATCGGCCTGGCGCGCCATCTTGCCGGTCTCGAGGGTCAGGGGCTGGCCGCCCCAGTTGAGCTCGACCTTGTGGTAATCGAAATTGATGGGCATGTAGAATGTCTTTCCATTTTGCGGATGAGCGGGAACGAAGGGGGCGTAGTCACCCCGACGAACTCATCCGTTGTGCCCGCGTCGGCCCCGCACCCCATGTGCAAGGCTGCGCCCAAAATCGGCACGGTTTCCGCGCTGGCATTTCCGGGGATGTCACTCCCGGGCGGAACATGGACAAGACGATGAGCCGTTCACTTCGCCGATGCGCCGCGCATCGATAAGCGGCCGATGATCTCGCCATGCTCCGCGTAGTCCAACCAGCCTACGCTTGGCATCCGGCACCACGAACGCGGCACCTTGGCATGGCCTGCGAGGCGTGCCTCGCAAACCGGCTTAGTTCGTCCCGACGGTCAGCGGCGAATGCCGAGGGCGTCGATCAGCTTCTTGTACCGGCTCTCGTCGATCCGCTTGACGTAATCGAGAAGCGACCGGCGGGTCTGCACCAGCTTCAACAGGCCGCGGCGCGAATGGTGGTCCTTGCCGTGAATCTTGAAGTGCTCGGTGAGATTGTTGATGCGTTCACTGAGGATCGCAACCTGCACCTCGGGCGAACCGGTGTCGCCCTGCTTGGTGGCATATTCGGTGATGAGCGCGCTCTTGCGCTCGGCCGTGATCGACATCGGATGATCCTTTCAAACGGAGGATTTGGGGATGCCTGGTCCCGGGATGTCGTCCAGGACAGGCCATGCAAAAACCCGGCCGCAACCGGATTTGGCGGGCATATAGGGGAAATGTGGCCGCAATGCCAGCGTTTTCGTCGGAAGCACCGCAGCGAGAGCCGACGGGCGCGTCGCGGAGCCCGGGAGGGCGAGGCCTGCTCGATGCCGACCGTCCCCCTGCGGCTCGACCGCCGGCTCAGGCCTGCTATTCGACCTCGTCCGGCCCGAGCGAGGGGTCGATGGCACTGGTCGGGATCGAAAACCGCCATTCGAGCCCATCCGGATGGACGATGCGCTCGACCTCCGCGCCCAGCGACCGGCCGACCATATTTTCGAGCACGGTGGTGCCGAAGCCCTTGCGCTCGGATGGCGGCGTGAAGCTGCGCGCCGTTTCCCGCCAGGTGAGATTGAGCTTGCCGTCCACCGTCGTCCATTTGACGGCGAGCCGCCCGCCCTCCTTCTGGAAGGCACCGTATTTGACCGCATTGGTGGCCAGCTCGTGCGCCGCCATGCCGAGGATCTGCGCCGCCTGGATATTGAGGCGGAACGGCGCGCCCTCGAGCGTCATGCGGCTCTCATCCTCGGGGCGGAACGGGTCGAGCTGGCCAACCAGCAGCTCCTTGAGATCGACACCGACGACCCCATTGGCAAGCAGCAGGTCGGTCGAACGGGCGAGGCCGAAGATGCGGCGCTCGAAATTCTGCACGAATTCCGGCACGGAATCGGCACCGCGGGCGGTCTGCTTGGCCATCGCGGCGATGACCGTCATCTGGTTCTTGGAGCGGTGCGCCAGCTCGCGCATCAGGAAGCGGACCTCCACTTCGGCCTGCTGGCGGCGCTTGCTCGCCTCTTCGAGGGCGGAGGACACCGTGGCAATCTCGGAGATCGGGTAATTCTTGGCGGTCACGGGCTGGCCGGTGCCGAGCCGCTTGGCGTCGCCCTCGAGGCCGCGCACCGACCGGCCGATCTGCAGCGTGACCCAATAGACCACCAGCACGACGATGGCGGCGAGCAGCAGGCCGCCGACGGCGAGTGACCACACCGCATCCATCAGCGGCGCCGAAATCACCGAGGCGGGCGCCCAGGCGACCAGCGTCCAGCCGGTGAGGTCGGACTTGCGGATCGCGGCCTGGTAGATTTCGCCGTTCGAGCGCAGGGTCACGAAGCCCGGGGTCGTGGCGAGCTGGTCGACGCTGGCCAGCGCGAAGCCGTCTCCGGCCGCGCCGGCCCCATCCGAGGCTGCGATCACCGTGCCGGTGTCGTCGACCATGGCGACGTTCCAGCCCTTGGGCAGCTTGTCGGAGAGCAGCGGCATCTCGAGCGTGGAAACATCGCGCGAAATGCCGAGGACCAGGGGGGCCAGCTTGCCGGTCACCACCGGCTGCAGCACGTTGAACACCTTCTTGCCGGACACGCTGCCGACGACGAGGCCGGACACGACGATGTTGTTGTTGGACAGCGCGGTTTGCGCGCTGCCCGGATCGGCCGCCTTGACCGATGGCGCGCCATAGGCCTGCCGGGTGCTGAACACCACCATCATGTTCTTGTCGAGCCCATAGACATAGGTCTTGGTGCCCGACAGCGCTTTCTTGACCTGATCGTAGAACGCCTCGACGTCGCCGTTCTGCAGCGTGGGCGTCGTCGCCAGGATTTTGAGGGTGGTGATGTTGGCGTTCACCTCGCGATCCACCGCCTGCATGATCGAGCGGGCGGAGCCGGTGATCAGGGCTTCGACGACGCGCTCCTGCGCCTCGTTGTTGCGCTGCAGGAGGATGGCCGAGAATGCGAATGCCGGGACCAATGCGACCAGCGCCAAAACGAACAGATAGAGTGCAATCGACCGCGGCCGCCGAAACGCCGCGCCGGCAGAAGCCGGATCGGCAACGGGTGTTGTCGGCGGTGTCGAGGCCAAGACGAATTCTCCCCCGGCGGGCGGTGTTACGGCCGAGGCAAGATTTGCGTCGACGCTGGCTTACAGTCGCTCCCGCGACCTACTATGCGCAAGGCGGCGATTTGGTTCCCGGCTTGCCGAAATTCCGGCTGGGCACGAGCACTATGGGCGCAACACCCGCGTGGGCTGGAAGTGTCCGGCACGCACGGCGCCGATCGCGACGGCCTGGCCGTGCAGGCTCGCCCACGCTTCGGCGATCTCGATCGGAGCATTGGCCCCACGCAGCAGCACCGGATTGCCGTTGCGCAGGAGCGCCGCCTCGTCGGGGCCGACCCGCAACTCGGGCAGATGGCGCAGCGCGACGGCGACAGGCCGCAGCAGGCGGTCGCGATCGTCGTCGGCGGCAATGGCATCGAGCTGCAGCGCGTCCGCCTCGGTGAACCCGGCGACGGCGATGCGGCGCAGCGCGGCAACATGGCCACGCGTACCCAGCGCTTCAGCGAGGTCGCGCGCCAACGCCCGGACGTAGGTGCCTTTCTCGCAGGCCATCTCGAAGTCGGACGCCTCGGATGAATGACTGAGCAGCGTCAGCTCCGAGATGGTCACCGGCCGCGGCGCGAGATCGACCGCTTCGCCGGCGCGGGCAAGATCGTAGGCGCGCTCGCCGGCGACCTTGATGGCGGAAAAGGCGGGCGGACGCTGCAGGATCGTGCCGGTGAAGGCGGGCAGCGCAGCCCGCACCTGCTCTCCTGTCGGCCGCACGTCCGACCGGGCGACGACCTCGCCTTCCCGGTCGTCGGTCGAGGTTGCAGAACCCCATTCCAGCGTGAAGCGGTAGCGCTTGCCGCCGCCCTGCACGAACGGCACGGTCTTGGTGGCTTCGCCCAGCGCGACCGGCAGCAGCCCCGTCGCCAGCGGATCGAGCGTCCCGGCATGGCCGGCCTTTTCGGCGTTGTACAACCAGCGGAGCTTGCCCACTGCCTGGGTCGAGCTCATGCCATGGGGCTTGTCGAGGATGATCCAGCCTGAAACGTGCCGTTTCAGTGTTTTCTCGCTCACGGGCCGCACCGCGCCGACTGCACTAGCGGTCGCCCTCGTCTTCGGACGAGCCTTCATCGTCATGATGCAGGTCGCGCTGCACGCGCTCGGATTTCAGCAGGGCGTCGATCTTGCCGAATTGTTCGAACGTCGCATCGACGTGGAAGCGGATTTCGGGCGCGAATTTGAGGTCGAGCTCGGGCGCGACGCGGCCGCGGATGAAGCGCTGGTGGCGATTGAGGGCGGCGACGATCTCCGCGGCCCGCTCGCCGCCGAGCGGCATCACATAGGCGTTGGCGACGCGCAGGTCGGGCGACATGCGCACCTCGGGGACGGTGACCACCGCGCCGGCCAGCTCGTTGTCCTCGATCTCGCCGCGCGCGAAAAGCCCGGCGAGCGCATGGCGCACCAGCTCGCCCACGCGCAGCATGCGCTGGGAGGGACCGGCGGGTCTGTGACGATCCTTTGTCATCGCGCGGACTTAGGCGCTGGGCGGCGCGGGGTCAACCGGCACCGCGGCCCCCTGTTCGGGGGAGGAGTCCTTGGGGACGCCGTCGATGCGGCGGGCCAGATCCTCGATGGTGCCCTCCTCGGGGAAGGCGCGGCGCGGCAGGATGATCACGTCCTCGTCGGTCTCGAGGAAGAGATGCGTGCGGCTGAGCAGCGCGCGGCGGATGGCGCTGAACGCCACCGGATCGAGCTTGCCGGTGCCGACCAGGTCGAGCCGGTCGGGCCATTCGGTGACCGTCACCTCGACCGGCCGGCGGTAGCGATGGCGGGCGCGCCACCATTGCCGGACGGCGATCAGCAGCAGCGCCAGCACGTAGGCGATGGCGACCGCCACCGAGATCAGCAGCACCGAACTCACGCCGAAACGCGCCCCGCCCCAGTCGGCCGGAATGAACGTCGCCCCGCCGCCCCAGGCCGCGAGCCACAGCAGGAGCAGCAGCACGCCGATGGGCGTCATCCGCGCCGCCGCCTGCTCATAGGCCAGCGCATCGGCGCGGCCGAGCATGAAGGTGGTGGTGCGGAGCGGCTCGTCGGGCATGGCGATAGTGTAGCGCAGCACGCCGCAAATACTAAGGGCGCGGATCGCTCCGCGCCCTGAACCTCGTGCCGTGGGTCGTTCGCCTACAGCGTGCGGCTGACCTGCTCGACGCGGAAGCATTCGATGACGTCGCCGGCGCGGATGTCCTCGTAGTTCTCGAAGGCCATGCCGCAGTCCTGGCCGGCGGGGACTTCCTTGACCTCGTCCTTGAAGCGCTTGAGCGTCTTGAGCTTGCCTTCGTGCACCACGACGTTGTCGCGCAGCAGGCGCACGCCGGCGCCGCGCTCGACGATGCCCTCGGTGACCTGGCAGCCGGCGACCTTGCCGACCTTGGTGATCTGGAACACTTCCTTGATCGTGGCGTAGCCGATGAAGGTCTCGCGACGCTCGGGCTTGAGCAGCCCCGACATCGCGCCCTTCACGTCGTCCACGAGGTCGTAGATGATGTTGTAGTAGCGGATCTCGATGCCGTCGCGGGTGGCGAGGTCGTTGGCCTGCTTGTTGGCGCGGACGTTGAAGCCGATGATGATGGCGTTGCTCGCCGAAGCCAGCGTCACGTCGGATTCGGTGATGCCGCCGACGGCCGAGAGCAGGATCTGCGCCGAGACTTCTTCGGTGCTCAGCTTGTTGAGCGAGGCGACGATCGCCTCGACCGAGCCCTGCACGTCGCCCTTGATGATCAGCGGGAACTTGGCAATGCCGGCCTGCTTGAGCTGATTCATCATCTGCTCGAGGCTGGTGGCGCCGCCGGTGGCCGATTTCTCGCGCAACTGGCGCTGGCGATAGTCGGTGACTTCGCGGGCTCGCGCTTCGGTCTCAACGACCGAGAAGCGGTCGCCGGCCGACGGCACGCCGGCAAAGCCCAGCACCTCGACGGGCGTCGAAGGTCCGGCATCCTTGACCTGGATGGCCTTGTCGTCGATCAGCGCCCGGACGCGGGCGAACTCCGTTCCAGCGACGACGATGTCGCCGATCCTGAGCGTGCCGCGCTGCACCAGCACCGTGGCCACCGCACCGCGGCCGCGATCGAGCTTGGCTTCGATGACGAGGCCTTCCGCCCGGCCGTCGCGCGGCACCTGCAGCTCGAGCACTTCGGCCTGCAGCAGGATGGTCTCGAGCAGCTTGTCGAGGCCGGTCTTCTTGACCGCCGAGACTTCCACGTCGAGCGTGTCGCCGCCCATCGATTCGACCTGCACGTCGTATTGCAGGAGCTCGGTGCGCACGCGCAGCGGGTTGGCCGAAGGCTTGTCCATCTTGTTGATGGCGACGATGATCGGCACGCCGGCCGCCTTGGCATGCTTGATGGACTCGATGGTCTGCGGCATCACGCCGTCGTCGGCCGCCACCACCAGCACGGCGATGTCGGTCGCCTGTGCGCCGCGGGCGCGCATGGCGGTAAAGGCCTCGTGGCCGGGCGTATCGAGGAAGGTGATCTTCTGGCCCTTCACCTCGACCTGGTAGGCGCCGATGTGCTGGGTGATGCCGCCGGCTTCACCTGAAACGACGTTCGTCTCGCGGATGGCGTCGAGCAGCGAGGTCTTGCCGTGGTCGACGTGGCCCATGATGGTCACGACCGGGGCACGGCTGGTCAGATCCTCGGCCTTGTCGTCGGACGGCACGTCGTAGAGGCCGGCTTCGACGTCGGACTCGGCGACGCGCTTGACGGTGTGGCCCAGTTCGGTCGCGATCAGCTCGGCGGTATCGGCGTCGATCACGTCGTTGATGGTCACCATCTTGTCCATGCCCATCAGCATCTTGATGACGGTGACGGACCGCTCGGCCATGCGGTTGGCGAGCTCGCCGACGGTGATGGCCTCGGGAATCGTCACTTCGCGGCTGAGCTTGGGCGCGGCCTGGACGTTGCGGCCCATCTTCTTGTCGCGGCGGCGGCGCATGGCGGCGAGCGACGGCCCGCGGTCGCGATCGGACTCGGTGGTCGCGCTCGAGAGCGTCAGGCGGCTGCGGGCGAAGGCATCCTCGCCGTCGCGGCGGATCGGCCGCTCGGGCGTGGCGCCGGTGCGGCGCGCGTTCTCGGTTTCCATCGGACGTCCGCCCGCAGGCGGCACGGTGCGCGTGCGGCGGCCATCGGCCTCCGACGGCGGCGCAGGAACATTGGGGATCGGTGCGGGTCCGCGGCCATAGCCGCCGGCCGGACGCGCCGA
>DATMTK010000147.1:0-6202 GCA_035564755.1 Devosia sp. | reverse complement strand
AGCCCGCCCTGACGGCCGGCGCCACCGTCGAGCTCGGCCGCGAGCAGGCCAACCACCTCGTCAACGTGCTGCGGCTCGGGGAGGGCAGCGACGCGATCCTGTTCAACGGCCGCGACGGCGCCTGGCTGGCCAAGCTCACCCACGCCGGCAGGAAGTCGGCCCGCCTCGCGGTCGAGACGCAGGTCGCCGTGCAAACGCCGCCCTCCGACCTCTGGTTCGGCTTCGCCCCGCTCAAGACCGGCCGCCTCGACTACGTGGTGCAGAAGGCGACCGAGATGGGCGCCGGCATCATCCAGCCGGTGCTGACCGAGTTCACCCAGGTCCGCCGGCTCAGGGACGACAAGCTCGGGGCCTATGCGCTCGAGGCCGCGCAGCAATGCGAAGTCCTCGCGATCCCCCGCATCGCGCCCGAGATCGAGCTCAAGCCGCTGGTCGAGAGCTGGCGCCACGCCCACGGCCTCCGCCGTCTGATCCTTGCCGACGAATCCGCGCCGTCCGCATCTCCCAGTGAAACCATTCGAGGCCTCGCCGGCCTGCCGGTCGGGCTCCTGGTCGGTCCCGAGGGTGGTTTTTCCGACGCCGAACGCAGGCTGCTGCTGGCGCAGGACTTCGTCGTCCCGATCAGTCTCGGCCCGCGCATCCTGCGCGCCGATACCGCCGCGGTTGCCGCCCTGGCTCTCGTCCAGGCAATCATCGGCGATTGGCGATAAAGCGGTTGCTTTCGCCCGGCCGCTGGCTATTGTCCCGCCAAATCCGGGTTGATACCGGGCATGACCAGAGTTCCCGGAGACCACATGGCTGGCGCCGAAACTTCGCCGCTGCTTTCATCGCGCGCCGAAATGATCGAGGTTCTGGCGCGCGGCGGCAAACCCAAATCTCAGTGGCGTGTCGGCACCGAGCACGAAAAGCACGTCTATCGCAAAGATCCGCTTCGCCCTGTCCAATACGAGGGCGAAGACGGCATCCACGCCCTGCTCGAAGGCATCAAGGCCCGCACCGGCTGGAGCTATTTCTACGATCGCGACAACCCGATCGGACTGCGCAACACCGGCCCGGTCGGCGGCATCTCGCTCGAGCCCGGTGGCCAGTTCGAGCTTTCCGGCGCGCCCCAGGAGACCATCCACGGTGCCGCGGCTGAACTCGATGCGCACCTTGCCGATTGCCATGCCGTCGGCGGCCCGCTCAACATCCATTTCCTGAACCTCGGCGTCACCCCGCTCTGGGCCGTCTCGGATTTGAGGCGCATGCCGAAATCGCGCTACGGCATCATGACGCCCTACATGGAAAAGGTCGGCAGCCTCGGCACCTCGATGATGTACCGCTCGGCCACCGTGCAGGCGAACCTCGATTTCGCCGACGAGGCCGACATGGTCAAGAAGCTCCGCGTCGGCCTCGCGCTGCAGCCCGTCGTTACCGCGCTTTTTGCCAATTCGCCCTTCGTCGACGGCAAGCCCTCGGGCTATCTGAGCTTCCGCTCGCACATCTGGCTCGACACCGATCGCGCCCGCACCGGCATGCTGCCCTTCGCCTTCGACGACGGCTTCGGCTTCGACCGTTACGTCGAGCACGCGCTCGACGTGCCGATGTACTTCGTCATCCGCAACAAGCAGTACGTCAATCTCGCGGGCGAGAGCTTCCGCGCCTTCCTGCGGGGTGAGCTGCCGCAGCTTCCCGGCGAAAAGCCCACCATCAAGGACTGGGAGGATCATCTGTCGACGCTCTTCCCGGAAGTCCGCCTCAAGCAGTTCCTCGAAATGCGCGGCGCCGACATGGGTGACCGCGCCCACATCCTCGCGCTCCCCGCCATCTGGGTCGGCCTGCTCTACGATGCGGGTGCCCTCGACGCCGCCTGGCAGCTCGTCCGCGACTGGACCGCCGACGAGCGCCAGACCCTGCGCAACGAGGTCCCCAGAACGGCGATCCACACGCCGTTCCGCAAGGGCGATGTCGCCGACATTGCCAAGCAGGTCGTCGAACTCGCCAAGGCCGGCCTCAAGGCCCGCGGGCAGGGGGAGGAGCAATACCTCGCCCCCCTCGAGCTGACCCTCGCCATGAACAGGACTCCCGCCGAGCGCTGGCTCGACAGATACCACGGCGACTGGCACGGCGACCTGACCAGGATCTTCGACGAAGCCGAGATCTGAAGAAACGAAATGGCGAATAGGGAATAGCGAATAGGGATTGCCACACGCGGCATCAGGTCCAAACGCTACTCGCTACTCGCTACTCGCTACTCGCTACTCGCTACTCGCTACTCGCTACTCGCTACTCGCTACTCGCTACGCGCTACCGCGTCTGCGCCGCCAGCGTCCGTGACCCCACCCACGCGCCGAGCACCACCAGGACCACCGCGAGCAGAGCCCCGATCCACACGATCGGGTTCGTGAAGTCGCTGCGGAATACGGCGCGTAGCGCTTCGACGATATGCTTGAACGGATTGAAGTCCGAGACGATCTGCAGCCATTGCGGCGCGATGTTCATCGGCAGCAGGATGCCCGAAAGCAGCAGGATCGGCAGCGCCAGCGTGTTGACCATCGGCGCCAGCGCGTCCTCGCTCTTGGTCGCGAGGCCGATGGCATTGGAGATGAACGAGAATGCCGCGCCGAGCAGCGCCACCAGCACGAGCCCGATGAGGAACGCGCCGGGCGGCACGCGCAGCCCCATGAAGTAGGCGCAGCCGCAGAGCACCATCGCCTGCACCGTGATCACCACCACGTCGCGCAGCGTCCGGCCGCAGATGATCGCGGCGCGCGCCGCCGGTGTCACCAGTTGCCGGTCGATCACGCCGGAGCGCCACTCCGCGATGATGCCGAAGCCGACGAACAGCCCTCCGAAGATGCCGAGCTGGACGAGGAGTCCGGGCACGAACACCTGCCAGGCGTCGCCCTCGAAGCCGGAGGTTGCCGCGATCCGCTGCAGCATCGGCCCAAACAGCGTGAGGTAGAGGATCGGCTGCAACAGTCCGATCAGCACCCACAGCGGCTGCCTCAGGCTGAGCCGCATGGCGCGGCTGAAGATGATCCACGTATCGCGAAAGAACGTCATTTCAACTGCTTCTCATAGATCGTTTGAACCACTGTTTCCCTCCCCACGCGGGGGCGGAAAACTCCTGCGGATTTGCTCAATCCCGCAAGCTCCGGCCCGTCAGCGTCAAGAACACATCGTCCAGCGTCGGCCGGTTCACGTCCACGCCGATCGCGTCGATCCCGGCCTTGGTGAGGTCGGCGAGCAGCACGGGCAGGGCGCGGCCGCCGTCGGGCACATGCAGGCGCACCACGTGCGCCTCGATCTGCGGCGTATCGGCGCCGCTGAGCGCCCCGGCGATCTCGGCCGCCCGCCGGGCATCCTCTTCATGTCGCAGCGTCAGGGTGATCGCATCGCCCGAAACGCGCTTCTTGAGCTCGGTCGGCGTGCCTTCGGCGACGATGGTGCCGTGGTCGATGATCAGGATGCGGTCACTCAGCGAATCCGCCTCGTCCATGTAGTGCGTGGTAAGAAATACCGTGGTGCCGAGCCGGTCGCGCAGCGACCGGATATGGGTCCACAAATTGGCGCGGCTCTGCGGATCGAGCCCGGTTGAGGGCTCGTCGAGGAACACCAGCGTCGGCTCATGGATCAGCCCCATGACGATGTCGAGCCGCCGCCGCTGCCCCCCGGACAGCGAGCCGCAGGTGCGCGACCACACGTCGGAAAGGTCGAGCGCCGCCAGCAGCTCCTTGCCACGGGCCTCGCCGGTCTTGCGGTCGATGCCGTAGAGTCGCGCGTGGCTGATGATCTCTTCGCCCACCACCGCTTCCGGTGAGGTCGATCCCGCCTGGCTGACATAGCCGATCTTGCGGCGGACACCGACGGGGTCTTGCCTGAGGTCGCTGCCGGCCACCGTGGCGCTGCCGCCGGTCGGCGTCAGCAGCGTGCAGAGCATCTTGAGCGTCGTGGTCTTGCCGGCGCCGTTGGGACCGAGAAAGCCCACGATCTCGCCGGCCGCCACGCTGAGGTCGATGCCGCGCACCGCTTCGATGGACTTGCCGCGCGCCTTGTAGGTGCGCTTGAGGCCACGGGCCTCGATCATGGTCGCCATAGAGTCGTCTCCGAGGCTCTGCCGCATGCTGCGGATCGGTTTGAAGGCGTTGGCCGGTGCATACGAGTTCATGGGTCTGCTCCATACCCCTCGATGGGGGAGGCGAGCTTGATTGCCCTTGCTCCCGCCGAAATCTCAATCTATAATTATCTTATGAATAAAGATATTCAATCGTCAAGAGGAATTTCGCGCGAGCAGGCGATGCGGATGGTCCGGGCTGTGCGCGTCGAGCAGGTCGTCAACGACGCCGTCGACGAGGAGGTGAGCCAGTTCCTTGGCATAAACCGCACCGACGGCCGGTGCATCGACATTGTCGAACGGCTGGGTCGCGTAACCGCAGGTACGCTCGCGGCAGAGAGCGGCTTGACCACAGGTGCGGTCACCGCCCTCGTCGATCGCCTCGAGGCCGCCGGCTACCTGCAGCGGGTGCGCGATACCAGCGATCGACGCAGGGTCTTCATCGAACTCACGCCGCTGATGAAGGAGCTTACCAAAAAGCTATTCTACAATATGGAAGGCATGTACCGGGCCGTACTTGAGCGCATGACACCAGAGGACGCCGCGATCATCGCCTTCTTCCTCGAAGCGGGCACTTACATCAACCGGCAGCGGGTGCGACTGATGCGCGAGCACTTGCCCGGACGCAAGGCAACGAGCGAGGAACGCCTCGCCGCAGCGGCAGCCTATGACCGGAGCGCGCGTCAGATCGCCGATGATATCGATCGTGCCATCCGCGATGAACGGTTCAGTCTTGAACCCGATTCCGGCGCTTGACTACTCCGCCGCCACGTTGAGCGGCTCGTGCGCTTCGAGATTGCCCATGCTCGTGGTGATATGCCGGGCGAGCGCGTCGAAGATGCCGCCATAGGCGTGACTGGCCCGCATCAGCGCGATTTCGGCGTCCCTCAGTCGCGGCAGGCCGCGATCTTCGGTGATTGCCAGCATGCCCGGCTGCAGCGCGCTTTCCGGCAGGAAGCCGACCGCCAGGTCGGTTAGAACGGCGCTCGCAATACCGAGCGCGTTGCACGAGGTGTAGGCCACGCGATAGTCGCGACCGATGCGGTCGAGCGCTTCGACGGCGTTGTCCTTCCAGCAGCAGGGCTGGCCGCCGGCGATCGGCAGCGGATCCATGTTCAGCGCCTGGCCGCCCTGCGCCGCCACCCAGTACATCGGCTCGGTGCGGAACAGCTCGCCATATTCATGGTTGGTGCCCTGGGTGAAGACGATCAAATCGTGCTTGCCGCGCTTCATGCCGTCGAGCAGCGTCTGCGACGAGGCGCAGGTCACGTCGATCATGATCTTTGGATGCGTGCGCTGGAAGCTCGAGAGGATCACCGGCAGCAGCCGCACGGCGTAGTCGTCGGGCAGGCCGAAGCGAATGGCGCCGCTCAAATCCTCGTCCGAGAATTCGTCCATGATCTCGGCGTTGATCTTGAGCATCTTGCGGGCGCGCGAATAGAGCGCTTCGCCGTGCTGGGTGAGGGCCACCGAGCGGCCGTCGCGCGACAGCAGGGCGTGGCCCAGCCGTTCCTCGAGCCGCTTGATCTGCATGGAAACGGCCGATTGCGTCTTGTTCACGCGCCGCGCCGCCTCGGTGAAGCTGCCGCAATCGGCAATGGCGCAAAAGCTCTGTAACTGGTCGAGATCGAGTGGAACGGACACGCCGTCCTCCATCACGGGATTTGATGACGGGGATGAAATCTATTTGTTGGACGAATAGGTGTCCAGTCCCCCATATTCCCGTCATCGGCAACTGACATTGCCGCTTCCCCTCCCGTGCCCTCCCGCCGGGACAATGCGAAATGATGGAGAAGACCATGGCGCTCGTGCTTTCGGGCGAGCGGCCGGCTGCCGCCGCCCCGTCCTTCAACCCGGCCCGCTGGGTGGTGGCTGTCTTCGCTAAACTCCGCGCCGAGCGCGTGCAACGCGTTGCCCTCAAAACCCTGCTCGACCTCGACCAGCATCGCCTCGACGATCTCGGCATCAACCGCCGCGACCTGTTCGACGCGCTGGAGGCGTCGCGTCCGACGCGCCTCTTGTCGCAGCGCCGCGAGCGCCGGATCGGCCGCTGAGCGTTCACGAGTTTCGTGTTTCCGGGGGAAGAGTCCCATCTCCACAGATCGG
>DATMTK010000146.1:0-16475 GCA_035564755.1 Devosia sp. | reverse complement strand
CCGAGCATGTTCATCGAGCGCGTCACGAGGTCCTTGAGGATCTTGTTGAGCGCATGGCCGATATGGATGTTGCCGTTGGCGTAGGGCGGGCCGTCGTGCAGGGTGAACAGCGGCTTGTCCTTCTGCGCCGCACGCTGCAGGGCGTAGAGGTTCATGTCTTCCCAGCGCTTGAGCCAGACCGGCTCGCGCTCGGGCAGGCCGGCGCGCATGGGAAAATCGGTCTGGGGCAGGAACAGGCTGGCGGAGTAGTCGGGCTCCGTCGCGGCCTTTTGCGTGTCGTTCATCAGATTTCGGCGTGACGATAAGGGGTTGCGCGGCCTTTTAGCGGGATAGGCGGCGGACTGCAAACTCAGTCGAAAAACCCCAGAGTCCTGTCCAGCTCGCTCAATGGCCCGCACTGGCCGAGGGCTTCGCGGGCTTTGCGACCGTCGCGAGCGATGGCGGCGATCAGCTCGTCGAGGCCTTTGTAGACCTCCTGGCCGCGGATGTGGCTGACAAGCGCGATCTCGAGATGGCGACCGTAGATCTCGGCGTCGAAGTCGAACAGGAAGGTCTCGAACGGCGGCAACTCGTTGTTGAACATCGGCTTACCGAAGCTCGCGACGCCGTCGAGCAGGCGTTCGCCGAGCCGGGCGCGGACGGCATAGACGCCCTGCGCCAGGGCAAAGGTCGAGCTCGTCGCGATGTTGGCAGTGGGGAAACCCAGCAGGCGGCCGCGCTGGTCGCCCTTCACCACCTCGCCGCCGAAGAACCAGTGGTAGCCGAGCAGATCGTTGGCGAGCGCCACGTCGCCCTCGGTCAGCGCCTTGCGGATGCGCGAGGACGAGACGGTCTCGCCGCTTTCGGGCAGCAGCTCGAGGATATCCACCGAAAAGCCATGAACGGCGCCGGCGGCACGGAGGAAATCGGGGGTGCCGCGGCGGTTGTGGCCGAAATGGAAATCGGCGCCGACCACCACGCCCGACACGCGCAGGGCGCGGACGAGGAAGCGCGAGACGAAGTCCTCGGCTTCGACCATGCTGAGATCGCGGCTGAACGGCATGAGCACGATGCCGTCGAGCCCGAGCGCCGCACAGAGGCGCGCCTTGATGTCGGGCGGCGTCAGCCGGAACATGAAGGGCGCCGGCGCGAACACATCGCGCGGATGCGGCTCAAAGGTCAGCATCACGGCCGGCACGTTGCGCGCTTTGGCCTGCGACTTGAGCCGGGCGATCACCGACTGATGGCCCCGGTGCACGCCGTCGAACGAGCCGATGGCAACCATCGCGCCCTTGAGCGCGGCCGGGACGTTGTCGAGTCCATCGAGGCGGTAAAAGGTCATGGGAAAGCCCGCAGCAGGTGTCGGCTATATGGCAAGCGCGGCCCTACCACGCAAGGCGCGGCATGAAGCCCTTGAGCCGCGCCCCGCTCGGCGCCACCAGGTCGCGGACCGCGTCGGGGTCGGGCTCGCCAAAGGCATCGAGCTCCTGGGCGTGGATGGAGCCGGTGATGAACAGCAGGTCGAGGCCGGCATTGGCGGCACCGATCGCATCGGTACGCACGCTGTCGCCGATGGCGAGGATGCGGCTGCGATCGATCGGTCGCCCGGCGGCCGCATCGGCGAGCCGCAGTGCCTCGTCGTAGATCTGGCGATAGGGCTTGCCGGCCATGCGGATGCGGCCACCATGCGCCTCGTAGAGATCGGCCAGCGCGCCGCCGCAATAAATAATCCGGCCGGCGTGCTCGACGACGCGATCCGGGTTGGCGCAAATCAGCGGCAATTTCCGCGACAGCCAGAGCTTGATGCGATCCTCGTACATGTCGGGCGTGTCGTCGTCGGTATCGAGGTCGGTGACGACGACCGCGGCGGCATCCTCGGCGGAACCGCGGATGACGCCGAGGCCTTCGTAGAGGCTGTCGTCGATCTCAGGCGGGCCGATGTGATGCACGACCTTGCCGCGGTAGGGCGCGATGGCCGCGCGCGTGACATCACCGGAGGAAACCACAGCGTCGTAGGCGTCGCGCGGCACTTGCATCGCATCGAGCAGCGCGACGATCGGCGGGGCGGTGCGCGGCGCATTGGTGATCAGCACGACCCGCCGGCCGCCCTGCCGGAACCGGCGCAAGGCATCCACGGCTTCGGGATAGGCGGCGACCCCATTGTGCAGGACGCCCCAGACGTCGGATAGAACGGCATCGTAGTTCGGTGCGAGGTCGGAAAGCGAGGTCATGGCTGTGCTTATCGGCTGGTAACGCCGGAAATGCAAAGGGTCGCGGCAGTTCCCTCTTCCCCTCGCCCTACTCCCCTGCCCGCGCCAGTCCCGCCGGGCGTTCGAGCTGCAAATCGGGGCGAACGGGGCCGGGACCCGCAATATGCGGGCCCTGCGCCAGGGTCACGCCGTCTTCAAACAGGTTCAACAATTGCTGCTCGTCGATGATGCCGGTGGCGACCAGCTCGATGCTGAAGCGGCGGCCGTAGGCGGCGATGTCGGAGGCGTGGAAGTCGGTGAACATTTCGGGCTGGCGCAGGAAGCGCGTGGCATCGACGCGCACAGTGCGGAAGCCGAGGCCCTGCAGCTCGGCGTAGTCGAAGCGCAGAGAGGTCGCGGCGCTCAGCGACAAGCCCACCCCCATCTTGCCGATGGCCCCGAGCGAGGCCTTCTCCTTGCCGTTCAGTGCCTTGTATTCGGCCTGCTCGATAACGAAGAGCAGCGACGGCACGATGGCCCGGTTGGCGTCGAGCGCGGTCAGGATCATCTCGACGGCCTTGGCGCTGCCGAGGGTGGCGCGCGACAACGGCACGAACAGCGTGATCGGCGAGCCCGAGGTGCGGGCGCGGCGGGCGACGATGATCGCCTCGTCGACGGCATCGGCCTCTATGCGCGCCACGATCTCCTCGCCGCCGATGCGGGGCATAAAGTCGGGGCGGTCGGCGAAGCCACCGTCCTCCATGACGAGGCGCGGCACCAGGTCGTAGCCAAAGGGCCGGCGCTGCGGCAGCGTCACGATGGGCTCGATGTGAAAGACCAGCCGGTTGTCGGTCACGGCCTGGCGCAACAGCTCGAGCGGGATCACCGGCTCGGGCATGATATCGGGATCGGCTTCCGCCTGTGCCGCGGGCTTGTCCTTGTCTTCGTTCGCGAGCCGGCGCTGCTCCTCGAGCTCGGCGACGGTTTCGGTCACCTGCTTGACGACGGTGCCGAGCACCGCGAGGTCGGATTCGATCGAGGCGAGCCGGGCCGGCAGCTTCAAATCGTTGAGGGCGTTGACGCGCTGGCTCAGCACCGAGCCGGCCTGCGCATCGGTCGAGAGCAGGCGCGACAGGTCTTCGACGGCCTTTTCAAGCCGGGCTTCGGCGCGGCGACGCATTTGCCGCTCGACCAGCAGGACCGCGAGGCAGCCGAAAGCGATGGCCGTCACCGCCGCCTCGATGGGCGTAAAGGTCAGGCCAAAATAGGCAGCGGCCGCAACACCCAAGGCCGCCACGAAAATGAATACATACACAAGGCCCTGCAAAGCCTGCCCCGCTCCGTCAGATTCGACCTCTCCCCAAGCGAGCATAGGTGCGTCGGGCGCGAGGGCAAAACGGATTATTTACCCTGTGCGTCAACAATCGCGCGTGAGTGAATTGCGTATTGGGGAAGGCCCGAGTCCATGGCGGATGCGAGCGCGAAGCACGCTGTCGATCCTGCACGGCTGTTGCTGATTGTGTCGGGGCAGGCCTTGGCCGACGGCCTGGCCGGACCGCTGGCGGCAGAATTCGGTGCGCCGCCGATCGCCGTCTCGGTCGATGCGGGGCGGTACGGCGTCGACCTGTTGCGCAACGCCCCCTTCCACATCGTCGCTGCAGATGTCGATTGCCTGAGCGACCTCGCGGCGGGCAGCGACGAGCGGATCGCGCGACTGGCGAAGGCCGCCTCCGGCTCGCTGCTTCTCGTGCTCGCCGCCGATCCGTCCATATCGGTGACCATGGGCGCGATGCGCGCCGGTGCGCATGACTGCATCGGCAGGGATTGCAGCCCGGGAACGATGGCGCAGCGCATGGCCGAGCTGGCGCGCCGCCACGGCAAGGCGCACCTCGTGGCGGCAAACGCCAATGCTCCGGCCGCAGAGGCGCCGGAGCCGAGCATTCCGGTGATGCGCGACCTGGTGCTGCCGATGTGGCGGCAGGAGCAGCGGATCATCGAGAACGCCATCCAGAGCTTTGCCGGCAACATCGCGCTCGCCGCCGCGGCGCTCGAGCTCAGCCCGTCGACGATCTACCGCAAGCGCCAGGCCTGGGCCGAAATGGATGCGGAGCGGGCCTGATCAGGCCCGCCAGACGATGGCGCGGCTGACGGCGTAGTTGAACACCACGCTCATCAGCGCGCCGGTGACGCCGGCGAAGTAGGCCGAGCGATCCATCTGGAAGATCCAGCTCGCGACCGAGACGTTGGCGATCGCGCCGATCGAGCAGATCACGTAGAAGGCGACCAGACCGCCGGCGATATGCCAGCCCTTGAGCTTCTTGTCGGCGAAGGTGAACTGGTTGTTGAGGACGAAATTGGACGTCATCGACACCACGGTTGCCACCGCCTGTGCCACGACGAAGTTGAAGCTCAGCAGGCTGAGGCTGATCCACAGCATCAGCACGTGGATGACGATCCCGATGGCACCCACGCCGCCGAACAGCAGGAAGCTCGTGGGCAGGATGCCGCCGGTCATCTTGGAGACGACGAGGCCGAGGAACTGCACCACGACCAGCGGATTCATCTTGCTCTCGCCGGCGTGGCGCTGGCGGAAGGTGTAGGGAACTTCGCCGATCTTGAGCTCACGGGCCTGCGCCTTGCGGACGCGGCTCGCCGACACCACGATGTCGAGCAGGATCTTGAAACCTTCATTGCTCAGCGAGCCGGCAACTTCGTCGAACACCTCGCGCTTCATCAGGAAGAAGCCGCTCATCGGGTCGGACAGCGACTTGCCGGTCACAAGGTGCGAAAGCTGGGTGGCGAAACGGCTGCCGGCCTCGCGCGTCTTGCTCAGGCCATCGCCCACCTGGCCGGCGCCGGAGTAGCGAGTGCCGACGACGATGTCGTCGCCGGCCAGCGCCTTGTCGAGCATCTGGGGCAGGATGCGCTCGTCGTGCTGGTGGTCAGCGTCGATTACGGCGAAGTACGGCGCGGCGCTCGCCGAAATGCCTTCGATCACCGCTGAACTCAGGCCGCGGCGGCCGATGCGATGGATACAGCGCACATTGGCGTGGCGGCGCGCCATGTCCTTGACCACGGCGGCGGTGCCGTCCGGGGAGTTGTCGTCGACGACGATAAATTCGAAGGGAATTTCGCCCAGCGCGGCGGAGACCTTGTCGTAAAGGGGCGCGATGTTGTCGCGTTCCTTGTAGCTCGGCACGATGACGGCCAGTTGCGGGGAGTTCCAGATCTGCTGCGCAGTCAGGGCCTTCGGGTCGAGCTCGATGGTCACGTGACGGTTCCGGTGATGGTTTTGCTGCCCAATATCTCCCGGCCCCTACAATCCGCAAGTGCGCGAATCGTTCCGGCCTCAGGCCGGGTGGCCGCTACACGACCTCCGGCACCCACTTGGCCAGTCCCGTCAAGGGTTTCGCCACGATCGAAATCTTGACTCCCAAACGGGGCGCTCCTATATCGCTGCCAACTGTTAGCACTCCATCTTCCCGAGTGCTAACAGGGGCAAGAATTTCGGATCCAAGAGGAGACATCATGGCATTCCGTCCCCTGCACGACCGCGTGGTCGTCCGCCGTGTCGACAGCGAGGAAAAGTCCGCTGGCGGCATCATCATCCCCGATACGGCCAAAGAGAAGCCGTCCGAGGGCATCATCGAGGCCGTCGGCCCGGGTGCCCGTGACGAATCCGGCAAAATCGTGCCGCTCGACGTCAAGGCCGGCGATCGCATCCTGTTCGGCAAGTGGAGCGGGACCGAGGTCAAGCTCGACGGCAAGGACCTGCTGATCATGAAGGAAACCGACATCATGGGCGTCATCGGCTGATCGCCGGCGACCCCTGATCGTTTCAACCCCAAGGAGCGCCTCAGATGGCAGCTAAAGACGTAAAGTTCTCAACCGATGCCCGCGACAAGATGGTCCGCGGCGTCAACATCCTCGCCAATGCGGTGAAGGTTACCCTCGGTCCCAAGGGCCGCAACGTGGTGATCGACAAGTCGTTCGGCGCCCCGCGCATCACCAAGGACGGCGTCACCGTCGCCAAGGAAATCGAGCTCGAGGACAAGTTCGAGAACATGGGCGCGCAGATGGTGCGCTCGGTCGCCTCCAAGACCAACGACGTTGCCGGCGACGGTACCACCACCGCCACGGTTCTGGCCCAGGCGATCGTCAACGAAGGCGTCAAGCTCGTTGCCGCCGGCATGAACCCGATGGACCTGAAGCGCGGCATCGACCTCGCCGTGACCGAGGTCGTCGACAACCTCGCCAAGGCCAAGAAGACCATTTCGTCGAGCTCGGAAGTCGCCCAGGTCGGCACGATCTCCGCCAATGGCGAAACGTCGGTCGGCGAGATGATCGCCAAGGCGATGCAGAAGGTCGGCAACGAGGGTGTGATCACCGTCGAAGAAGCCAAGACCACCGAGACCGAGCTCGACGTCGTCGAGGGCATGCAGTTCGATCGCGGTTACCTCAGCGCGTACTTCGTCACCAACCCGGACAAGATGACCGCGGTGCTCGAGGAGCCCTACATCCTCCTGCATGAGAAGAAGCTCTCGAACCTGCAGTCGATGCTGCCGGTGCTCGAGGCTGTGGTGCAGACCCAGCGTCCGCTGCTGATCGTTGCCGAGGACATCGAGGGCGAGGCGCTTGCCACGCTCGTCGTCAACCGCCTGCGCGGCGGCCTCAAGGTTGCGGCCGTCAAGGCTCCGGGCTTCGGTGATCGCCGCAAGGCCATGCTCGAGGACATCGCGATCCTCACCGGCGGCCAGGTGATTTCGGAAGACCTCGGGATCAAGCTCGAGAACGTCGGCCTCGACATGCTCGGCACTGCCAAGCGCGTCGAAATCGCCAAGGAAACCACCACGATCATCGATGGTTCGGGGCAGAAGTCCGACATCGAAGGCCGTGTCGCCCAGATCAAGTCGCAGATCGAGGAAACCACCTCCGACTACGACAAGGAGAAGCTGCAGGAACGCCTGGCAAAGCTGGCCGGCGGTGTTGCGGTGATCAAGGTCGGCGGCGCCACCGAGGTCGAGGTGAAGGAAAAGAAGGACCGCGTCGACGACGCGCTCAACGCCACCCGCGCTGCGGTGGAAGAAGGCATCGTGGCCGGTGGCGGCGTCGCCCTGCTGCGTGCCGCTTCGGCTCTCAAGGCCAAGGGTGCCAACCCGGACCAGCAGGCCGGCATCAACCTCGTCAAGCGCGCGCTGCAGGAGCCGATCCGTCAGATCGTCCAGAACGCCGGTGACGAAGGCTCGGTGGTAGTCGGCAAGATCCTCGAGAACGCCAACGCCAATTTTGGCTACGACGCTCAGACCGGCACGTATGGCGACATGATCCAGCTCGGCATCGTCGACCCCGTCAAGGTGGTCCGCACGGCGCTGCAGGATGCGGCTTCGGTCGCCTCGCTTCTCATCACCACCGAAGCGATGATCGCCGAGACCCCGAAGGACGCGGCGCCGGCAATGCCGGGCGGCGGCATGGGCGGCGGTATGGGTGGCATGGACTTCTAAGGAAGTCCTGCACAGCACAGTTCGTCCAGACATCCCAGTCACGGACACGAGGGCGCGGGTGGGCAACCACCGCGCCCTTTGTTTTCGTCAACCTTACGGCCGGATTAAATCTTAGCGGCGGGTTGCGCGCGGGCGGCGCCGTTAAGGACTGATTTACCATCGAAGCGCCTGCTCGCCGTCGCGCCGGGCTCCCCCATTCCGGCGCCCAAGATGGTGAAACATGACAATATCGAGCGTGAGCGGATCGCCCTATTCGATCCAGGCTCTCCAGCAACAAGGCCTCCAGTCGCTGCTCGATCCGAGCAATGACGGGTCGCAACTGCTTGACGAGCTCGATGGACTGATGCCGGGGGGCACCAGCACATCGACCACTCAGCAGGCACAGCAGTCGTCGCAGACCACTGCTGATACGACGGGCACCGGAAGTTCCGGCTCCTCCTCGGAGAGCTCGACCTCCAGCCAGGCGGTGCATCCGCATCATGGGGGCCATGGTGGCCATCATGGCGGCGGCGCCATGGCGTTCCTCGCCCAGCAATTGTCGGGATCGATTTCGTCCACGACCAGCAGCGACGGCACCTCGTCTCCAGGAGGAGACGACCCGCTGACCTCGCTGCTTTCGGCGGACGCATCGTCCGACAGCAGTTCCGGACAGGATTCGAGCCTGCTTTCCCTGGCGCAAAACGCCTATGGAAGCAGTTCTTCGTCGTCCGGCCAGTCGGACTCCCTCTCGTTGCAAAACCCCCTCGGTCTTGCAGCCTGACCCCGGCGCGGGAGATCGGGGCGGTTTCTCCACCGCCTCGACTTCGCCCCGGATCGGCGGCAGTCTCCGGCCACTGGCCCCGGAGAACAAAATGCGCGCCGCCCTTTTCGCCCTGCCCGTGATCGCCATCGCCCTGCCTGCTTTCGCGGCGCAGCCCACCTATCTCGACGACCGCAGCACGCCGCAGGCGGTACTTAATTCGTTCTACAACGCCATCAGCCGGCAGGAATATGCGCGGGCCTACTCGTATTACGAGGACGGCCAGGGGGCGCCGAAATTCGATGCGTTCAGCGCCGGCTACCAGAACACCGCTTCAGTCACGGTGACGCTGGGCAAAGCGGCATCGGAAGGGGCTGCGGGGAGCACCTACTGGACGCTGCCCGTGAGCCTCGACGCCACCGATGGCCAAGGCAAGCACAGCTACTTCGCCGGCTGCTACACGCTGCGCCTCGCCAACCCCGCGATCCAGGCCGCGCCGCCATTCGAGCCGCTGCACATCACTGACGGCCACCTCAGGAGCGCCAAGGGCTTCGGCAAGGCATATCTACCCGCAAACTGCGCCAGCTAGGCCGCCGGCGATGGAATTTTCCCGTCGTCAGTTTTGACGATCATGTCAGGATGTCGTTTACCTTTTGCCGTCAGGGTAAGCCCGTATTTGTTCTGGGGCTAATTTGATGTCTTTGTTTGATATTTTGCGCGCGCCGCTAAGGCGTGCCACGGAGTTGTTGCGAGCCGCGGTGCGGCCCGCTCCGCCACCTCAACGTCCGGATGTCTCCGATCTGCTGCCACGCCTGTCGACCCGGGTAGCTCTGAGACGCGACCGGCCGGGGAGCTAGGTTCCGGCAGTCAAGAAGCGACCGTCAACCCGAGGCATGTTTTCGTGCCTGAAGGATCTCACGGAGCTGGAACCGTCTGACTTTAGCGCTCTCTGCACGAGGTATGGACGGCACCTGCACGACATGATCGGGCACCTTTTCGTTGAGACGGGGACGCGCAGCGGCGATCACTGCGGCCGGATCGATGAGCCGGTCTGATACGACGGCGGCCCAGATCTCCTCGACCCCGTCGGCGTTCGTGATGCCGACCACTGCGACGTCGGCAATATTGGGATTGAGCCGCAGAACATCCTCAATCGCCTCGGGCGCGACGACCGAACCGCCACGATTGATGACCTCGCTGGACCGTCCGGTGACGTAGATCGTTCCGTCAGCCCCGAGGCGGCCGACGTCGCCCGGGTAGAACCAGCCATCCTCATGCAACTCCTGCCGGTCGCCGCCGGCCGATATGTAGAGCGCGGCTTCAGGGCTCTTGACCCTAAAGATACCTTCCCTGCCCACAGGCTGAACCTCGCCGATCTCGTCGACGACCTGAACCTCGACCCAGGGCAGGACGTGGCCGACGAATCCATCCTCGGTGTCCACGTCGCTCGCCATGCCCAGGCTGACCGGACCGAGCTCGGTCGAGCCGTAGTTCATGACAACAGTGCTGCACAGGCGCATGCGGACCTGCTGCAGCATACGCCGGCTGATCTTGGCTCCCGCAACCGCCACCAGTTGCAACGATGGCGGGGGCTTGCTGTCGCCGAGGGTCTTGAGCAAAGCCTGGAGATGGCCGGTTGAGGCGATAAGGCCGTTGGCTCTGAACAGACGCAGCATCTGTCCCACCTCGGCCGGATCTCCGGCGTAAGCCAGAAGAGCGCCGCTCGAATGGAACCGCAGCATCTGCATGGTGCCGGCAATGGTTGAAAACCCCATCATGTTGACGATGGTTGCGCCTTCCATCCACCACGACCGGGCGGCCATCAGGTGCTGGAAACGCAGGTTGAAGCAAGCCTCGGTAAGCCCCACGCATTTGGGATGGCCGGTCGTGCCCGACGAATAGACGAAGCGAACGATGCTGTCGGGCCCAGGAAAGCTGGGAAGCGCCAGCAGGCCGGAATAGTTGGGCCGGGTAACTGGATCAACGGTAAACCAGCGGTCATCGACTTGGATTGTTCGAATGCCGGCTCCCTGCGCATCGGCGCGGTCGGTCAGGAACAGTTGCGGCAGATAGCCGGCCTTTTCCGCAACGAAAGCAGTGCCGACCGAGGCCGACGGAAGCCCCAGCAGCGCCAGCGCGAAAAACATCGCGGTGTGGTGGATTGGATTACGGATATCGATCATCACCGGCGCGCCGGGCGGCAGATCGAACGTCCGAATGGCTTCGACAGCAGCCCAGGTGGACTTCATCAATGCGCCATAGGTCGCAACGCCGCCCGGGAACGCCACTGCCGGCTCAGCTTCGCGATTGCGCGCCTGAAATACGATGGTCCTGACGAGTTCCACGGCGTCCTCCTCTCGAGCACGGCACCTTAACATCCTGGCCCCGCCGCGCGGCTTTCAAACAGTTGGGAAGATGCGAATGGGCGGAGGTGACGCGGAGTCGCCGTGTGCTATCAGCCAAATGACCTTCGGCGCCGTGGATGATTCGGAACATGACGCGCACGCAGCTTCTTGCCGCCACAGCGCTGGGCTCAACAATCGGCTTCCTCGTGCCTGGGGCAGCCGCGGCGGCTGAGTCGGCATACGATTGGTCGGGGTTCTACGCCGGGTTGGGCCTGACCGGAGTCCGATCTACTGCAGAAGCGGATTTCACGCGGCTCTCCGGAACCGACAACATCCCGGGCTCGGTGCAACTTCCGGCACTGGGCGACGGCGGGACCATTCGCTTCGGCGAGAACTGGCAGGCCGGCAGATTTGTTTACGGCGTCGAGGCCGATGGGACGCAACTCACGCTCAACGGTTATGCGCATGGGTCCAACTATACGGTCGGAGACTCGCTCTCGACCCTGCTGAGCCTTCGGGCGCGGTTCGGCATGACCTTCGACCGCCTTATGGTCTACGGCACTACGGGACTTGTGCTCGGACAAGCCAGCTTCAGGGCGGACATTGATGATTCAAGCAATGGAACGCCCGCTTTGGCCTCAGCCATGTCGACCGGCGCGCTCGCCGGGCTGGGCGTGGAGGTTGCGGTCACCGACCACATCCGCCTCACAGTGGGAGCGGACTACTATGCCATGGCGCCGTTGCATGGCCACGGCGTTACGGATTCGGGGTATTTCGTCTCTCAATCCACCTATAGCGGCGACTACACGCCGCGCGGCCTGATCTTCGAGACCGGGGTCAACCTGCACTTCTAGTGCACGAACAGCATCTTGCCGGCGAGGATCAGTGAGATGACCACCACCAGTGGCTTGATGAGTTTGGCGCCGAAGCGGATGCCGGTGAGCGCGCCGAGGTAGCCGCCGACGATCTGGCCAACCGCCATGGCCAGCGCGGCCGGCCACAGCACGTCGCCCGACGGGATGAACAGGGTCAGCGCCCCGAGGTTGGAGGCGAGGTTCATGATCTTGGTGTTGCCCGCCGCGCGGGTGATCCCGAGACCGAACAGCGCGACGAAGCCCATGGTCAGGAACGAGCCGGTTCCGGGGCCGAAGATGCCGTCGTAAAAGCCGATCACGGCGCCCATCACCGGCAGGAAGATGGTCCAGCTCAACCGGGCGTGCTTGTCCTCGTCGCTCAGCCGCGGAGCAATGAGGAAATAGAGCGCGATGGCGATCAGAGCGACGGGCACCGCCACGGCGAGCACGCCGGTATCGATCTGCCTGACGACGTAGGCGCCAACGAAGGACGCGGCGTATTGGCAGATCATGCCGAGCGACAGTGCCCTGAGCGAGACAAAGCCGCGCTGCCAGTAAGTGAACGCGGCAGTCGCCGTGCCGATCACCGACTGCAGCTTGTTGGTGCCGAGCGCCAGGACCGGCGGCACCCCGGCCGCGAGCAGCGCCGGCAGCGCGATCAGCCCGCCGCCGCCGGCGATGGCGTCGACGAAACCGGCCAGCATGCCGGCTCCGGCCAGGGCAAGAAGGACCAGCGGCGCGAGGGTCATGCCCCGTTACCGGTTTGGGAAGGATCGCGCTCTAGCATGGGAGCCTATGGACCAGTATCGCGGCAACAGGGTTGCCGTCATCCTTCCCTGCTACAACGAAGCGCCGGCCGTCGCCAGCGTCGTTGCGGGATTTCGCGCCGCTTTGCCGGAGGCCGCGGTGTATGTGTTCGACAATGCCTCGACCGACGGCACCGCCGACGTGGCGCGGACGGCGGGCGCGAGGGTGATTACGGTCACGCATCGCGGCAAGGGCAACGTCGTGCGGCGGATGTTCGCCGACGTCGAGGCCGACATCTATCTGATGGCCGACGGCGACGGGACCTATGATCCGGGCGCGGCGCGAGCGATGATCGATGCGCTGCTCGACGGCGGCCTCGACATGGTGGTGGGCTGCCGCGCCTCCGAGGCCAGCGGCGACGCCTACCGGCCCGGCCATCGTGCCGGCAACCGGACGCTCACCGGCACGGTGTCGCGGATTTTCGGCGACGGTTTTACCGACATGCTGTCGGGTTATCGGGCGCTGTCGCGGCGCTATGTGAAGTCGTTTCCGGCGCTCAGCAAAGGGTTCGAGATCGAGACCGAGCTCACCATCCATGCGCTCGAGCTGCGCGCGCCGCATGGCGAGGTGATGACGGCCTATGGCGCACGCGCGGCCGGTACCCACAGCAAGCTCAGCACCTGGGGCGACGGCCTGCGCATCCTCGGCACGATCCTGCGTCTCCACATGCTGGAGCGGCCAATGGAGTTCTACCTCACCCTGGCCTTCGCAGGCCTTTTGGTCTCGCTCGGGCTCGGGGTGCCGGTGATCATCGAATATCTGCAGACGGGGCTGGTGCCGCGTTTTCCCACCGCCATCGCGGCGGTCGGCTTCATGCTCGGGGCGGCGGTCTGCGCCGCCTGCGCCATCATCCTCGACAGCGTGGTGACGGGCCGGCGCGAAGCCAAGCGGCTCGTTTATCTGAGCATTCCTGCCCCGCGCGCCCGCTGATAGTGGGGCGATTGCACCGCGGCGGTTCAACCTTTATGACGCGAGCGGCGTTGATGGACGCCACAAGGATTCCTCGGTGAACGTAGCTACGCTCCGCAAGTTCTTCCTGTTCGGCGTCGCCGGCGGCGCCGGGTTCGTCGTCGATACGGCGGTGCTCTACGCGCTCAAGGGCGCGTTGGGACCCTATGGCGCGCGCGTGATTTCGTTCCTCGTGGCGGTGGTCGCGACCTGGCTGATCAACCGCTCCTTCGCGTTCAAGGCGCAACGCGGCGAGCACCTGCCGATCTGGCGCGAGTTCCTGCACTACCTCGGCGCGATGATTCTGGGCGGCGCAGTCAATTACGCGGTTTATGCCGTGCTGGTGGCAACCATCCCGCTGTTCGCCGAATATCTGATCCTAGCGGTCGCCGGCGGCGTCGCGGCGGGGATGGTGGTCAACTTCCTGCTTGCGGACAAGCTGGTGTTCAAGCCGCGCGTGCCGCCGCAATCGGTCTAGAGCTGGGTCGAAATCCCCGGCTGCACGCCGCCCATCACCGAGATCAGCGCTTCGAGCTGCGCCTTCTTGAGCGGCGTCCAGGCCGCGGTGCGGCTCACGATCAGGTTCGCCTCGGACTTCATGATCAGGCCGTCCTCGAGCACGCGCAGCGCGTTCGCCGCGAGGGTCTCGCCCGACGAGGTGATGTCGACGATGAGGTCGGCGGCGCCCGCCGCGGGCGCGGCCTCAGTGGCGCCGGCGCTCTCGACGATGCGGTATTCGGCGATGCCCCATTCGGCGAAGAAGCGGCGCGTCAGGTGCACGTATTTGGTGGCGACGCGCAGCCAGCGGCCGTGGCGCAGGCGGAAATCGGAGGCGACGTCGGCAAGATCGACCATGTGGGTGACGTCGATCCAGGCATCGGGCACCGCCACCACCACATCGGCCTGGCCGAAGTTCAGCGGCTTGACCATCAGTACCCGCTCTTCACCGCGCTCGGCGGTTTCGTGGATGAGGTCGGAGCCGGTAACTCCCAGATCGACCGCCCCTGTGTGCAGCGAATGGGCGATCTCGGCGGCGGGATAGAAGCGCACCGAGATGCCCTGCTGGTTCTTGATGGAACCGACATAGGAGCGGGCGCCGCCGGGCCTCAGGATATTGAGCCGCGATTCACCGAACACACGGCGCGTCTCCTCCTCCAGCCGGCCTTTGCTCGGCACTGCAAGAACGAGATTCTCTTCGTCAGCCATTGTTGCGCTGCGCCTCTTGCTCCAGCCGTTCGGTCCACAGCGCGCAACCCGACGCCGTGATCGGCTGGTGGACGCCGAGCCGGTCGAGCAGCCGGTCGTACTCGCCGCCCGAGGCCAGGATGTCGCCCTCCTCGCCGGTCATCTCGAAAACGACGCCGGTATAATAGTCGAGACGCGGCGAAAAGCTCGCGTCGAACGTGACGGTGGCTTTGGGCGAAAGCGCGATCAGCGCCGCGGCATGCGACCGTACGATGTTGAGCGGCGCCTCGAGATCGATGCCCGCCTTGCGGGTCATCTGGTAGATGCGATCGAGAGCGCGCTGCGGCTGGTCGACGACGGCGAGATAGTCGACCAGGAGCTGGACCATCTCGTCGGGGATAGGAACGGCGTCGAGTGCCTGCTTTTCGATGTAGCGCTCGGCAATCTCTTCGGGCAAACGCGAGCCGACGAGGCTCAGGCCGGACTGCAGCATGTTGTCGGTGACGATCTCGATGATGCTCTCATGCGCGTCAGGTGCAGCACCGGCGGCGCGATTGTCGGGGTTGGTGAGCCGCTCCATCAGGCGGCCGAGCGCCACCGGATGGCCGAAGCGGTGCCGGATGCGGGCCTGCCATTGCGGCGAGATGCCCATGGCGGCAAGGAACGCCTCGAACAGGCCGACGCCGCCGAGCCGGATTGCCGGGGCGGTGATGTCGTAGATGGCCAGTGCCCAGCGTGCGAAGGTCAACACCTGGTCGAGCGCGGCTCCGGCGTCCGGCTGGCCGAGAAGCTCGAGCCCGGCCTGATCATATTCGACCGGAACCCCGTTCTCCTGGCGGAAGATCGGGCCCAGATAGGTGAAGGCGCCCGGCACACCCGCCATGCCGTCCTCGAGATAGGACTTGGCGATCGGCAGGGTGAAATCCGGCCTCAGGCAGTATTCGACACCGTTGTTGGCGGTGGTCAGCAAAAGCTGGCGGCCGAACTCCTCGCCGGCGAGATCGAGATAGGGCCCGGCGGGCAGCAGAAGCGGGGGCGTCACGCGCTGCACCGTCTTGCTCTCAACCAGCCGTACCATCGCGGCGCGGCGTTCGCTCGGCGTCCGGGCGGCCATCAGGGCCCCGCCTTCATGCGCTGCACGGCCGGGATCTTCAGCAGCTCAGCGACAAGATCGCCGCGCGCGGCGGTCCACTGGCCGACCTTGGCGGCCTTGTACTCGGCGTTGTCCTTGATCGACTTCGCCTGCTCGGCGCCGGCCGCAAGGTCCTTGATGGTGACCTTGCCTTCGGCCCGCTCGTTCGAGCCGACGATCACTGCCGCCGCGGCGTTGCGGCGGTCGGCATATTTCTTCTGCGCATTCATGCCGGAGGAGCCGAGATACATCTCGGCGCGGATGCCGGCCTGGCGGAGCTCGCTGGTCATCTTCTGGTAGTCGGCAAGCGCGGCCGGGTCACGGTCGAGCACCAGCACGACGACCGGGCCGGCCGCCTGCTCGGCGCCCAGCAGCCCCGTCAGCTTCAGCGCCGAGGCGAGCCGCGAGACACCGATGGAGAAGCCCGTCGCGGGCACCGGCTCGCTGCGGAAGCGCGACACCAGCCCGTCATAGCGCCCGCCACCGCCGACCGAACCGAACACCACCGGCTGCCCCTTCTCGTTGGGCACCTGGAACGTCAGTTCAATCTCGAACACCGGGCCGGTGTAGTATTCGAGGCCGCGCACGACCGACGGATCGATGCGGATGCGATCGGGGCCATAGCCTGCGGAGTCAAACAGCCGCTTCATCATCCGCAACTCGTTGGTTGCGGCGCGTACCCGCTCCGAACTCGCAAAGACAGAGTCCATTTCGTCCAGAACTGCATCCGCAGTCGCGAACCTTCTGGGCCTTACCTCCTCGTTTCCATTCCCTCGCGCCAACTGCGACGATCGAT
>DATMTK010000145.1:0-35127 GCA_035564755.1 Devosia sp. | reverse complement strand
ATTGATCAGGTCGGCCATTACAACCGCTTCCCGACGTTCGCTTCGTCTTTCACCCAGGCGATCACCAATCGCTCATAGTCCGCATAAAGGAGCGTCTCGGATTCGAGGCCGGCCCCCTTTGCGATGGCGGGAAGCCCCGCGACAAAGCCGTCATAGCTTTTCAGCAAGACCTGCACCGACGGAATTGTACGGCGCCCGGATACCGTTACCAGCCAATCTCTGACACAGCGAGTTGCCGTTCGGGCGTCCCCGCGATGTTGGGTAACATCTATGCCTGCGATGTCGGAAATGAACTTTTGATATCGATACTGGTCGACATCAAGAATTAGGCAGCGCTTCTGCTTCTGATCCTCCGTGCCAAAGCGCTTGGCCCCAAGAAAAATACCGAGTTCCAGAGGCATGTTGAAGCGCGGCAGCTGATGGGCCTTATCCAACTCCGTACGCGAAAGATCGTGAATGCCGTACCGGCTTTCATCGATAATCCGATACAGCTTGTCGATCCTCGTTTCGGTCCCGTCGTCCATTTCGCGTGCGCACCGGGCTCTGAACCCGCAACGCGTTACGGCGAAAATGAGCGCGCGAAAAATCGGAGCGAAATCGTCGTCAAAGGGACAGTTGATGAACACATCCCTCGGCGAGGACGCCATCTACTTCTTTGACCGATAGTCTCTAACGGCCTTATCGGCTTGCGACTGCGAGATGGTACGCTGCGGCGACACTGGCTTCAGGAACTGCCCTGACCTCGTATCGCGCGATATGTCGCGACCATCGCCGCGACCCGCACTGGGCATCGACCTCGTGGCGGTCAGGCCTCCCGAGGTCACCAGAAGCCGACCGGCTCCCGAGCGATAAGCAGCATGAGTGGGCTTTGTAACCATGTGTCTAAGATAGCAGTTGATGGCCGTCCCGAAAAGGGTGCTACACCAGCCGGCTCTGTTCCATCGCCGCGGCGATGAAGCTCGCGAACAGCGGATGCGGCTCGAAGGGCTTGCTCTTGAGTTCCGGGTGGAACTGCACGCCGATGAACCAAGGATGGTCGGTGCGCTCGACGATTTCGGGGAGCGTGCCGTCGGGCGACACGCCGGAAAACAGAAGGCCGTTCTTTTCGAGCACCTTGCGGTACGCCATGTTCACTTCGTAGCGGTGGCGGTGCCGCTCGTTGATACGCGTCGAGCCGTAGATGTCGGCGACGCGGCTGCCGCGGGTGAGCTGCGCGGGATAGGAGCCCAGGCGCATGGTGCCGCCGAGATCGCCCTCGGACGAGCGCGTCTCCTTCTCGTTGCCCTTGGTCCACTCGGTCATCATGCCGACGATCGGCTCCTTGGTCGGGCCGAATTCGGTGGAGTTGGCGTTCTTGATGCCGGCGGTGTTGCGCGCCGCCTCGATGCAGGCCATCTGCATGCCGAAGCAGATGCCGAAATACGGCACGTCCTTGACCCGGGCGAAGCGCGCCGCCTGGATCTTGCCGCCCGAGCCGCGTTCGCCGAAGCCGCCGGGCACAAGGATGCCGTGGATGTGCTCGAGATAGGGCGCCGGGTCCTCGCGCTCGAAGATCTCGCTGTCGATCCAGTTGAGGTTGACCTTCACGCGGTTGGCGATGCCGCCATGCACCAGCGCTTCGCTGAGCGATTTGTAGGCGTCCTTGAGGCCGGTGTATTTGCCCACGATGGCGATATTGACCTCGCCCTCAGGATTGTGGAGCCGCTGCGAGACGTCTTCCCACTGGCCGAGATCGGGCTCGGGCGCATCGGTGATGCCGAACGCCGCGAGGACTTCGCGGTCGAGCCCCTCCTTATGGTAGGCAAGCGGCACGTCATAGATCGACTGGACGTCGAGGCCCTGGATCACCGCGCTTTCCCGGACATTGGTGAAGAGCGCGAGCTTGCGCCGCTCCGAGGCCGGGATGGGCCGGTCGCAGCGGATCAGCAGGACGTCGGGCGAAATGCCGATCGAGCGGAGCTCGGCCACCGAATGCTGGGTCGGCTTGGTCTTCAGCTCGCCCGCCGACGGGATGAACGGCATCAGCGTCAGATGGACATAGACCGCATGGTGGCGCGGCAAGTCGTTGCCGAGCTGGCGGATGGCTTCGAAGAATGGCAGGCCCTCGATGTCGCCGACGGTGCCGCCGATCTCGATGAGCACGAAATCGTAGTCCTCGTTGCCCTCGAGCACGAACTCCTTGATGGCATCGGTGACGTGCGGGATGACCTGCACTGTGGCGCCGAGAAACTCGCCGCGGCGCTCGCGGGAGATCAGGTCGGAGTAGATCTTTCCGGTCGTGATGTTGTCACGCTTGTTGGCGTGCCGGCCGGTGAAGCGCTCGTAATGGCCGAGGTCGAGATCGGTTTCCGCCCCGTCGTCGGTGACGAACACCTCGCCGTGCTGCGTCGGCGACATCGTGCCGGGATCGACATTCAGATAGGGGTCGAGCTTGCGCAGGCGGACCTTGTAGCCGCGTGCCTGCAGGACCGCGCCGAGTGCTGCGGAAGCGAGACCTTTGCCGAGGGAGGAGACCACGCCACCGGTGATGAAAACGTACCGAGCCATGGGCTTTCACCTCTAAGGGGCGCATTGGTGATTCGGAAGCCCGAAGCCGCCCCTGCTGGCTTCGTCCTTCCCTCGCTGGCCGACGCCGGCCGAAGCGGCCGGCCAAAACAAAAAGAAGAAGGGGATGTCGCCATCCCCTTCGAAACGCGTTGCGGTGACCCCGCTTACTGCGCCGGCGCGTTACTGGCCGAAGCGGGTGTGCTCGGCGCCGCCGAGCTGACCGCCGGCGCGCTGCTGACGGCCGGAGCCGAAATCGCTACCGCCGGGGCACTGCTCGCCACCGCGCTGCTCGCGGTCGACGCGCTCGGCGGCGCGCTCGCGGCACTGGTCGAGGGCGCGGCGGTCGTCGGCAACGCCAGACCCGGGTCGGTCGAGGCCGACGACGCGGTGGCTGCCGGCGTCGAGGCGCTCGAGGCACCGGCCTGCATCTGGCTCAGGGCGTCGAGCACGGTCGAGGGCGCCGAGCCGCCGGTGCTGGCCGCCTGGTTGAGAATGTTGTCGGTCCCGTGATCGAGCGAGCTCAGGATGGTGAGCGCGATCGCGGTTGCAAAGAACAAAGCCGCCAGAATAGCCGTGGTGCGGGTCAACAGGTTCGCCGAGCCGCGCACCGTCATCAGGCCGCCGGCGTTGCCGCCCATGCCCAGACCACCGCCTTCCGAGCGCTGGATCAGGATCACCCCGATGAGCGCCAGCACAATGATCAGATAGGCGACGAGCAGAACGGTTTGCATTGCGGAGGGGCTTTCGGGGACAAATCGGCGCGCTCATACACGCGGGAAGCACGAAATGCCAGCCGGTTGCGCCGATATTCGGACGCCCGGCAGGCTACTATGCGGCCGAGATAATAGCCGCGAAGTCATCCGCCAAGAGGCTGGCGCCGCCGACAAGGCCACCATTCACCTCCGGAATATGGAGGATTTCTGCGGCGTTCGCCGGCTTGAGCGAGCCTCCATAAAGCAGCCGGATGCTTTCACCGCGGCCGCCGAACCGCGAAACGAGCAGGCCGCGCAGGCGCTTATGCATATCGGCAATATCCGCCGAAGTCGGCGTCAATCCGGTGCCGATGGCCCAAATGGGCTCGTAGGCGATGACGACATCGTCATCGGCCGCCTGGTCCGGCACCGAGCCGAGAAGCTGCCGCGCACAGACGCTGTTGGCTTGTCCGGCTTCGCGCTCGGTGCGGGTCTCGCCGATGCAGATGATGGGGGTGAGGCCCGCCGAAAGCCCGGCGAGCGCCTTCCGGCGCACCAGCTCATCGGTCTCACCGTGGTCGGCCCGCCGCTCGGAGTGGCCGACGATCACCAGTTGCGCGCCGGCGTCGGCCAGCATCGGGGCGGCGAGGTCGCCGGTATGGGGCCCGGAGGCGTCTGGATGGCAGTCCTGCCCGCCGAGCACGATCCCGGCAGGCGCCGCGATGCGGTTCATGGCGTTGATCAGCGTCGCCGGCGGACAGATCGCGACCGTGCAGCGCGGCGCCGCTCCGGCCGTCAGATGGCTCGCGAGCTTTTCCACCTCCACGATCGAGGCCCGCAGCCCGTTCATTTTCCAGTTTCCGGCGATCAACGCGGTAAGATTCTGAGGCACTTGGCGGAAATCCTTGCTCTTGCGCGGCAACAGAGTTTGCCATAACCCCTCTCAGCCGTATCGTCACCCGCCGGAACCGCCTGCCCATGCTCAAATTGATGCGCCGCTTCGCCTCGACGTGGCTTGGCAAGCTTCTGGGCGGCCTGCTCCTGGTCGGCATGGCGGCGTTCGGTATTTCCAACGTGATTGTCGACCTCGGCTCGAACACCCTTGCCCGCGTCGGCGACGACGACATCACGACCGCCCAGTTCCAGCGTGCATATCAGCAGCAACTCAACCAGTTCGCCCAGCAGACCGGACAGATGCCCACCAACCAGCAGGCGATGCAGTTCGGCATCCCCGGCACGGTGATCGGCCAACTCGCGTCGGACGCTGCGATCAACCATCTTGCGCTGAGTTACGGGATCGGCGTCTCCGACGCTCAACTTGCCGTCATGGTGCGTAACGATCCGAATTTTGCCGGCAATCTGGGCACGTTCGACCGCGGTCAATTCGAATCCGTCCTGCAGCAGGCCGGCTACACCGAGGCCGAGTATTTCGATCTGCAGTCCCGCGCCGCGCGCCGCGAACAGATCGCCATCGGCCTCTTCGACGGGGTAACTCCGCCAAAGACTGCCGAAAACCTGCTCAACCGCTACCGCAACGATACCCGCACCGTTGAGTATTTCACGCTCAACGCGACGAGCGTGTCTGACATCCCCGATCCCACGGACGCCGACCTCAAGGCCTATCTCACGGCCCACCAGACAGATTTTCGCACCAAGGAGACCCGCACCGTCGACGTCATGGCGCTGACGCCGGATCTCCTCGCGACGCTGCCGGACTACCAGCCCAGCGAAGACGCCATCAAAGCCGAATACGACCGGACCAAAGGCTCGCTGACCAAGACGGAAAAGCGCGACATCCAGCAGGTGGTGCTTTCCGATCCGAGCAAAGAGCAGTTCTTCAAGCCCGGCACGAACTTCCTCGACGACGCCAAGGCCGCAGGCCTGACCCCGACCGATTTCGGATCGCTGGCAAAGACCGACGTCACCGACCCCTCGCTGGCGGACGCCGCGTTCGGCATTCCGAGCGAAGGCGGGTTCGCGATCATTGCCGGCGTGGGCGGCAAGCGCGTCGTCGGCGTCACCAAGATCGAAGGCGGCGGCACCATCAGCTATGACGAGGCCAAGCCGCAGCTCGTCAAGACTCTGGCGCTGGCCAAGGCCAAAGCCGCCTACGCGGACGTGCAGGACCAGGTCGAGTCCCTCCGCGCCGGCCTCAAGCCGATCAAGGACATCGCCGCACGGTTCAAGTTGCCGCTCGCGACCGTGGCGCTGACCAACGATGGCAGCGAGCTCTCGGCTTATCCGGCGATCGCCGAGGCGGATCGCCCGAAGGTGGCGACGGCCGTGTTCGCGGCGAAAGAAGGCAAGCTGGCGCCGACCGTCGCCATTTCGGCGACCGACAATGTCTATTTCGACCTCACCAAGGTGGACCCGGCCCGCGACCAGACGCTCGATGAGGTCAAGGACAAGGTCAGCGCCGCCTGGACCGCCGCCAAGACCGACGACGCTCTCAAGGCCGAGGTGGCGGCGATCATCAAGGAGCTCGACTCCGGCAAGTCGTTCCAGGACGTGGCGAGCGAGCGCAACCAGTTCGCCACGATCAGCCCGCCGATCACCCGTGACGGCGACAAGACCAGCGTGCTGGGCCAGCAGGTGGCAGCGCAGATCTTCGCCTCGGGCGCCAACAGCTACGGCTCGACCGTCGACACCGACGGCGAGTATCTGGTCTATCACGTCACCGACGTCACCCCGGCGCAGGGCGAAGGCGACAAGAACATCGCCGACTTCCTGATGAATTCGCAGCGCAACGGGCTCTACAGCGAATTCATCACCGGGCTGCGCGACGAGCAGGGTATCAAGATCAACCAGCAAGCGTTGAGCCAGACGCTCAACCTTGATCAGCAGGCGCAGTGATGCGATGGCGGGCGACGGTTTCGAGAGCTTTGCAGCGGCCTACGACACCGGCCGCGCCCAGATCGTTTTCCGCCGCGTCGTCGCCGACCTCGAAACCCCGGTCGGCGCGTACCTGAAGCTCAGCGAGGGCCGGCGCAACACGTTCCTGCTCGAAAGCGTGCAGGACGGCGCCACCCGTGGCCGCTATTCGATGATCGGGTTCGATCCCGACATCATCCTCAGGGTCGAGGCCGGCAAGGCCAGCATCAACCGCAACGCGGCGCTCGCGGGCGGCACGTTCGAGCCGGTGGGCGAACGGCCGCTGGATGCGCTACGCGCGCTGGTCGCCGAGAGCCAGGCGGACATCCCGTCGGGCCTGCCGTCCACGGCCGCCGGCATCTACGGCTATCTCGGCTACGAGATGGTGCGGCTGATGGAACGGCTGCCCGACCGGCACGACCGCGGCCTTGGCCTGCCGGACGCGCTGTTGATGCGGCCGACCATGCTGGCCGTGTTCGATACCGTGAAGGACGAACTCTACCTCACGGCGCCGGTCTATGTGCGCCCGGGCGTTTCGGCCAAACAGGCCTGGGAAAGCGCGCAGGCCAAGATTGACGAGGCGGTGGGCCGGCTCGGCCGCACCCTGCCCTACGCCGCGATGCCACCCGACATGGACGAGGTGGCGATCACCTCGAACACGACGGTCGCCGAATACGACGGCATGGTCGGGGCGGCCAAGGAGTACATCCGCGCCGGCGACATCTTCCAGGTGGTGCTGAGCCAGCGCTTCGAGGCCGATTTCACGCTGCCGCCGACCGCGCTCTATCGCGCCCTGCGCCGGACGAACCCCTCGCCCTATATGTACCTGCTCGAGTTCGACGGCTTTGCGGTGGTCGGCTCGTCGCCGGAGATCCTGGTGAAGGTCGAAAAGGGAAAAGTGACGATCCGGCCCATTGCCGGCACCCGCAAGCGCGGCGCGACGCCGACCCGCGACAAGGAGCTGGCCGATGAATTGCTCAGCGATCCCAAGGAGTTGGCAGAACATTTGATGCTGCTCGACCTCGGCCGCAACGATGTCGGCCGGGTGGCCAAGATCGGCAGCGTGCGGGTCACCGACAAATTCTTCCTCGAGTACTACTCGCACGTGATGCACATCGTCTCGAACGTCGTTGGCGAGCTCGATGCGAGCAAGGACTTCGTCGATGCCCTGGCGGCCGGCTTCCCGGCCGGCACCGTGAGCGGGGCGCCGAAAGTGCGGGCGATGGAGATCATCGACGAACTCGAGAAAGCCCGCCGCGGCATTTATGGCGGCTGCGTCGGCTATTTCGGCGCCGACGGCACGATGGACACCTGCATCGTCTTGCGCACCGCCATCGTCAAGGACGGCCGGCTCTATGTGCAGGCCGGCGCCGGGATCGTGGCGGATTCCAAGCCGGAGCTCGAGCAGCTCGAATGCGAAAACAAGGCGCGCGCCCTTTTCAGCGCCGCCGAAGAGGCTTTACGGTACGCGGGAGAGGCACGGATCGGGCAATGAAACTCCTCGTCATCGATAACTACGACAGCTTCACCTACAACCTCGTGCACTTCCTCGGAGAGCTCGGGGCGGAGAGCCAGGTCTTCCGCAACGACAAGATCGATCTCCACGAGATCGCCGGGATGGCGCCCGAGGGGATCGTGCTGTCACCCGGGCCGGCGACGCCGAACGAGGCCGGCATCTGCCTCGCGGTGATCGAACGGTTCAAGGCGACGACGCCGATCCTGGGCGTCTGCCTCGGCCACCAGGCGATCGGCCAGGCGATGGGCGGCAAGGTCATCCGCGCGCCCGAGCTCATGCACGGCAAGACCAGCAGGATCAACCACACCGGCAAGGGCCTGTTCCGCGGCCTCAATTCGGGTTTCGAGGCAACGCGCTACCACTCATTGATCGTCGAGCGCGACAGCCTGCCCGCCGACCTCGAAATCACGGCCTCATCCGACGACGGGCTGATCATGGGCATGCAGCACCGCAGCTATCCGTTGCACGGCGTACAGTTCCACCCAGAGAGCATCGCCAGCGAAAACGGCCACGCGCTGCTGCAGAACTTCCTCAATCTCTCCCGCGATTTCGGTCTCAGGAAAGCGGCCTGATGGACATCAAGGGGGCACTGGGAAAGATCGCATCTCGCCAGGACCTGACTGGCGCGGAAATGCGTGACGTGATGGGCACCATCATGTCCGGGGAAGCGACGCCGAGCCAGATCGGGGCCTTCCTGATGGGATTGCGCGTCAAGGGAGAAACCGTCGGCGAGATCGCCGCGGCCGTCTCGATCCTGCGTGAAAAGATGGTCCCGGTGGAGGCGCCGGACGACGTCGTCGACATCGTCGGGACCGGCGGCGATGGCGCCGAGACGTTGAACATTTCCACCGCGACGGCGATCGTGGTGGCGTCGGCCGGCGTACCGGTGGCCAAGCATGGCAACCGGGCGCTCTCGAGCAAGTCGGGGGCCTCCGACGTACTGCAGGCGCTCGGCGTGAAGATCGACCTCACACCGGAGCAGATCAGCCGCTGCATCAATGAGGCCGGGATCGGCTTCATGTTCGCCCCCGCGCATCACCAGGCGATGAAGCATGTGGGGCCGACGCGTGCCGAAATCGGCACCAGAACGATGTTCAACCTGCTCGGCCCGCAGGCCAATCCGGCCGGCGCCCGTCGCTATATGCTCGGCGTTTATGCCAAGCAGTGGGTCGAGCCGGTGGCGGCGGCGCTGCTCGCGAACCGCGCCGTCTCGGCCTGGGTCGTCCACGGCGACAGCGGCCTCGATGAGCTTTCGACGACAGGCCCGAGCTTCGTCGCCTCGATCAAGGGCGGCAACCTCACGAGCTTCGAGGTCAAGCCCGAGGACGCCGGTGTCGGGCGCGCCAGCCTCGCCGACCTCAAGGGCGCCGATCCGGCCTACAATGCCGGCCGGCTGCGCACCATGCTCGAGGGCGCCCGCGACCCCTATCGCGACGTGGTGCTGCTCAATGCCGCCGCCGCTTTCATCGTCGCCGGACGGGCCGACACGCTCAGGCTCGGCGCCGATCTCGCCGCGCGCGAAATCGACAGCGGCCGCGCCAAGGCCAAGCTCGAAAAGCTGATCTCCGTGAGCAACAGCTGATGGACAGGTGGACCGATTTCTTCGTCGCCGAAGTCGGAGCCGCCGCCGCCCTCGCCGGCCTGCTGGTCGTCGCCATGTCGATCAACCTCAAGGAGATCATGGCGATGCCGACGCTGCCGCCGCGCGCCGGCCAGACCCTGATCATCATCAGTTCATCGCTGGTGCTCGCGAGCCTCGCGCTGTTTCCCGACCAGGCACCGATGGCCTTCGGCGTGGAGGCACTGGCGACCGGTGTGGTCGTGGCGCTCACCGGCGCACTGCAGGTGCGCGCCCTCTTCGCCCGGCGGCAGGCCGGCGATCCGCTGTTCTGGTCGCTCTATCCGCTGCTGCTGGTGATTCTCACCGCCGCTCCGCCACTCGTCGGCGGCATCCTGCTGGCCGCCGGCAGTGAAACCGGCTTCTACTGGATTGCTGCCGGCATCATCGTCAGCTTCATCACCACACTCCAGGGCGGCTGGGTCCTTCTGGTCGAGATCCTTCGTTAGCCATGTCCGACATTCTGCAACGCATCGAATCCTACAAGCGCGAGGAAATCGCCGCCGCCAAATCTCTCCGCCCGTGGAACGAAGTGGTGGCCGAGGCGCACGATGCGCCGCCGGTGCGCCGCTTCCTGTCGGCGCTGCGCAAGAAGCGCGAGACCGGCGAGTACGCACTGATCGCCGAGGTCAAGAAGGCGAGCCCGAGCAAGGGGCTGATCCGGCCCGACTTCAACCCTGCGGACATCGCCCGCGCCTACGAACTGGGGGGCGCGGCGTGCCTGTCGGTGCTGACCGACCGGCCCAGCTTCCAGGGCGCCCCCAACTACCTGATCGAAGCGCGAGCGGCCACGAACCTGCCGGTGCTGCGCAAGGACTTCATGTTCGAGACGTACCAGGTCGCCGAAGCGCGAGCCCTGGGCGCCGACTGTATCCTCATCATCCTCGCCGCAATCGGCGACGACACCGCCCGCTACCTGCTGGACGCCGCCGCCGAATGGCGGATGGATGCCCTGGTCGAAGTGCACGAGCAGGTCGAAATGGACCGTGCTCTGGCGCTGGGCGCCGAATTCATCGGCATCAACAACCGCAACTTGCGCACCTTTGAAACGACACTCCAGACGTCGGTCGACCTCGCCGGAGGCGTGCCCCGGAGCGTGCATCTGGTCGCAGAGAGCGGCATCGGCAACCACGCCGACGTGCAAAAGCTGCACGACCGCGCCGGCATCGGCACCTTCCTCGTGGGCGAAAGCCTGATGCGGCAGGAGGATGTCGCGCGCGCCACGCAGCTCCTGCTGTGGGGCGAAAAGGACCGCAATTGAGCGGCCGCCTGACCCACCTCAACGAGGCTGGCGAGGCCCATATCGTCGATATCGGCGCCAAGCCGCCGACCGCGCGCCGCGCTGTTGCCACAGCCCGGCTCGAGGGCAAACCCGAAACCATCGCGGCCATCCTCGGCGGCAGCCTCAAGAAGGGCGATGCGCTGGCGGTTGCCCGGGTCGCCGGCATCATGGCGGCCAAAAAGACCTCCGATTTGATCCCGCTCTGCCATCCCATCGCGCTGAGCCGCATCGAGGTCACCATAGAGGCTGGGGGAGACACGGCGCTCACGATCACCGCGACGGCCGAGACCGTCGACCGCACCGGCGTCGAGATGGAGGCATTGACCGCGGCCTCCGTGGCGGCGCTGACGCTTTACGACATGGCCAAGGCCATCGACCGCGGGATGCGCATTACCTCCGTGCAGCTCGAGCAAAAATCCGGCGGCAAGTCGGGGGACTTCAAGCGGTGATCTCCGTCGACGAGGCGCTCGACCGGATCTTCACGCGCATCCCGACGCCGCTGCCTGAATCCGTTCCCCTCGCCCGCGCCCACAAGCGGGTGCTGCTCAACCCGCTGCTCGCCAAGCATACCCAGCCGCCGTTCGACGCGAGCGCCATGGACGGCTACGCGGTCCGGGCGGCCGAGGTCGTGCCGGGTAAGCCGGTGTTCCTTGCCGGGACCAGCCAGGCCGGCCAGCGCTTTACCGGCATGATGCAGTCGGGCGAGTGCGTGCGCATCTTCACCGGCGCGCCGCTGCCGATCGGCGCCGACGCCGTGATCATGCAGGAGCAGGCGACGGCGGACGGCAACCAGGTGGTGTTTCACAAGGCACCGCGGCCCGGCCAATCGATCCGGCGCAAGGGCAACGATTTCACCGAGGGTACCGAACTGCTGCCAGCGGGCATGAGCCTGACCCCGGCAATGCTGAACCTTGCCGCCTCCGCCAACTATGCCGAGCTGGAAGTGGCAAAACGTCCGCGCCTCGCCGTGCTGGCGACGGGCGACGAGCTCGTGCCGCCCGGCTCGACGCTCGGGCCGGACCAGATCGTTGCCTCGAACAGCTACGGGCTGATTCCGCTGCTCTCGTCCTATGCCGAAAAGGTCGTCGACCTCGGCATCGTCCGCGACGACAAGAAGGCGCTGGAGCAATCGATCCTGGGTGCCTTCGACTATGGCGTGGATGTGCTGCTGACCTCGGGCGGCGCCAGCGTCGGCGAGCGCGACTATGTGCAGGATGTCCTGCGCGACCTCGGCGTCCGCCTCGATTTCTGGAAGATCCTGATGCGGCCGGGCAAGCCTTTGATGTTCGGCACGCGTGGCAAGACGCTGGTCTTCGGCCTGCCCGGCAATCCGATTTCGGCCTTCGTCACCGCGACCGTGCTGGTGCGTCCGGCGCTGCGGCTGATGACCGGGCACACCGACCCGTTCTTCCCGTTCATGGGCGTACCGCTGGCGGCCGACCTGCCGCCCGGCGGGGAACGCCGGCACTTCATGCGCGGCAAGCTCAACCGCAACGAAATCGGATTTCTCGAGGTGACGCCGATCGCCGAGACCGACAGCAACCACTCCTCGTCGCTGGCCAGGGCCGATGCGCTGATCATCCAGCCGGAGGACAGCCCCGGCATCCCCGCCGGCGAGATCGTCGAAATCATTCCGCTCAATATGCTCGGCTAATCTGCAGTCAGACCGCCGTCACCGCGACTTCGAAGATTTCGGTTGGGGGCGACTTGACGCCTGCCTGGTCCTCGACTTGTTTGCGTACGGCGGCATGCGCCTCAAGTTGCCGCAGGTTCTCCTCGGCGTCCCATAGCGAGATCACCAATGCTTTGGCATGTTGGCGATCCACGAGATAGTAGAACCCCTTGAACCCCGGCAAGCGGTGGGCATCCGGGAGTTGCTGCTCCGCAATCCGCGACAGCTCGTCGAGCTTTTCGGCAGGCTGGCGCACAGTCTGAACGCGTGCAAACATCAATCGACTCCTTGGCGTATCGAGCATGATGAGACAGACACGTCTCATCATGAGAGGCTGACGTCAAGCCAAATCGGGATCGACGAACATGAGCAAGGGCGAGGCCCTCCGCGACCGCACAGCCGCCCTGATCGTCGACAGTGCCGCGGCGCTTCTCGCTCGGAGCGGCGAAACGGCAAGCATGGAAGACATCGCTACCGCCGCCGGGATCGGACGCGCCACGCTCTATCGCTACTTTGCCAATCGCGATGAATTGCTGCGGGCGATGGCTAGTGCGAGCGTCGAGGAACTGGCGGTGCAGATCGGCGAAGCAGATCTCGACAACGCGCCATTCGACGAAGCCCTCACGCGCCTGACCCGGGCCATCATCGCCACCGGCAGCAAGTACCTGGCGCTGAGCCGGGACGGAGTTGGGCTAACCAACGCCCACCCCGATGCGGACAAGGCCCTCATTCAACCGGTCCGCGGTCTGTTCCGCCGCGCCATCGCCGAAGGCTCGTTGCGGGACGGCCTCTCGCCCGACCTGCTGTTGAGCCTCTACAGCGGCCTCGTCAGGGGGGCCCTGGGGGCAGGCGGTGACAGGCGCCTGGGTGTCGAGGAAATGGTCGCCACCATAGTGACCGTGTTCCTGCACGGCGTTCGTGCGAAGGGCTGACGGCTGCCGCCGACGTGAAGCTTCGTTCTAGGCGGTGCGGTCTTAAGCCGATATTTACCCAGCTGTTGCAGAACAGAGCCGGAACATCTATACATCGTTCAGCCTTTGTTCTGATTCCCCAAGGGGACCGCACATGCTCACACGCAAGCAGCACGAACTCCTCATGTTCATCCATGAACGCATGAAGGAGAGCGGCATTCCCCCGTCCTTCGACGAGATGAAGGACGCGCTCGACCTGCGCAGCAAGTCGGGCATCCACCGGCTGATCACGGCGCTCGAGGAGCGGGGCTTCATTCGCCGCCTGCCCAATCGGGCGCGGGCGCTCGAGGTCATCAAGCTGCCGGACTCGATGAACCCCTCGCTGGGCGGCCGCAAAGCGCGCTTCGAGCCCAACGTCATCGAGGGCAATCTCGGCCGTGTCGCCGTGCCGCCGCCGCGCAGCGCCCCGCAGATGCCGGGCATGTCCGATGTGGGCCGGCCGGTCACCATCCCGGTCATGGGCCGCATCGCGGCCGGCACGCCCATCGCGGCGATCGAGACGCAGAGCCACACCATCGTGGTACCGCCGGAGATGCTGGGCGGCGGCGAGCACTTTGCGCTCGAAGTGCGTGGAGACTCGATGATTGAGGCCGGCATCTTCGATGGCGATACCGTCGTCATCAAGAAGCAGGATACGGCGGCGACCGGCGAGATCATCGTGGCACTCGTCGACGACGAAGAAGCGACGCTGAAGCGCCTGCGCCGGCGCGGCAATTCGGTGGCCCTCGAAGCGGCCAACCCCGCCTATGAGACGCGCATCTTCCCGCCCGACCGCGTCAAGGTACAGGGCCGACTGGTCGGGCTCCTCCGCAAGTACTGAGCTATCTGACAGCTTGATCGTTCCGCGTTGGATTTTCGCAGGCTTTCGCGAAGATCGCACTCCCACTTGTCTGCCCGCTGCTCTAGGGTCGCGCCGCAATCGACGGAGTGCGGCGTGACGACGACAGAGTGGGTGGCGGTCGACTGGGGAACGTCCAACCTGAGGGCCTGGGGCATCGGCAGCGACGGCAGCCAGACTTTTGTGGTGTCGTCCGACAAGGGCATGGGGAAACTCACCCAGCCGGAATTCCCGGGCGTGCTGGACCGGCTCATCGCCGACCGGGTCGACGGTACCACCGACGTCGTCATCTGCGGCATGGCCGGCGCCCGTCAAGGCTGGATGGAAGCGCCCTATATCGAGACGCCCGCCGACCTCACGGCGTTGCTGCATCGTGCCGTGAATCCGACCGGCGCCGCGGCGAATCTGTCCCCTCGCATTTTGCCAGGGGTGTGCCAGCGGACCGTCGGGCAGGAAGACGTGATGCGCGGCGAGGAGACCCAGCTTCTGGGCCTGCTGCACCTGCGCCCCGGCTTCGACGGCACGGTCGTTCTCCCCGGCACTCATTCCAAATGGGTGGAGCTGCGGGGCGGCCGCATCGTCCGCTTCCAGTCGGCGATGACCGGTGAGTTTTACGAGATCCTGTCACAACATTCCGTGCTGCGGCACTCGTTTGCCGGCGATCCCAATGGGCCCGAGACCGAAGCCGGCGTCGCCGAAGGTCTGGCGGCGGGCCTCGATCATCCCGAGCTGCTCTCGTCGCTGGCCTTTCGCACACGCTCGGCGCTGCTGCTTTCCAAGAAGGGGACGGACTGGTGCTCGGGTTATCTGTCCGGGCTGCTGGTCGGCACGGAGATCGGGGGGCACCGTGGCTGGCTTCAGAACGGCCAGGCGGTCCCGTTGATCGGATCGGCCAGGTTCGGCCGCCTGTACGGCGCCGCCCTCACGCAGATCGGCGTCGAGAGCTTCGCGCTCGATGCCACGGACGCCACCATCGCCGGATTGAAAGCCGCACGCGCACAATGACCGATCATCGCCAACTCATCGCCATCCTTCGCGGCGTCACCACGCCCGATATCGTCGCCATCTGCGATGTGCTCGTTTCGGCCGGCATCAGCCTGATCGAGGTACCGCTCAACTCGCCCGACCCGTTCACCTCGATCGAGACGGCGGCGAGCACTTTCGTAGGCCGCGCCGATGTCGGGGCCGGCACGGTGCTGACGGTCGAGGACGCCGAGGCGGTGAAAGCGGCCGGCGGCGTGCTGGTCGTCTCGCCCGACACCAATGAAGACGTCATTCGCCGAACTCGCACACTGGGCATGGCGTCCTATCCGGGCGTCTTCACGCCGACCGACGCCTTCCGCGCCATCCGTGCCGGCGCCACCGGGCTCAAATTCTTCCCTGCCGAGGTGCTCGGCCCCAAGGGCATCAGGGCGATGAAGGCCGTTCTGCCCAAGCATTTGCCGCTCTTTGCAGTGGGTGGCGCCAGCCCAGATAATTTCCGGGAGTATTTCGATGCGGGGTGTGCGGGTTTCGGGCTTGGAAGCTATATCTTCAAGCCGGGCATGAGCCTGAGCGAAATCGAATCACGGGCCAAAGCGGCCGTGCGCGCCTATGACGAAGGACTGGATCGATGAAAGATACCGCTGAGCTGTTTGTCGATAGCCGCTGCGAGCTCGGCGAAGGCATCTTCTGGCACCCGTTGGTCGAGCGGGTGTTCTGGTTCGACATCCTCAACAAGACGCTGTTCTCGGCCACCGCGGGCGGCATCATGGTCGACCGCTTTACCTTCGAGGCGACGGTGACCGCAGCGGGGGTGATCGACGCCGACAATCTTGCGATCGCCTCGGCGGCGGGAATTTTCCGGCTGAACCTGTCGACCGATTCCCGGGAGCTGCTGGTGGCGCTCGACCCAGATAGTACGGCGGTGCGCAGCAACGACGGTCGTGTCGGCCCGTCCGGTGCGTTCTGGATCGGCACCATGGGCCTCAAGGATCCGGGCACGGTCGCGGCCGGCTCGCTCTATTCCGTCCGCGACGGGGCGTCGACCAAGCTCCTGAGCGATATCCATATCCCCAATGCCACCTGCTTCTCGCCCGATGGCGGCACGGCCTATTTCGCCGACGGCGTGACGCGCACCATCCGCAAGGTCTCGATCGACAAGCAGACGGGCCTGCCCAACGGCGCATGGTCGGATTTTGCCAAAGTACAGCCGCCGGGCGAACCGGACGGCGCCGTCGTCGACGCCGAGGGGTTCGTGTGGAACGCCCAGTGGGACGCCGGAACGGTGATCCGTTTTGCCCCGGACGGTCGCGTCGACCGTGTGGTCAAGGTACCGGTCAGCCGGCCGACCTGCCCCGCGCTTGGCGGCAAGGACCTCAAGACGCTGTACATCACATCGGCGCGCGAGGGCCTGACTGCCGAACAACTGGCACAGGAGCCACTGGCGGGCGGCGTGTTTTCCATCGACGTCGACGTGCCCGGCCAGCCCGAGAACCTCGCCAAGCTCTAAGGCTTGATCCGCCACGGGTGATCGAGGCCGGCGATCGCTTCGCGGACCTCGAAGGATTTCGCGGTGGCATCCCAACGCACCCAGTGCACGCCGCGCGTGCTGAGGGCCGGCGCGTCGATGACGGCCTTGCTGCCGCACCAGGTCGGTGCGGTCAGCCGGGTCACGATCAGGTCCGAGGTCGCGCATTCGTCCGCGAACCCCGCCGGATCCCTGATGATCGCATAGCTGAAGCCGGCCGAGCTGGTCCCGATACAGGCGATGGAATCGCAGCTCTCCGCCGCCTGAGTCTGCATCGGATCGCCATAGGTCGCCCGCCAGACGTCGAGTCCGAAACTCTCCGCCTTGCCGGCGGCGCGCTCCAGGCCCGTTGGACCGCGGACGACCATCGCCTGCGTCGTGTCGGAAATCAGCGCGTCCGGCGGCCGGTCGACGGCGAACAACAGAACCAGCGGCAGCGCCAACGCCGGACCCAACAGGCGCCAGCGGTCCTTGAAGAAAGCGAACCAACCGAGGGCAAGCAGTCCGAAGATCAAGGCTGCTGGCGTCAACAGCGGAGCGGCGCGCAAATGCGTGCTCCAGCCGGCCACGATGTGCGCCATGTCGAGCATCCGGTCGATTGACCAGCCCATGGCGCGAAGCGGCGCGGCCTCGAGCCCCAGCGGCATCAGCAGCACCGCGATCGCCGCGGCGGGCATCATGACGAAGCCGACTAGCGGCAGCGTCGCGAGATTGCCGACCACGCCCAAGGGCGACGTCTGCTGGAAATGATAGACCGAGAACAGCACCGTGGCCGCCCCCGCGATCAGGCTGGTAACCACGATGCCCTTGGCATAGGCCCAGGCATGGCCGAAGAAGCTGCCGTTTTTCGCCCGCTCGGTCCGCAGGTTTTCGTAGGCGCCCACCAGCGCCACGACCGCCGCGAAGCTGAGTTGGAAGCTGGGGCGGAAGACGCCCGCCGGATCGGTAGCGATGACGATCAGCGCCGCGACTGCCACGTTGCGCATGGTGATCGCCCGCCGTCCGACCAGCACTGCGCCGAAGACCAAAAGGATCATCAGCGTCGACCGCAGCGCGGCAACGTTGCCGCCGGAAATGCCATAGTAAAACAGCGCCGAAGCCATGCCGCCGGCCGCCGCCACGCGTTTGACCGACAGGTACCGGCCGAGCCCGGTGAAGCCGGCCAGCAGCAGGCGCAGCAGCCAGAAGGTGCCCCCGGCCACGATCGTGAGATGCAGCCCGGATACCGAGAGCACATGGGCGATGCCCGCCGTGGCCATGGCGTTCCGCGCATCGTCCGTCACGGCGCTCTCATCGCCGTTGATGATGGCGCGGGCGACGCCGGCCGCCGGCTGTGCGAGGACCGCATCGACGCGCGCCGCGATCTCCTGCCGGACGCCGTCGATCAGCCGGGCCGGGGCCGACGGGCTGCCCGTGGATACGAGCGCCGGCGGCTTGATGGAGTTGCCGTAAGCGCCGATGCCGTCGAAATACGAATGGAACTGCGTATCGAAGCCGCCCGGATAGACCGGACCCGGCACCGGCGCGAAGCGGAAGCGCCCGGCAATGACGTCGCCCGGGGCGAGATTCGGGCCATCCTTGACCAGCACGCGAGCCCGCCGCACGGACAGCGGTCGATCGCCATCGATCGGGGTGAGCCCGGAAACGATCACGCGCTGCGCACCGGGACTTTCGCTGACGATCTCGTCGATCTGCGCCTGGTAGGTGCCATACATCGGCCGGCTGAGCATGGCCGTTCCGAACAGCGCGCCATGGATCGGAAACAGGCAGAGGCCCAGCCAGAACGCCGCGAGACAGGCGACCGCCCGGATCGCAGCCAGTGACGGGCTGGCGATCAGACCCAGCACCGCGACGACGATCCCGCCGAAGATCAGAGCCGGTGGCGAGAGTTCCTCCGGCAACTCGAGACAGGCGATCAGCCCCGCGATCATCGCAAACGGCAGCAGCACGATCAGCCGGCGCGCGTCGAGCGCACGTGCCATGCTTTCGGGCAATCCGGATGCCCGTCTGGCCGCCGGGGCCGAATAGCCCAATGCAACCGGCGGCGGGGCCCGTTTCGGCCGCGGCACCGGTGCGACAAGATCGCCGGTTTCGAGGGTTTCCGCCACGAGCCCCCTCGCCCTTGCGATCCCCAAGGGCCATGCTACACACGGCGCCCGTTAGCCGCCAAGGACCCTGATGACCGAGCCTGAAAAGACCGTCGTTACTCGCTTCGCGCCGTCACCGACCGGCTATTTGCACATCGGCAGCGCGCGCACCGCGCTGTTCTCGTGGGCCTATGCGCGCAACCAGCACGGCAAGTTCCTGCTGCGCATCGAGGACACCGACCGCGAGCGCTCGACCGAGGCGGCGGTGCAGGCGATCTATGACGGGCTGAGCTGGCTGGGCCTCAGCTGGGATGGCGAGCCGACGCTGCAGTTCTCGCGCGCCGGCCGGCATGCGGAGATCGCCAACGAGCTGCTGGCGCGAGGCCAGGCCTACTACTGCTATTGCTCGCCCGAAGAGCTGGCGACGATGCGCGAAGAGGCCCGCGCCGCCGGCAAGCCACCCCGCTACAACGGCTACTGGCGCGACCGCGATCCGTCAGAGGCGCCCGACGGCGTTGCGCCGGTGATCCGCATCAAGGCGCCGGTTTCGGGTGAAATCATCGTCCACGACCACGTGCAGGGCGAGGTTGTCTTCAAGACCGAGAACCTCGACGATTTCATCATCCTGCGCTCGGACGGCACGCCGACCTACATGCTGGCCGTCGTGGTCGACGACCACGATATGGGGGTCACCCACATCATCCGCGGCGACGACCACCTGACCAACGCGGCCCGCCAGATCATCATCTACAACGGCATGGGCTGGGATGTGCCGGAGATGGCCCACATCCCGCTGATCCACGGGCCGGACGGCGCCAAGCTTTCGAAGCGCCACGGCGCGCTCGGCGTCGGCGCCTACCGGCAGATGGGCTATTTGCCCGAGGCGATGCTCAACTACCTCGCCCGCCTCGGCTGGAGCCATGGCGACGACGAACTGTTCTCGATCGAGCAGATGATCGAGTGGTTCTCGCTCGAGGGCCTGAACAAGGGCGCTGCCCGCTTCGACTTCGTCAAGCTCGAGAACGTCAACGGCCACTACATCCGCGAGAGCAAGCCGGATTACCTCTACCGCGTGATGGTCGATACGGCCAAGGAGATCGGCCGCGACCGCGACCACGCCGGCCTCGTCGCCAACGCGGCGACAGTGCTCGCCGCCCTGCCCGAGCTGCAGCCGCGCGCCAAGACGGTGCTCGAGCTCATCGATCTCGCGCAGTTCATCTACGCCATTCGCCCGATCGAAATCGACGACGGCGCCAGCGAGCAGCTCAGCGCCGATGCGCGTTCGATGCTCGCCGGTGCGAAAGCCGTTCTAGAGCAGCTTTCCGACTGGACGGTGCCGGCGATCGACGGAGCGGTCAGGGCTTTTGCCGAGACGCGCGGCCTGAAGCTCGGCAAGGTGGCGCAGCCGCTCCGCGCCGCCCTCACCGGCCGCACTGTTTCGCCCGGCATCTTCGAGGTCATGGTGCTGATCGGCAAGGCCGAAAGTCTCGCACGCATCGGTGATCAGGCGAGCGCCTGACCAAGCCTCCAGATAGGTCAGCGGTGTTCACCCATCTGTTGCAGGGATGGGCCAAATACCCTATGCCATCAGACACCCTGTCCTGCCATTTTCGGTTCCGGCACGTTCCCTCCTGTCCGCCGGCTGCCGCTAGGAGAATGCGAATGCCCGAAACCAAAGCAAAACTGACGATCGGCGACAAATCCTATGAGTTTCCGATCCTTACGGGCACCGTCGGTCCGCAGGTGATCGACATCCGCGCGCTCTACGGCCAGACCGGAATGTTCACCTACGATCCGGGCTTCACCTCGACGGCGGCCACCGACAGCACCATCACCTACATCGACGGCGACAAGGGCGAGCTGATGTATCGGGGCTACCCGATCGACCAGCTCGCCGACAAGTCGAACTTCCTCGAGGTCTGCTACCTGCTGCTCTACGGCGAACTGCCCGACAAGGCGCAGATGAAGGACTTCGACCAGCGCGTCACCAAGCACACCATGCTGCACGAGCAGATGCACCTGTTCTTCCGCGGCTTCCGCCGCGACGCGCATCCGATGGCGGTGGTCTGCGGCGTGGTCGGCGCGCTCGCCGCATTCTACCACGACTCGACCGACATCACCGATCCGGTGCAGCGCGAGATCGCCTCGATCCGCCTGATCGCCAAGATCCCGACGATCGTCGCCATGGCCTACAAATATTCCGTCGGCCAGCCCTTCGTGTACCCCAAGAACGATCTCGATTACGCCAGCAACTTCCTCAACATGTGCTTCTCGGTGCCGGCCGAAGAGTACAAGGTGAACCCGGTCATCGCGCGGGCGATGGACCTGATCTTCATCCTGCATGCCGACCACGAGCAGAATGCCTCGACCTCGACGGTGCGCCTCGCCGGCTCCTCGGACGCCAATCCGTTCGCGTGCATCGCGGCGGGCGTCGCCTGCCTGTGGGGCCCGGCGCATGGCGGCGCCAACGAAGCCGCCCTCAACATGCTCAAGCAGATCGGCACGCCCGACAAGATCCCGGAGTTCATCGACCGGGTGAAGGACAAGTCGTCCGGAATTCGGCTGATGGGGTTCGGGCACCGCGTCTACAAGAACTACGATCCGCGCGCCAAGGTGATGCAGCAGGCCTGCAAGCAGGTGCTGGAGGAGCTCGGGGTCGAGAACAACCCGCTTTTGCAGGTGGCCCAGCAGCTCGAACACATCGCCCTCACGGACGAATACTTCATCACCCGCAAGCTCTACCCCAACGTCGACTTCTACTCGGGCATCATCCTCGAAGCGATCGGCTTCCCGACCTCGATGTTCACCGCCATCTTCGCGCTCAGCCGCACCGTCGGCTGGATCGCGCAGTGGAAGGAAATGATCGCCGATCCGCAGAAGAAGATCGGGCGTCCGCGGCAGCTCTACCACGGCTCGCCGGCGCGCGACTACGTGCCGTTGTCCGCGCGCAAGTGAGCCAGCACGCGCTCGGCCGGATCCGTCAGGGGCGCCTCGGGCGCCCCTTTTTCCATGCCGGCGCGGATGCGGGCGAACCCGGCACGCTGCACGTCGATCTTGGCGTCGTTGGCCAATAGCTCCTCGAGCGTCGTGACCACCTCCATCGCCCGCGGCTTGAGATCGAGGATCTCGGGCACCAGCGCGCTGCCATAAAGGATGTTGGGCAGCGAAGCGAAGCGCACCTTGTATTTGAGTGCGCGGCTCGCCTGGGCACGCTCGGCGACATAGGTCGTGACCATCGGGGTGCCCGAAAGCGCCAGCTCGAGCGTTACGGTGCCGGTCACCGCGACCGCCGCCACGGCCTCCGAGAAAGCCTTCCATTTGGCGGCGCTGGAGCTCGTGACGAAGACGGGCACATCCCAGGCCCGCACCGCGTCGAGCACTCGTTCTTCTTCGGCCTTGGGTGTCGGCAGCACGAAATCGGTAATGCGCGGATGCCTGCGAAGGGTCGTCGCGACCACCTCCATCACCGGCAGGTGCCGGCGCAGCTCGCCCGGCCGGCTGCCCGGCAGCAGCAGCAGCGGGCCTTTCTCCGGCTGTGACGGCCTCAGCGAGGTGTGACCGAGCGCCGGATGGCCGACATAGGTGGTGAGCGGCCCGTCGAGCTTGCGCATCACCGCCGGCTCGAACGGCAGCACCGCCAGCACCTCGTCATAGAGCGGCTTCAGTGTCGGCGCGCGTTCCGGCTTCCAGGCCCACACGGCCGGCGCCACATAGAGGATGATCTGGCCTTTGTAGCCGGCCTTGCGCAGCCGCTGCGCCACCATCTGGCAGAACACCTGCGAGTCGATGAGCACCAGGATGTCGGGCCTGGCCTCGAGGATGGCGTTGGCGGTCTGCCGAATGCGCCAGAGCAGCAGCGGGGCGCGGATCAGCACGTCCTTGACGCCCATCACCGACAGGTCGCTCATCGGATACAGCGAGCGCAGGCCCTCCCCCTGCAGCGCGTCGCCGCCGACGCCGCTGAGCTGCACGCCGCGATGCGTGCGCAGCCGGCGCACGAGATCGGCGCCGATGCGGTCACCAGAGGGCTCGCCGGCCACGATAAAGAGGCGGACCGGGTCAGCCATGCTTCAATCCGACCACGGTGATGCCGCGGGTGGCGGCTTCCTGCTCGATCGCGGCCCGGTCGAGCAGCAGCGTATTGCGGGCCTCGAGCGCGATCACCGAAACCCCCGCGGCCGCGGCGTTGACCAGTGTGTTCGGCCCGATCGCGGGCAAATCCACGAAGCTCGGCTGCTTGGGCTTTTTCGCCTTGCCCAGGATCAGGGGCATGCCGCTGTTGCCGGCAAGGCCGCGCGCCCGCAGTTCGGCGGCCCTCAGCAGTAGCGCATCGGTGCCGCCGGTATCCTCCGCGGCGATCGGCCGGTTGCCGGAGACGATCACCGACTGCCCCAGATCGACCGCACCGATGGCCCGCGCCACGGCAAGGGCACGCTGCGCCGAGGCCGTGAATGCCGCATCGAGCGGCGGGCCGGCGATGTGTCCCTCGGGAGCCAGCAGCCCCGGCGCCACGTCTTGCACGCCCACGAGCTTGATGCGGTTCACGCGGCAGAACACCAGGATCATGCCGGCGAGACCCACATCGCCCGCAACGCGCGCGACCTTGCCGGCAAAACCGAAGGCTTGGACGATGCCTTCCCGTTCGGCGTCGGAAATGTGGACGCCACCCGCCATCACCAGATGCGTGGTCTTGTACGCCTTGACCGCCGCGATCAGTTCCGGCGCCTGGGCGAGAGTCAGAGTCAGTGCACCGTCGAGATCCTCGCGGCCGACGATGTCGATGATCTGCAGGGTGTCGCCGCGCTCTCGGACCGCCGCTGCGACCAGCGGGGCGAGCGTTCCCGACCCCGCGATGAGCGTCACCCGGCGCATGTCACTCGTCGTCGTGCCCGTTCCTGGGCAGGGTCAGCGGATGGTCCTTGGCTTCGATGATGAACTTCACCACGTCCTGGATCAGTTCGTCGTTCGGAAAAATCGCTGCTGCGTCATCCACCCGTTCCCGCAGCGTTCCCTCCGAGGCAAAGATCATGCGGTAGGCGGTCCGCAGATTGTGGATCGCCTCACGGTCGAAGCCACGGCGCTTGAGCCCGACGAGATTGAGACCGGAGAGCTCGGCCGGATTGCCCGTCGCGGTACCATAGGGAATGAGATCGCGCTCGAGCTTGGTGAGCCCGCCGACAAAGGCGTGCGACCCCACGCGCACGAACTGCGTGGCGCCCGAATAGCCGCTCATGATCACGTAATCGCCGATCGTGCAGTGCCCGGCGAACGTGACGTTGTTGGACAGCACGCAATTGTTGCCGATGTGGCAGTCATGTCCGATATGGACCCCGATCATGATCAGGCAGTGATCGCCAATTCTGGTGATCATGCCGCCGCCGGCAGTCCCGGGGCTGATCGTCACGTGCTCGCGGATGGTCGTATCCGCGCCAATCTCGAGCGTCGACGGCTCGCCGGCATATTTGAGGTCCTGCGGCCGGTGCCCGATCGAAGCGAACGGAAAGATCGTCGCGCGCGGCCCGATGGTCGTCCGGCCGGTGACGATCGCATGCGAGATCAACTGCGAGCCTTCGCCCAGGTTCGCCTCCGCTCCCACGATGCAATAGGGGCCGATCTTGACGCCCTCGCCGAGCTTGGCGCCCGGCTCGACGATGGCCGTCGGATGGATGTCCGTCATCAATGGTCCCCGACCATCACCATGGCGCCGACCTCGGCCTCGGCGATCAGCGTCTCTCCGACCATCGCGCGCGCCTCGTACCAGCCCATGGCGCTGCGGCGGCGGATCTTCCTGATGTGGTATTCGATGACGTCGCCGGGCCGAGCGGGCCTGCGGAACTTACATTTGTCGACCGTCACCATGTAGACGATGTGCTGGCCCTCGGTCTTGTCGGCCGCGATGGCGATCGCGCCCGCCGTCTGCGCCATCCCCTCGATGATCAGCACGCCCGGAAACACCGGATTACCGGGGAAATGCCCCTGAAAAATCGGCTCATTCACGCTGACGTTCTTGATTCCAATGGCGGAATTGTCGCCATCGACCTCGATGATCTTGTCAATCATCAAGAACGGATAGCGATGCGGCAGGCACTTGAGGATGGCATCGATGTCCATCGTCTCGAGCGTCCGCGTAGCCGTCTCGGCTGCTGGCTCGGTCTTAACGTCCACTTTCGCCCCTCTTATTCAAGCGCCTGAGCGTAGCGACTTCGCGCCGCCAACTGCGTACATCCTGCGCCGGGAATCCCGCCAATCCCGACCCGGGCGGGAAGCTCTTAGTCACAGCCGAGCCCGCAGCCAAAACACTGCCCCGCCCGATGGTCAAGTGGCCGCTGGTGGTGGCGCGCGCGCCCATCATGACGCTGTCTTCAAGCACAGTGGACCCGGCCAGACCCGACATTCCCGCGATGAGGCAGTTCCGCCCGATCCGGCAATTGTGCCCGACCTGCACGAGATTATCGATCTTGGTGCCCTCGCCGATCACCGTGTCGCCCAGGGCCCCCCGATCGACGGCGGAATTGGCGCCGATCTCGACCCGGTCCTGGACGATGACCCGGCCAAGCTGCGGAATCTTGCGATTGGTGATGCCATGGTCGAGCCAGCCGAAGCCTTCCGACCCGATCCGGGCGCCGGCATGCAGCACGACGTTGTTGCCCAGATGGGCGCATTCGATGCTGACGTTGGACGCGATGGTGCAGTTGCGTCCGATGGTGACGCCCGCCCCGATGACCGTGTTCGGGCCGATCACGGTACCACGCCCGATTTCCACGCCCGGCCCCAATACCACGCCCGGCCCGATCCGCACATCGCCTTCGGTCGATGGCAGGCTTTCATGTGGTCCGAGCAGGCCGAGGACGCCGGTTCGGGTGCTTTGCGGATAAAGCCGCTCCAGCAGGTCGACGAACAGCAGATGCGGGTTCTTGTGGACGATCCCGATCGTGCCCGCGGGGACATCGCCGAAAAGATCCGCCGAGACGATGACGACGGCGGCCGCGGTGTCGCGGAGAGCCTCGCGATACTGGCTCTGCGCGGCAAGCGCCAGGTGCTCGGGGCCCGCAAGGACCAGCTCCTCGGCGCCCGAAATCGACGGCCCCTCTCCATCGAAATTGCTGGAGACGACGCCGGCGGCGGCCAGCAGCGCCCCGAGCGAGATGGGACCGGCGAAATTGTGGAAGCGGGTGTCGACCATGCTAAGCGCTGCAATGAAAAGAGCCGCAGGCAAGCCGCCTGCGGCCCTTGATCTTTTTCATGCCACCCGGATCAGAGCAAGGTCTGCAGGGTCAGGGTGAACATCTGGGTCTTGTCGGCTGTTGCCTTCGAAATCACGTAGGCAACGTCGCCACGCAGCGGTCCGAACGGCGAATCCCAGATGATCGAGGCACCGACCGAGCTCTTGAGCGGCTGGTCGATCGAGTTCGCATCGATCGGGGTCGTCGCGCCCGCACCGCCGATGATCGCGGCGTCAGCCCACACCGCGCCGCGCAGACCATAGGTCTCGGGCAGCATCGGGATCGGGAACGTCGCCTCGGCACTGGCACCGGCATATTCGGTATAGCCGAGCGGCTGTCCCGACGTCCGCGGGCCCATCCCCTGCACCTGGAAGCCACGCACCAGCGTCTGCCCGTAGTTGAAGGCTTCGACGGGATTGAGACTGCTCGAGCCCAGGGTGTTGATGATACCCGCCTGGGCCTCGAGGCTGCCGACCAGGCCGGCATCGGGCAGGACCGGCATGAAGTAACGCGCCTTCGCTTCGGTTTTGACGAAGTTGTAGCTCATGCCGTCGTACTGCTGGCTGAACGTGCCGTAGAGGCCTTCGGTCGGATGCTTCTGATCGTCGAGGGTGTTGTAAGTCAGGCTATAGCCAACCCACGCCTTGTTCAGCACCTGCCCGTTCGTGAAGAAGAGCGAGTCCGTGGGATTGCTGTCGGCGACAACTGTCTGGTCGATCCCGGTGAAGAACTGCGCCGTCACATCGCGGGTGACCGGCAGGCCGAACCTGAGCTGCGCCCCCGTCGATGTCGTGCCGTAGTAGTTGGTGGTCGTCTCATCCACGATGTGGCGGTAGGCATCCACGCCGGCCGACACCTTGAGACCCATGAAGTAGGGCTCGGTGAAGCTGAAATCGACGGTCTTGCCGGTCTGGCTCGCACCCAGAGACGCCTTGATGTACTGGCCGCGGCCGAGGAAGTTACGCTCCTCGATCGACAATTCGCCCAGGATACCGGCCTCGGTGTCGTACCCCGCGCTGACGCCGTAGCTGCCCGTCGACTGCTCGGTCACAGCGATATCGAGGACGACTTTGTCCGGTGCGCTTCCCTGCTCGACATTGACGTCGACCTTCGAGAAGAAGCCGAGGGCCTCGACATTCGCCTTGCCCTGCGCCACGAGGGCGCGGCTGAAGGGGTCGCCTTCAGCAAAGCCGAGCTCGCGCCGGATGACGAAGTCGCGCGTCTTGGTGTTGCCGGTGATATTGATGCGCTCGACGTAGAGATGCTGCCCTTCGTCGACGAGATAGGTCACCCCGATCACGCCGCCCGACGGATCACGATCGATGCGCGGCCGCACATCGGCGAAGGGATAGCCGAGGTTGGTGGCCTCAACTGCCATGTCCTGCGCCGAGCGCGTCATGTCGGTGGCCGAGAACCGGTCGCCTTCGCGGGTCCGGATGGTGTTGGTCAGCGTGTTTGCATCGAGACCCGAAATCGAGGTCTCGACACCGATCTTGCCGAACTTGTACGCGTCGCCTTCGACGATCGTGTAGGTGATGAAGTAGCCCTTGCGGTCCGCGTTGTACTCGGCGACGGCCGACGTCACCTGCGCATCCGGATAGCCGTGATTGGCATAATACTGCTGGATCAGCACCCGATCCTGGTCGAGCTGGTCCTGGGTATAGCTGTCGTCATGCAGCAACCAGCTCAGCCAGCCGGTTTCGTGCGTCTTGATGATGGACTTGAGGGTCCAGGCGCTGATCGCGTTGTTGCCGGTGAAGTTGATGGCAGCGATGCCGACGCGGCCGCCCTCGTTGATGACGAACACCACACGATCGCGGCCATCGCCCACCGGCTCGAGGCGGGTCGTCACTTCGACGGTGTTGTACCCTGCGTCCTGGTAGGCCTTCTTGATCGTGCCGACGTCGCGGTCGAGCGCAGGCTGATCGACCGTACCGCGGTTCTCGATGTCGATCATGGCGATCAAATTGGCATCCGAGAAGCGCTGGTTGCCCTCGAACAGGACCGAGGCGACCACCGGATTCTCGCTCACGCGCACCACCAGGACCGATCCCTGCATGCCCACATTCACGGTCTTGAACAGTCCGGTCGCCTGCAGCGCATCGACAGAGGCGCTGATCTTGGCTGCGGTCGCTTCATCGCCAACCTTGAGCGCCAGGTATTTGACGACCGCGGAGGTGTCGACCTGCTTGTTGCCGATCACCGAAATCTTGCTGACGGTGGCTGCCTGCGCGGCCTCGACCCCCAAGAGCGTGCCCCCGACGCCGACTGGCGCCAAGAACAGGAGCGCAAGCGCCAAGAGAGCACTGCGCAGCAGCTTGGTGGGATCGATCATGATTCTAACTGCCTCTCACGAAAGCCGAAGAATCGCCCGCGCGAGCGGCCCCCAGCTAACTCCAGGTCGAAGCATTTACTGGTTTTTTAACCAAGGGCAAGCCGCAAGGGCATTCTGCGTTAGCAAAAGCTTGGGCTGCGTGCATTTGCGCAACACCCCGAAAACCAAGGTTAACAAATACTTAGTGCGCGGCGAGCGACTCGGCCTGCGAACCCGGGATCAACCCCTCACCGATCGCCTTTTCGAGGCGATTTCAGCTCCTCAGGAGACGTGCCGGAGGGCCTCGAGCAGCGTGTCGTTGAGGAGGGTGAAAATCATCAGGCTGCCGACGATGGCGAAGCCGACGCGGAACCCGATTTCCTGCGCTTTCTGGCTGAGCGGCCGGCCACGGATCGCCTCGATGAGGTAGTAGAGCAGATGGCCGCCGTCGAGGACCGGCACCGGCAGCAGGTTGAAAATGCCGATGTTGAGCGACAGCAGCGCTGCCAGATTGATGAGTGCGACGATGCCGAGCGTCGCGACCTCGCCCGAGACCTTGGCGACCTTCACCGGCCCTCCCAGCTGCTCGACGTCGCCCCGGCCGACGAAGAAGTCGCCGAGAAAGGCCCCGGTGCGCTCGACGATGAAGCGGATATCCTCGGTGGTCATGCCGACCGCTTCGACCGGATTCGGCCGGTAGAGGGTCACATCGCTCTGATCGACGTTGCGGCTCACGCCGATCCGGCCGATGCGCTGCTGATTGCCGAACTGGTCGGTTTCGGTGGCAATTTCAGGGGTGAGGACGATCGATTTGTCGGCGCCGCTGCGCTCGAGCGTAATCGTGACGGCCCGCCCCGGCGCGGTTGAAATCAACCGCTGGAAATCCTCGAAACCGCGGACGCCGAAGCCGTCGACCGACAGGATCTTGTCGCCGGCCTCGAGGCCGGCCTGCTGTGCGACGCCGCCCTGGACCACGTCGCTGATCACCGGCGGAATCGTGTAGCGGCCATAGCCCAGCAGCAACGCGTAGAGGACGAGGAAGGTAAAGAGGATGTTGGCCGCCGGGCCTGCGACAACCACCGCGATGCGTTGCCAGACGTTCTTGTTGACGAACAACCTGGCCTGTTCCTCGGCCGGAAGCGCGGCCACGAGCTGCGGATCCGGCATGCTGGCGGCATTCATGTCGCCGATGAAGCGCACGTAGCCGCCCAGAGGAATCATCGAGATCTTCCAGCGGGTCCCGTGCCGGTCGTTGAAGCCGACGACCTCCGGGCCGAAGCCCAGCGAAAAGGTCTGGATGGCGATGCCGTTCCAGCGGGCGACGAGGTAATGGCCCATCTCGTGCACGAACACGATGACGGTCAAAACCACGATGAAGGCGGGAATGGCGTAAAGGACCGGCAGGCTGAGGAAGGACAGTTTAATGCTCCTGGAATGCCTGAAACGCTAGGCAGCGATTGCGGTCACAGTTGGACACCCGTCCTCCCGCGCGCAAGCCCCGCCGCATCACCAATTGAGGAAACCACCCGAGACGTTCCCGATTCCGCCGTGCACGAGGCCGATCAGAAACAGGAGGAGGACACCGAAGGTCACGCTGTCGAGACGATCCATGAAGCCGCCATGGCCCGGAATGATGTCGCCCGAATCCTTGACCCGGAACACCCGCTTGATGGCACTCTCGGTCAGGTCGCCCACCTGCCCCACGATCCCGAGGATCGCCGAGAATGCCAATCCGTAGCCCCACGGCGAGTGGGTGAAGATGATCCAGTAAAGAGTTCCCGCCAGCGTGCCGATCACCCAGCCGCCGATCGACCCCGCCCACGTCTTGGCAGGAGAAATCGCTGGAGCCAGCTTCGGACCGCCGATCACGCGGCCGACGAAGTAGGCGCCCGTATCGTTGAAGGCGATGACGATGCCCAGATACCAGCCCGCGACCACTCCGGCAGGACCGTAGCCGCGCATGGCGAGCACAGCGATCAGGACGACGCCGAAAAAGATCAGACCGCCGATGCGCCACGGCAGCACCGCCTTGTCGCCGAAGGTCGCCACCAGCAGCGCGATGGCGATCAGGGCGATGACCCCGAGCCAGCCGAATGTCGGATAGGCAACGGCCGCCAGCGCCAACAGCCCCAGCATCGCCATGCCGAGCGGCGCCAGCGGCTTCAGGGTGACCATCTGCTCCCACTCGCGGTAGGTGATGCCGAAGACGATCGCGGCGAGGATGGCGAAGACGTAACCGCCGAAGTACAGGCCAGTGGCGATCACTGCAACGATCACCGCCGCCGACAGCAGCCTCGGACCGAGATCGTGCCAGGAGGGACCGGAGCGGACGGGCACAGCGCCCTGTGGGTCGGGCGACGTCACTGTTTGGCCTCGACGCCTCCATAGCGCCGCTCGCGGCCGGAATAGTCCTCCAGCACGCGAACGAAGGCGGCCTCGTCAAAATCCGGCCAGTTGTCTTCGACGAACACGAGCTCGGAGTAGGCGCTCTGCCAGAGGAGGAAATTGCTCACCCGCTGCTCGCCGCTGGTGCGGATGATGATGTCGGGGTCCGGCATCCCGGCGGTGTAAAGCGCCCGGCCGATGGTGTCCTCGGTGATGTCCTCGGGCTTGAGCCGGCCCGTGGCCACCAGCGAGCCGATGCGGCGCACGGCCTCCGTAATCTCGGCCTTGCCGCCATAGTTGAAGGCCACCTGCAGCTTGAGCCCGGTATTCATGGCGGTGGTCGCTTCGACTTCGGCGATCAGCCGGCGCAGGCCGTCGTCCAGCCCCTCCCGTGAACCGATGATCTTGACGCGCACATTGTTGCGGTGAAGCTTTTCGAGGTCGGAGGCGACGAAACGGCGGAGCAGGCCGAAAATGAAACTGATTTCGTCCTTGGGGCGGGTCCAGTTCTCCGACGAAAAGCTGAAGACGGTGAGATAGCCGACGCCGTAATTGATGCAGTTCTCGACCGTCGCGCGGAGCGCCTTGACGCCGGCGATATGCCCTTCGGTCCTGGGCTTTCCGCGGGCTTTTGCCCAGCGGCCATTGCCGTCCATGATCACCCCGATATGGGCCGGTATGCGCAGCTCAGGATGGGCTGCAGCACGCGGCTGGGAGGCGGGTTCACTGGACATGGGCGATTCCCGGTTCGGCGAGAATGTGCAGGTTAAACCTGCATGATTTCCTGTTCCTTAGCGGCAAGAACCTGGTCGACTTCGGCGATTGCCGCATCGGTCGCCTTCTGCACGAGGTCGGACTTGGCACGGCTGTCGTCCTGGCTCATGGCACCGTCTTTTTCGAGCTTCTTGAGCAAATCCATGCCGTCGCGACGGATGTGGCGGATGGCGACGCGTGCCTGCTCGGCGTAGTTATGGGCAACCTTGGTGAGGTCGCGGCGGCGCTCCTCGTTGAGCTCGGGCAGCGGCACGCGGATGGTCGCGCCTTCGGTCGACGGATTAAGGCCGAGGCCGGAGTTGCGGATGGCCTTGTCGACGGCCTGCGCCATCGAGCGGTCCCAGACCTGGACCGAGAGCAGCCGGGCTTCCGGGACGGTGACCGTCGCCACCTGTTGCAGCGGCATGCGGGTGCCGTAGGCTTCGACCATCACCGGCTCGAGCAGACTGGCGCTGGCGCGCCCCGTGCGCAAACCGGTGAGCTCGTCGCGCAGCGAGGCGATCGACTTCTGCATCCGGGTTTTCATCTCGTCGAGCGAGAACGATGGCGTCTGGGGCATGATAAGCTCCTTATTTCTTCGGGTTGCCGACCAGCGTCGAGCGGACTTTGCCGCTCAATACGCCCATCAGCCCCTCTTTGTCGTCGAGTGAATAGACCAGTATCGGCAGCCCGTTGTCGCGCGCAAGCGCGAAGGCAGCCGTGTCCATGACCTTGAGGTTGCGCGAAATGACTTCGTCGTAACTGACGGTCTCGTAGCGCCGGGCCTTCGGATTCTTCTTGGGGTCCTCAGTATAGACGCCGTCGACCTTGGTGCCTTTGAGCAGGACGTCGCAGTCGAGCTCGATGGCGCGCAGGGCGCCTGCGGTGTCGGTGGTGAAAAACGGATTGCCGGTGCCACCGCCAAGGACGACGACATAGCCATCATCCAGCGCCGCCTTCGCCTCCCGCGCCGTATACGTATCGGCCACGGAGGGCATGGTCGTGGCGCTGAAGACCTTGGATTTGACGCCCTGCCGGGAAATCTCGCTGGAGAGCGCCAGGGCATTGATGACGGTCCCGAGCGTGCCCATCATGTCGGCGGTCACCCGATCGGCACCGCCCGCCGCGACCGACATGCCGCGGAAGATGTTGCCGCCGCCGGGAACGATCGCGATCTGTACGCCAGACTTGGCCGCATCGACGATCTGTTTGGCGGTGGCTTCAAGATAGGCCGGCTCGATGCCGAAACTCTGGTCGCCGGCGAGCACTTCGCCCGAGACCTTGAGGAGGATGCGCTTGTAGGTGGTTTTGGCCATGGCGCCCCTCATTCGACTGGCCGCGCGACCGATTCCCGCGGCGGCGAGAGGTTTAGACCATAACCCGCCGCGTAAACAGGGCGGGTTTGTGCAGTAAGTGCTTATTTTCGCGCAGCGTTTTTGCGCACGCGAAAAGCCACAGGCCGGTCCCGGAGGCCCGGCCTGTCATGGATTATTCGGCGGCCTTCGGCGGCTTGACGCCGGAGGTCGCGGCGACCTCGGCGGCGAAGTCGGTTTCCTGCTTCTCGATGCCTTCGCCCAGCGCATAGCGCACGAAGCTGGTCACCTTGATCGGCGCCCCGGCCTCTTTCTCGGCCTTGGCGACGATGTCCTTCACCTTGCTCTCGCCGTCGATGACGAAGGTCTGGGCGAGCAGCGTCGATTCCTCGAAGAATTTGCGCACCCGGCCCTCGACCATCTTGGCGATGACTTCGGCCGGCTTGCCGGTCTCCTTGGCCTGCTCGGCGTAGATCTCGCGCTCCTTGGCCACGATGGCCGGATCGATGTCGTCGGGCGAGACCGACAGCGGATTGGTGTTGGCGATGTGCATCGCGAGCTGCTTGCCGAGGCCGCTCAGCACCGTCTTGTCGCCGGTCGACTCGACGCCCACGATCACGCCGAGCTTGCCCATGCCGGGCTTGACGGTGTTGTGGACGTAAGACCCGATGACGCCGTCCTTGACCTCGATCACGGACGAGCGGCGCAGATTCATGTTCTCGCCGATCTTGGCGATGGCGTCGGTGAGCTCGGCCGCGACCGAGCGGCCGGTGCCGGGGAACGGCATCTCGGCCAGCTTTTCGATCGAGCCCCTGGCGTCGAGCGCCAGCTTGGCGACGTTGCCGACAATGCCCTGGAACTGGTCGTTCCGGGCGACGAAATCGGTCTCCGAGTTCACCTCGACGATCGCCGCCTTGGTGCCCTCATTGGCGACGCCCACGAGGCCCTCGGCCGCGACGCGGCCGGCCTTCTTGGCGGCCTTGGCAAGGCCGCGGGTGCGCAGCCAGTCGACCGCGGCTTCCATGTCGCCGCCGGTCTCCTCGAGCGCCTTCTTGCAATCCATCATCCCCACGCCGGTCGACTCGCGGAGCTCTTTGACCTGCTGTGCAGTGACTGCCATTTCGATCACCTTTCATGCGACCCCACGTCATACGGGGCCGCGCCTGTCGATTGAAAATGAAGCTGCCGTGACCGGCGGCTTACTCGGCGGCGAGCGTCGGTTCTTCCGGCGCAACCTCGGCGGCGCCCAGATCGGCGCCACGGCCGGCGGACGAGCGCGAAATGCCGTCGATCGCTGCCTTGCTGACCAGGTTGCAGTAGAGCTCGAGCGCGCGGGCCGCGTCGTCATTACCCGGGATCGGGTAGTCGACGGTGTCCGGATCCGAGTTCGAATCGATGATCGCGATCACCGGGATGCCGAGGCGCCGTGCCTCCTTGATGGCATTGGCTTCCTTGTTCGTGTCGATCACGAACAGCAGGTTCGGAAGGTTCCCGAGGTCCTTGATGCCGCCGAGGTCGCGCTCGAGGCGCTCACGCTCGCGGTCGAGCAGCAGGCGCTCCTTCTTGGTGAGGCCTTCGGCACCGTCGGCGACCTTGGCCTCGAGCTCGCGCAGACGCGAGATCGACTGGCTGATGGTCTGCCAGTTGGTCAGCGTGCCGCCGAGCCAGCGGGAGTTGACGTAATACTGCGCCGACTGGCGGGCAGCTTCGGCAACGAGCGGCGCCGCCTGGCGCTTGGTGCCCACGAACAGCACGCGGCCGCCTTCGGCCACGGTGTCCGAGACGAGCTGCAGCGCGCGCTGCAGGGCCGGCACGGTCTGGCCGAGGTCGAGGATGTGGATGTCGTTGCGAACGCCGAAAATATAGCGCTCCATCTTCGGATTCCAGCGGTGCGACTGGTGGCCGAAATGGACGCCGGCTTCGAGCAGCTGGCGCATGGAAAAATCTGGCAATGCCATGAGGCGAAATCCTTTCCCGGTTGAGCCTCCGCGAAGCGATGGAGCCGTTCGGCACCGGGTGGAGCGCTTATGAGCAGCGCGCCGGCTTCGCGTGTGAATTACGCCGGAACCTCCCGGCGCGCCGCGGATATAGGGGAATCGCCCTCAAAGTGCAAGGCGGGCAGCCGAACGCGTGCGGTCGCCCGGTTTCGTGTGAGACACCGCCTCACTACAAGGCGACGAGAAGCCCGAAGATCAGTCCGGTGACGGCAATAAGCAGCCCACTGAGCACTTCGCCGTAGCGCTCGAGCGGCCCGAGATTCAGACGCTGCAGACCCGACGCGGACAAAACCGAGAGCACGACATAAGTCGCTATCGTGCTCAGCGCGAAGAGCAGCGCCATCACCGCGATCAATCCGGCACCGTATTTCGACGCCGCAAAGAAAGCGGGAATGCCCTCAACCATCGGGGAGGAACCGAGGACAAGCAAGAGCGTCATGCGGCCGCTGGTTCCGTGCCGGTGAAGATGCAATGGCGCAGTCCCTGCTGTGTCCACGCCAACCGAGTGGCGCGAAGCGTCGTCGTGGTCGTGCCAGTGC